>URBM01000117.1 GCA_900545995.1 uncultured Collinsella sp. | reverse complement strand
TGCCGTGCTATGGACGAGCGCGCCCTGGCGTTCCTTAAGACGCATACCGATACGCTGATGGTTCTCGATGCCAAGGAGTACGGTATGGAAGCCGTGCCGGCGAGCGTCCGTGCCTATCTGGACCCGGTGCTGTTCTACGCCATGAACTGCGAGCTGCGTGCCGCACGCGGCAAGGTGTTTGATCACGATCCCGATTTCCGTCGCTATATGGGTGTTGTCGAGTACTAGAAGGGACAAAGGCCATGGCATTTAACGTTAACGCGCTCGGATTTGGCGACAACGTCGTCGATCGCTACGAGCATATCCACACCATGTATCCCGGCGGCAATGCGGTGAACTTCGCCGTTTATGCCAAGAAATGCGGTGCCGCACGCTGTGCATACATGGGCATTTTTGGCAATGACGCCGCTGCCGAGCATGTCATTGCAAGCCTCGAGGATGAGGGTATCGAGCTTGACAAGTGCGAGCAGATGATTGGCGAGAACGGAGCGGCTCGCGTGACCGTCGTTGACGGTGACCGTGTCTTCCTTGGCTCCAACGAGGGCGGTATCCGTGGCGATGCGCGCTATGTCCTCGATCGCTTTGACCTTGCGTACATGAAGCAGTTCGATGTGGTTCATTCGGGCAACTATTGCTTTACCGAGCGCGAACTGCCCAAGTTGAAGGCTGCGGGCGTCACGGTCTCTTTTGACTTTTCGGACGACTCTACCGACGAGTACTACGAGCAGATTGCGCCCTACGTCGATTTCGCTTTCTTTAGTGCGGCGGATGCCGCGAGTGAGGACGAGATCCGCGAGCGTCTGGCATGGGTGAAGGGCTTGGGTCCGCGTTTTGTGTCGGCTACGGCGGGCGCCGAGGGCTGCATTGCTTACGACGGCGAGCGTTATTACCGCCAGCTGGCTAAACCGGTAACGGACATGAAGGACACCATGGGGGCGGGCGACTCGTTCCTTACCTCGTTTTTGATGTGCTATCTCGATTCCGCCAAGCGTGGTGAAGATGGCGCCGAGGCCATCGAGCGCGCGCTCGACTTTGCTGCCGGGTTTGCCTCGACCGTGTGCGGCATGGAAGGTTCTTGGGGCCACGGAGCACCAATCGTCGAATAGCCGAGCGGTCCCGGGGAGGTACAGGCGCCTCCTCGGGACCCGGTGTGCAAAAAATGCCAAATATGAGTACTGTGACTAATTTAGTCGCAGCAAAATCAACCCCTTCAGACGTGATTTGAGCGTCTGGGGGGTTTAAGATTTGTGAAAACGCAGGATGAATGACTGTAAAAGCTTTAATTAGCGGACAACCGAGGATTATTCTGGCGGTTGGAAAGTTAAAAGAAATGTATCCATTCCGGTAGCAGTACTCATATTTGGCATTTTTTGCACACCAGGGGTTAGCGAAGGTCAAAAACAGAGCGCGCATTTGTTAAAACTATCGACTCGATGCGCTTTGCGTCGCAGTTTTTGAGCGAGGTGATGCGTTCTGAGGTCCTTGTGAGCGACCTGATGAGCGACTGCGTGCTTGTTTCTGTGTTTGGCTCGGCCGGCGCATCGGTCTCGAGCAGTAGGCGGTCGAGTGGAATCTGTCGTGCGTATTCGCGACAGCGCTTGGTCGCGAGCATGCGTTCGTTGACGGAAAAATAGCAGCCCGCATTACGCGCGCGGGTGAGTTCGTCCGAAGTGCCGCTAAACCAGTGGAAGATGATAGCGGGGGAGTCGGGGTTTGGGATGAGTAGTCCATGCGATTCGAGGACGTCCAGTACGGCTCCTGCCGAACGAACGGCGTGAATTGATATCACGCGCCCGGTAAGAGGATGCTGCACGAGCGCATCGCAGAGCCGGTTAAGTGCCTGTATTTGTAGCGGCTCACTTCCAGCAAAGCGCGCGGAAAAGTCGAGTCCGACTTCGCCGATGTAGCGTTCTTGGGCAGCAACTTCGCAAAGCAGATTGACTTCGGCAAAACCGCAGTGGCCATCGGCGAGCCACCAGGGGTGAAGCCCAACGCCGGCGATGATGCCCGGGTGGCGACGAGCGCGCTCGTTTGCGGCCGAAAAGTCGCGTGGATCGACGCCGCAATCAAATAGACCCAAGCCCAGCGCCGTTGCCTCATCGGCAACGGCGTCCGGGTGGGCCATTAAATCAAGATGGCAGTGTGCATCAAATAACCGGGGCTCCATCTCGGTGCGCTCCGCTAGTCTAGGCGCTGGCCATCGGCGCGCACGCGCTCGATGCCGCGACCGCTGATCTGGCGGATAACCTCGCCGGCGATCATCTGACCCATGATGGGCGGCATAAAGCTGGCGGTTCCCAGCTCGGTGCGCTCGTGGATGTTGGAAGGATCGCGGGGCTGTGTCTTAACCGATTCCTCGCAGCTAAACAGTACATGCAGGCTCTTGATTCCGCGCTTCTTGCATTCTTTGCGCATGATGCGGCTCATGGGGTCACGTACCGTATCGAAAATGTCGGCAAAGCGGAGGCACTCGGGATGGAGCTTGTTGGCCCCGCCCATGGAGCTAACCAAACGAATGTCGTGGTCCTGAGCATATTTGGCAATGGTGAGCTTGGCCGAGATGGTGTCGATGGCGTCGACGACGTAGTCGAGCTTGCCGTCCGTCTGCTCCAAAACGCTCGCGAAGAAATCATCGATGTTGTCGCTCAGCAAGTATTCGGTGCGCTTGATGACGGTGGCGGCGGGATTGATGTCGTGGATCATGGCCTCCATCACGTCAACCTTGCGCTTGCCGACGGTGCTGTGAAAGGCGATGGCCTGGCGATTGATATTGCTGGGCGCGATGATGTCCTTATCCAGAATGACGAAATGACCAATGCCGCCGCGGGCGAGTGCCTCGCAGCAGTTGGAGCCCACGCCTCCGCAGCCGAGCACTAGCACCGTAGCATCGGCGAGCTTATCGAGTGCCTCGCGGCCCATGATAATCTCGAGCTTGGTGTCGCGTGTCTCGATGGCGGCTGCGGCTGTGGTTTCGGTCATAGATATCCTCCGATGGGGAGTCGGTCGTGTTTTAGCTATCGCCATTATAGGTATTATTGCGATTCCATTTGAGCCCTTGGGCTTGTTGAAATGGGATCGGGGTTCGCATAAGATTGAAGCAGATGGCACCCGTTGCAGCGGGTTGGCCAACTCTAAAACACGTTTGTAGCGTGAGAAGTGGCCGTCTTCGCATTACGCGGAGGCGGCTATTTTTTTGAGTACAAGATTAGATAGTTAGACAAACATCTAAATATCGAGTATAGTGTGCGCGTCATGAGAGATGATGAGAGGAGGTCTTATGCCGGGAGAGGGTTTTAAGGCGCTTGCCGATCCAACGCGACGGCGCATTTTGGAGTTGCTGCGCGAGGGCAATTGCACGGCGGGGGAGCTTGCCGAGCATTTCGATATCAGTAAGCCGTCGCTGAGCCATCACTTGGCGACGCTCAAAAACGCCGGGTTGGTGACCGACGAGCGCCATGGCCAAAACATCGTATACAGCTTAAACACCACCGTCATGCAGGATTTGATTGGCTGGTTTATGGGCTTTACAAACACGGAAGGTGATAAGGATGAATAACGAAAACAAGGGCATTCACCCCACGGGGGTATCGTCGCGCGTGTGGATTGCGCTGGTCGCTCTGTGCGTCGCCAATGTCGTAGCGCACCTCATGGTGATGCCGAGCTTGCCTGCGCAGATTCCCACGCACTGGGGCGCGAACGGCGCCGTCGACGGTTGGGGTCCTAGCTGGATGGCCTCCGCGCTCGGCGTGCTGCCTCTGGCGCTTCTCGCAATGTTCTGCGTGGTGCCGCGCATCGACCCCAAAGGTGAGGCATATCGAACCTCGGGCAAGTTCTACCAGGGCTTCGTAATCGCCTTCACCTTGTTCATGTGCGCCATAAGCTGGCTGGGAGAGCTTACGGTCTGGGGCGTGGTGCCGGCGGTCGGTTCGGTTAACGTGCTGATTTCCGGTGTTGTCGGTTTGCTGTTCATCGGCGTAGGCAACTACTTGCCGCGTGTGAAGCAGAACTATACGCTCGGTATCAAGACACCCTGGGCGCTTGCCGATCCCGAGAACTGGCGCCGTACGCAGCGTTTTGGCGGCGCCTGCTTTATGGTGCTAGGTATTGGCCTGATTGTGATGGGCGTGGCAGGCAGCGTGCTTTCGAGTGAAGTCGTCGCCGCGGTGATTGCGGTTCTGGCGTTTGGTTCGGTTGGAGCCGTCTACGTCTACTCGTATCTGTTGTGGCGCAAATCGCAGCGAGCCGCTCGTTAAGGGTGCGGAAAACTAGCGTATGCAGTTCATAGTATGTTCCGGGGGACTTTTCCCAGGTAGTATTAGGGGGTGTGGGCAACCATGCCCCTTTTTATTAGAACGCGCGAACTGCCTCTCCGCTTTTTCCAAAACGGAGAGGGGGAGAAGATTTCCGCAGCTAGATAAGGAGAAATGACTGTGGCGGAGTTCATTTATCAGATGTATCAGGCTCGCAAGGCCCATGGCGACAAGGTGATCCTTGACGACGTGACCCTGAGCTTCTACCCCGGTGCCAAGATCGGCGTCGTGGGCCCCAACGGTATGGGCAAGTCGACCCTGCTCAAGATCATGGCCGGCATCGAGGAGGTCTCCAACGGCGATGCCAAGCTCACCCCCGGCTACACCGTGGGTATCCTGCAGCAGGAGCCGCCGCTCGACGACGACAAGACCGTCATCGAGAACGTGCGCATGGCATTTGGCGACATGATCGCCAAGGTCGATCGCTTCAACAAGATCGGCGAGGAGATGTGCGACCCGGATTGCGACATGGACGCCCTCATGGCCGAGATGGGAAAGCTCCAGGACGAGATCGACGCCGCCGACGGCTGGGATATCGATTCCAAGCTCGGCCAGGCCATGGACGCCCTGCAGCTGCCCGATTCCGACATGCCGGTCAACGTACTTTCCGGCGGCGAGCGCCGTCGCGTGGCCCTGTGCAAGCTGCTGCTCGAAGCTCCCGACCTGCTGCTGCTCGACGAGCCCACGAACCACCTGGACGCCGAGTCGATCCTGTGGCTCGAGCACTTCCTGCACAACTACCAGGGCGCGGTGCTTGCCGTCACGCACGATCGCTACTTCCTGGATAACGTTGCCGAGTGGATCTGCGAGGTCGACCGCGGTCACCTTTATCCCTACAAGGGCAACTACTCCACGTATCTGGAGACCAAGGCCGCCCGTATCGAGGCGCAGGGCAACCGCGACGCCAAGCTCGCCAAGCGCATGGAGGCCGAGCTCGAGTGGGTACGCAGCTCGCCCAAGGCTCGCCAGGCAAAGAACAAGGCCCGTCTGGCTCGCTACGAGGAGATGGAGGCCGAGGCCCGCGCAAGCCAGAAGCTCGACTGGACCGATATCCGCATTCCCGTTGGACCGCGTCTGGGTAACAAGGTGCTCGAGGCCCATCACCTGCACAAGGAATTCGACGGTCGCGTGCTCATCGACGACCTTTCTTTCACCCTGCCGCGTAACGGCATCGTGGGCGTCATCGGCCCCAACGGTGTGGGCAAGACTACGCTCTTCAAGACCATCGTGGGCCTGGAGCCGCTGACTTCGGGCGAGCTCGAGGTGGGCGAGACCGTCAAGATTTCCTACGTCGACCAGAACCGTTCCGGCATCGACCCCGACAAGAACCTGTGGGAGGTCGTCTCGGATGGCCTGGACCACATGATGGTGGGCGAGACCGAGGTCCCCAGCCGCGCGTACGTGGCGAGCTTTGGCTTTAAGGGCCAGGACCAGCAGAAGCGCGCTGGCGTGCTCTCCGGTGGCGAGCGCAACCGTCTGAACCTGGCGCTCACGCTCAAGCAGGGCGGCAACCTGTTGCTCCTCGACGAGCCCACGAGACAAGAGGCACTCTCGTATGCCGTCTTC
>URBM01000116.1 GCA_900545995.1 uncultured Collinsella sp. | reverse complement strand
TTAACCCCCGCCCTCGGCCCCGGAGACCCTCCCTGCCGTCACTTTGTTCGAGCTGTTGTTGTTCCTCGCCGCTTCCGCGGCTCGAGATCCCCGTTCTCCGTGGCGGGGTTGTCTGATGGTTCTTGCTGAAGCTCTACCTTTTGCTGAAAGAAAAACGGGGGACGCATCTGCATCCCCCGTTTTTGTTGTGATTACTCTAGGTCAATAAACTTAGTGCTTAGGATCTTGCCGTCTTTTACTAGCATTCTGGCCATGGTGGGGCCTCGGGTGCCTCTGGGGTAGCTGGCGCTGCCCGGGTTGAGGACTAAGCAACGGCCCACTTGGGCTTCTTTGGTTACGTGGGTGTGGCCGTTGATGGCTACGTCTACGGATCCCACCGGAAGGTCTTCGCGGTAGTGGGCTACGGCGAATTTAAGGCCTTCGTAGGTAAAGAGCGCAAGACGGTCTACATCGGGGCCGTAGTCGCGGTAGTAATCGTTGTTGCCCAGTACGGCCCGCACGGGGGCGATGGTGCATAGGTGCTCGTAGTCCATCTCTGACGTGAGGTCGCCGGCGTGGATAATCAGGTCTGCGCCCTCAAGCTCATCCAGGAGCGCAGGCGAAAGATAGCCGTGGGTGTCCGAGATGATGTCGATACGCTTGGCGCTTGCACTGTTCATGGGATCCCTTCCGCAAAAAACGATTCGGCAGATACATACAAAAAGGCCCCACGGCTCCGCAGACGATGGGTCTACAGGGCTGCGGGGCCAGTGTGCTAGAGACTCAGAGCCTTCCTGAGCGGCACGACGCGGCGGCGCGAAACCGGCACGCGTTCGTCGACGCCCGTAATGCCCAGCTGGATGGCGCCCGAGGGCACCGTCTCCACATCCGTGACGCACGCCAAGTTGACGATATAGCGGCGGTGAACACGGAAGAAGCCAAAGTCGCAGAGTTTGGCCTCAAACTGCGCCAGCGAGGTCGTCGACAAAAAGCGATCATCGACGGTATAGATGCAGGAGTAATCGTCCTTGGCCATGATAAAGCGAATGTCGTCCACGGGAATGAGCACCTTGCGGCCGCCCTTTTCCACCGGGATACGCTCGATGGTCACCTTGCTGTCCGTAACCGGCTTGGTGCGTTGCATGACCTTCTCGATCGCGCGATCCAAGCGAGCTTCCTCGACCGGCTTCATCAGATAATCGACGGCATCCACGTCGAATGCCTCGACCGCATGGTCACTATACGCAGTCACAAACACGATCGCCGGCGGATTTTTGAGCTTATGCAGCGCCTCGGCAAGTTGCAGGCCCGAGGCACCGGGCATCGAGATATCGAGAAACACGACATCCACGCGACTTTCCATAAGCATCTCGATGGCGGAGCGGACGCTCGACGCCTCCGTGATCGTGCCGATCTTGCCCGTTTGCTCGAGCAGGAAGCGAAGCTCCGAGCGAGCCGGCGCCTCATCATCCACAATCATCGCACGCAGCATAGGGATAAAACCTTTCGTCAACTAACTACGCCGGGCATCCGTCGCATGACGTTGAGCCCGTAGCCTTTTATTTTACTCTTGAATGTCGAAGATGCTCTCTGACAAATCAAGATGAAGGAGCACTTTGGTGCCCTTGCCCGGCGCCGATTCGACACGCGTATAGGAGTGCGGCCCATAAAAGCGATGGATGCGCTCCGAAATATTGTGCATGGCCACACCGGCGCCGCCACCCTGGGGAGAGCTGGCGTCGGGACGGGCAGAACGCTCGTCAAACAGTCTGGCGGCGGTACCCTCATCCATGCCCACGCCATTATCGGCCACGGCAATCAAGATTGCATCCTCGCCGTCTTGGTGAACGGTCACGTCGATCCTCAGGGCGTCGTCATCGCCCATACCATGACGTACGGCGTTCTCGACAATCGGCTGGATCACGAACGCCGGCACCAGCGTATCTTCCACGTCCTCGGACACATCGAACGTCGCAAGCACGCGGTCCTCGCCAAAGCGGGCCTTCTCAAAGGTAAGGTAGCGCCTGGTCTGTGCAACCTCGCGCGAGACCGGAATAAGCGATCCCGAGTTGTCGAGCGTGGCACGATAGAACGATGAGAACTCACGAAGCAGTTCGCGGGCCCGCAGCGGGTCGGTGCGCGTAAACGATGCAATGGTGTTCAGCGTGTTGAACAGGAAGTGCGGGTTAATCTGCGCCTGCAGCGCACGCACCTCGGCGCGCGCCGTGAGTTCCTTTTGCACCTCGAGCTCGTGGATGGCGAGCTGCGTGGACAAGATCTCGGCAAAGCCCGAGGCAAGCGCGTACTGGGTACGGTCGACGGCGCGCGGGGTCTTGTAGTAGAACTTGAGCGTGCCGACGGTACGATCGCCCACCTTGATGGGGGCGATAATGCCGGCGGGGACTTGGTTGTGCGAGCCGTCCGAGCCCACGACATCCACCATACGGTTGAACGACTGCACGATGCCATGTTCGATAACGTAGCGTGTGGCAAGCGTGTGGATGGGAGTATCGGGCAGCAGTTTTTCCTCAAACTCGCCCGCGCAGGCAAGCACGTTGTCCTCGTCGGTGATGGCCACCGTCATGGCGCGCGTCTCGGGCAAAATGCGCCGGCACACCAAACGCGCCGACTCCTGCGTCAGACCGCCCTTAATGTCCTCGAGCATGGCCGAGGCCACCGAGAGCGTCTCCTCGGTGTACTGGGAGCGCACCGAATCGGGATTGAGCGTCAAAAAGATAAAGATGCACAGAAAGATGCACAGCAGCGCGCAGGCAATCACCGTGGCGATCGGCTCGATACCGGTCACCAGGGCAAAAATAAAGTACACCAGCACGCAAATGGCGCAGGCAACGGCAATGATGCGAAAGATTGATAATGAACTATCGCGCTGGGCGCGGCGGTCGATCATTCGGCCCCCTCCAGGATACTGATCAGTTGTGCGTCACGCCAAAGCCCGTCCATGATCTTGGGCCAAAAGCTCTGGAAACGCAGGTAGCTTGCAGCGTTTTGGCGTGCATAGGCCTTTGCCTCGTCGATACCATGGCGCCAGATGCGCAGGTAGCCCTCATGCTCGCGAGTAAACACGCTGCGGACCATAGCGGTCTTGCGCACGCGGTCGTCGAGCTCGCGCGAAATCCACGGGCCCGGGTAGGGCATGAGCGATGCCGCCGTAACGGGAATGAGCTCCTTTTGATGCGCAGCGAATGTCAACTTGGCCCGTTCGTAGTACCAACGGTATACATCCTGCATAAAGCGCGGTGAGCGCTTTTCGGACTCCGGAGGCAGATGGCGCACGGTCCACTCGTTATCGAACCACACGTCGTAGCCAAACATGCGCATGTTAAAGAGGTAATCCAAGTCCTCGCCGCGGGTGATAAACGGGTCAAAGGCCACACGCGTAAAGGCGCGGGCGTGCAGGGCCATCAGACCGCCGCACACGTAGTTGGAGCGCGAGATGCGGGTGCCCGAGAGCGCCTTTTTCATCCAACGGTTGAACTCGATGCGCTTGGTCCACCAACGATGGCAGATGCCCGCCTTGTCCGTGGGAGCCAACGGCGAGCCGTCGCGATCGTAGAAATAGCCGCTCTTGACCAAGATCGGCAGGCCCTGACGCGTCTGCTGACCCAGCGCGTAGGTCGCGCGCTTCATAAAATCGGCATCGATGACAGTCTCATCGTCATCCAAAAAGATAACCGCGTCATGCCCCAGCACAGCGGCACAGGCCAGCCCCATGTTGCGGATGGCACCGTAGCCTCGCAGGCTCACGCACTCGCCCGAACCCTTGGGCGCGATCCGAGCAACCCGATCTGCGATGCGCGAGGCCTGGGTGTTGGTGACAACGGTGACCTTGAGCGTGGGATGCGCGTCGACAATCTCGTGCACGCGCAGCGACACATCGGCTGTGGCAGAAACGGGACAGACCACCAAAAGGATGATGCGCGGGATGTCGCGCACCTGCTCAAGCGAGGCCAGGCAGCGGTCGAGTTCGGGATTGTCGGCGTTGAGTCGTGTCGAATGGTCATAGGTGCCAGGGGCGTTTGCGCGAGCGTCATCGCCCGCCCAATACGTTGGAATCACGACCGTGGCGTTCATGCCTTACCCTCCCTGCAACACAAAAACGGGACGCCGCCAAACACAGGCGACGCCCCGCGACCTAGCTGATTCCATCATACCCACTTGGGCAAATCATTGCTCGCAAGTCGCAATGTTTATTGCGGATAACCCCAAAAGAGTACCGTGGACAGGCACAATAGCCGCTCGCTCCTATGCGGCATGCTCTGCCGCCCGAGTCATGCGGGACAGGCGGACCAGCAGCATAAAGCCAACGATCAGCAGCACGCCAATGGAAAGGACGCCCAGCGACGGGTTGCCGGTCAGCGAGGTGACGACCGACACCAGGAAGGTGCCCATAACGCTTGCATAGCGGCCAAAGATATCAAAGAAGCCGTAGTACTCGTTGGACTTTTCCTTGGGAATAATGCGGCCGAAGTAGCTACGGCTGAGCGCCTGCACACCGCCCTGGAACAGGCCGACCATAATGGCAAGCACCCAGAATTCAAAGGCGGTCTTGAGGAAGAACGCGGCAAAGAGCACGATGCCCATATAGGCGGCGACGGCCACCAAGATCATATTGAGTGTGCCCACGCGACCGGCAAGCTTGCCGTAGATGATGGCGGACGGAAAGGCCACAAACTGCGTAACGAGCAGAGCCAGCACCAGTTGGGTCGAGTCGATGCCCAAAGCCGATCCATAGCTGGTTGCCATGGAAATGACCGTGTGCACACCGTCGATGTAGAAGAAGAACGCGATCATGTAGACCAGCACGGTCTTGTTGTGGGCAATCTCGCGCATGGTGTGTCCGACCTCGGAGAACACGCCGCCCACGATGTGGCCGATGGTGTCCTCGGGACCACGCTCGCGACCGTACTTCTGCTTATAGGTGCGAATGAGCGGCAGGGTAAAGATGAGCCACCAGGCACCAGTGATGATAAACGACAGACGCGTTGCCAGCATGGTAGGGACGCCAAGAGCGGGGCCACCCATGATGAGCGCCAGGCAGATGACGAACGGCACGGTGGAACCGATATAGCCCCAGGCATAGCCCGAGCTGGACACGGCGTCCATGCGCTCGTCGGTGGTAATGTCGGGCAGCATGGCGTCGTAGAACGTCATAGAAGAGTTAAGGCCGATGGTGCACAGCACGTACACGGTCAAAAATGCCATGGCGGACATTGGGATAGCCTGCGCCAGGCAAAGCACCAGGCCCGTGAGGAAGAAGCCCAAGAAGAACTTGATCTTGTTGCCGGCGTAGTCGGCAAGCGCGCCCAGAATGGGCATGAGCATGGCGATGACCAGCGAGGCGATCGTCTGCGCATTGCCCCAGGCGACCACCAGGTCGGCCGAGGAAGCGCCGGTATTGATGGCGTTAAAGTAAATGGGCACCACCGAGGTATTGAGCAGCACGAGGGCCGAATTGCCCACATCGTACATAACCCAGTTACGCTCGAGCTTGGTGTATTTCATGGACAGGGACCCTTCGTATTTGCCCGATATGCAGTTAGTTCATCGTACCCCAATTGTCCAGAACCGCCGGTAAGGATTCGGCAAAGGGGCACGCACGGACCCTATTCCTCGCGGTCGAACTCCTCATCGGCATTGAGCACGCGACCGCTGTAGTTGACGTGACTGGTCACGGCATCCATGTCACCGGTCTCGATAAAGCGGGCGACCGTGCACTCGTAATCGACCAACGCGCGGTCAAAGACCTCGGGGAAGCTCTCGTTCGAGACCTCGTCGGTAAAGGGGTTCTTCCATGTCAGGTGACCCAGGTTACCGGTGCGCTCGGGCAGCTCCGTCGTCACGCGATGGGCAAGGCCGTCGAGCAGCGAGTAGTCGTGCACCAAGCCCTCAACCAGCGAGATCGCGCCTGTCTCTTATACACATCTGACGCTGCC
>URBM01000115.1 GCA_900545995.1 uncultured Collinsella sp. | reverse complement strand
GCAGCGTCAGATGTGTATAAGAGACAGGCATACCACGCGCTCGCGATGCGCGGGTACTTGGTGGCCACGCGAAACGAACCGCGGCGGGCATAGTTGCGCTCGGCCTGACCGGCGCGCCATGCGGGCTCCGCCTCAATGAAGGTGCACAGGCCATAGCCCAGATCGACGAGCTGCAGCAGGTTGAGGTCGGCCTCGATGAGCGAATCCCAGCCGCAGATGCCGCAGTCGGCACCGCCGCAGCCCACAAAGGCCGGCGCGTCGCTGGGACGCACGATGACAAACTCGATATCTCCGACCGTGCCCTCGCCGGCACGCGTGTCGCGACCGCGCACGATCAGGTGACGGCCGGGATCGCGCAGCTCAGAGACGTCCAGGCCCGCGGCCTCGAGCACGTCGAGCGTGTCGGCCTTAAGCGAGCCCTTGGGCACGGCGATGCGTAGCGGGCCTTCGGCGCCGCGGCCCACGGCGTGGTCACCATCGGAGGCGGCGTCCTCGGCAGAGGTGCACGCGGCCTCCAGACGCTCGAGCGAAAAGGCGAAGCCCGCCGCCGGCACCTCGATGCCGTCGCCGAACGCGCCGGTAAAGATAGAGTCGTAGCGACCGCCCGAGCCCACCGGATCGGGCAGGCCACCGGCATAGGCCTTAAAGACCAGGCCCGTGTAGTAATCGAAAGAATTCATGATGGAGAAGTCGAAGGACAGCACCTGAGCATCCTCGGGAGACAGACCCTCAACCAGAGCACGCAGTTCGCGCGTGAGCGGCGCGACGATGCCGGCCGCCGCCAACAGTGCGTCAACGCGGTCGAGCACCTCAGCGCCGCCATGCAGGCGCGGCAGCTCGCTAATGGCGGCCTTCACGGCCTCGGGCTCGTTGCTTTCCGCCACGCGGGCATCGAGGCCCACAAAGTCGTTGGCATGCACGCAGCGCAGGGCCTCGGCAGCCAGCTCGCGATCCTCGCACGCCGCGAGCAGCTCCTTAAACGGGCGCACGCTACCTGCGATAATGCGCGCATCGGGCAGCGCCAACTTGCGAACGGCCTCGGCCACCAGCGAGACGATCTCGACATCGCCCGCGGTATCGCCCGCGCCGATGAGCTCAAAACCCAGCTGGGTAAACTGACGCGAACCGCCGGCATTGCGCTGACATTCGCGAACCACCGGTGCCTCATAGCGCAAGCGCAGCGGCAGGTCGGCCGCACGCATGCGGGTCGAGACCAGGCGCACGATGGGCAATGTGTTATCGGGACGAACCACCAGCAGGCGGCCGTCATCGTCAAAAAGCTTAAACGGCGTGTCCGCGATACGGCCGCCCTCCTCGAGCGAGCCCTTGTCCTCGAGCAGCGGCGTCTCAACCGGCAGATAATGATGCTCCCTAAAGCAGCCCTTCACCGTCAGCGCAATCTCCTCGCGCGTCTGAGCCTCCTCGGGCAATATGTCCCGGAATCCCCACGGTGTGGCCGTCATCTGGTGAGCCTCCTCATGCTGTGTTTCATATAGAGCAGAAGACCGGCATAGCTCCGCCGGTCTTCTGGGTACTTTAGCATACTAGAGTGTTTGCGGGGAGAATCGTCCTCCTCGGCTCACGCCGTATTCATTTGGAAACATAGGAGCGGATTGTCGCAACCCAACCCCACCTAGACGCCAATCGCACGACGATACTCTGCCATTACCTGCGCATCGGCAGCTGCGGGGTCGGCAAAATAGCGCCAGTCATAGGTCTCGGCCGAAACAACTCCGCGATAGCCGCGCGCCACCAGCCTATCCAGGTCGGCGCGCATATCGCGGTCGCCGTCACCCCAGGCAAGATGCGTCGTGCCATCTGCCGCAACATCGACAAAATGCACGTGGGCGACATCATCGCCAAGCAGATCGAAATAATCGTCGATGGTATCCCCCGCCACCGCCATAGCGCCCAAATCCAGACACGCCTTAAGTGCCGGATGATCAACTGCCTCGATCATGCGCTTCGTATCGGCCGCCGAGTTCACGATCATCGACTCAACCGGCTGTAGGGCCTCGAGCACCAGTCGCACGCCGCACTCTCCCGCATGCTCGGCAATCGCACGCAGCATCGAGGCGCTGCGACCCCACGCGTCCTCGATCGGCTCGTTCAAAAATGCCCAGCCGCTCGAGACCATGACCTGCTCGGCTCCAAGTTCCGCCGCGATATCCACAACGTTCTTAAAGTACGCGAGCGTGCGGGCACGCGCCTCATTCCCACGCGCCGCGATATTCCACGGCTTGGGGTTGTTCTGTTCGGGACAAAGCCCCACAATCCGAACCCCATACCGCTGCGACAGCTCCCGCACCTGCTCGAGCGAATCGTATCCATGGCAATCGACATACAGATGCATCGCCCCGGTCCAAAGCTCGCAACACGTGTAGCCCGAGGCCGCTGCCGAAGAAAAGAATTCCTCAAGGTCAAAATAACGATGGCTGATATTCATGACGGCAAGCTGCGGATACTCCATCTTGTCCACCTTTCGGCAAAAGGGCGTCGCAGCACAGTGTGCGCGACGCCCCCTCTTACATTATTCTCATTATGACGGATGCCCTACTGAACACCAAGCACTCCAAAGAACGCGCCGGCGATACTCACGAGCAGGATCACGAGCATGATGACCAGCGGATTCATCTTCTTCTTGAGCATGAGATAGACGATTCCAAACAGCCCCATCGTGACAAAGCCCGGGAAGATTCCGTTGAGCAGCTCGGCCAGCGTCTGAGCACCATCGCCCGCACCGACCATGAGCGGAATGTCCACGGTGACCATCTCCATGGTCATAGCGCCGATCACCATGGCGCCCATGATAGAGGCCATCTTGACGATCGTGTCCATAATGCCCGATTCCTGGACCTTGCTGATCATGTCCGAGCCAAAGCGATACCCCACAAACGTCAGCAGGTAACGGATGATGTAGTGAGGGACATTGAACACGAGCAGGAACAAAATCGGGCCAAGAATAGAGCCCTGTAGCGCCAGCGACGTGCCGACACCCGTTGCCAAAATTCGCAGCGTGCCCCAGTAGAAGGCATCGCCCACGCCGGACAGCGGCCCCATCAAAGCAAGCTTGACATTAGAGATCGCGCTCGTGTCAAAGCTATCGTCAGTAGCGTTGACCTCCTCCATTGCAGCGGCAATGGACATGGGGAGCGTCGAGATGTACGGCGTGACGTTATAGAGCTCCATATGGCGCTTGAGGGCGGCCTTAAAGTCCGCATCCTGCGGATACAGCTTGCGAAGGATCGGCATAAGGGCCCACATAAAGCCGATATGGCCCATACGCTCGTAGTTCCAGGAATGCTCATAGGGAATCGAGCGCCAGAACAGCTTCTTAAGGTCTGCGCGGGAAATCAGCCCGTCGTAAGAAGACTCAAACTTAAAACTCATCGAACCCACTCCCAATCGCAGGATCCTCGGTTGCCACTGCGGGCTGCTCCGCCTTTTTCTTGTCACCCAAAACCGTCATCGCGACGACGATGATCGCGGCAAAGATCGCCACGCCCGTCGTGCTAATGCCAAAGTAGGCGACGAGGAAGAAGCCAGCGAAGAAGAACGGCGCCACCGTCTTGTTCATAATCATCTGAGCCAGCATTGCAAAACCGAGTGCGGGCAAGAAGGCGGCGGCGACATCCATACCGGTCTGAACGAAATCGGGAATGATGTTGAGCAAACTGGCCACGGCATCGGCGCCAAAGAAGAAGGCAGTGGGAATGATCAGCAGACCGCACCAGCTCTGCGCGTAACCGGCGATGAGCATGTTGCGCGTGATGGCCTTGGTGTCTCCATCCTCGACGTTCTTGTCGATACGGTGCACCAGCAGCAGCATGACCGGCTGGCCCAGAGCCGTATCGAGCGCCAGAACGATCGTGGCGATGGGGATACCCAGGGTCAGCGCCGCCGAAGCGTCCGCGCCGGCCTGCATGGCAAGGGATACACCCAGGATGGTTCCGGAAATCGTATCGGGCGGGTTGTAGGCGCCGACCGAGATGGCACCGACCATGGCAAGCTCCATCGTGGCGCCCATAATTGTGCCGGTCACCACATCGCCCATAACAAGGCCGACCAGAGGTCCGAGCACGATCGGGCGCTGGAGGTAGCTCGTGCCCGTCAGCCACTCGGAATAGCCCAAAAGGGCAATAAGGAAAATCAGGATTGTCTTGATAACCATGACAGCCCCTAACCGATGACCTTTGCGGCGTCAGTCTTCGCATCCGCCGGAATCATCTGAATGAACAACTCATAGCCCTCGCCGAGCAGCTCCTTCACGTATGCCTCGTTCTCGGGCGTAAGGAACACGCTCGTCGAGACTTGGCGGGCGTCCTCGCTAAAGGCGACGTTACCCAGGTTGATCTTCTTAACGCCCATCGCCTTTGCGACGGCGCCGGCCTACTGAATCGTCTCGCAAACCACAAAGAGCTTGTACTTGTCGGTCACACCGCTCTGGAGCGCCTTGACGGCATCCTCGGTGTTTTTGACGACGACCTTGCACCCTTCGGGCTTTGCAAGGGACAGGGCCTGCAGGCGCAGCTTGTCGTTGAGGACCGTATCGCTCACCAGCAGAATGCAGTCGGCACCCAAAGCCGAGGTCCAGCTCACGGCAACCTGGCCGTGAAGCAGTCGATAGTCTACGCGAATCATCTGAATCATGATGTGCTCCCTAACGATTAAAACTCATCGAGTTCGGCCTGGCCCAGCAGGTCGTTGACGTACTTGACCTTGGTGTCGTCCGCCTCGACGATCTGACGAATGGCCTCGTCGATCGGAGTCGAATCGGACACGAACAGCAGCTGGATTAGAAGCGGCAGATTCATATTGGTCACCAGATGCGTGTTGGGGCGCGTCTGGACAACCTTGGTGAACTCGTTGTTGACGCTGCCGCCAAAGAGGTCGGTACAAACGAAGACCTCGTCGTCCGCGGCAAAGCCATCTAGAATCGCTGCGGCTTCCTTGGCCAGGTCCTCGTTTCCGTCGACATACATAGAGAGCGCATGGACGTTTTCGCGCTCGCCGGAAAGCAGGCCGATGCTCTCGACGATTCCAGACGCGAAATGAGCATGGGATGCCACGATAAACTGCCTCATTCGATTCCCCTTCCTAGCGAATTTCGGCATAAAAATGCCCGGACGCATGCGCCCGGGCAGGGTGCTTCTTACATGAGTGGTCAACTATTAGTAGTCGAACTGGTGATAGTAGCGACGGTAGTTGAGGTTATGCTTGGTGACCGTCTCGTAGTAGGCGGCGAGTCGATCGGTGACCAGCGAGGACAGGATCCACGGGGAAACGATGACGCGGAACTCGTCGTCAAGGCCCGGGATGGCGAACTCGGCGGTGTCGATGATGTTGATGTCGGTGTCGCCGGTCACGCCGCGGGTCAGGAACGCGCGGACGCGCTCGTCGAGCTTGCGGTTCTCGTCCTCGCCCATGAACAGGAACACGGGGACGCCCGGCTCCACGAGCTCGAGGGTACCGTGGAAGAAGTCGGCAGACGTGATGTAGCGGGTGCGCTTCCACTGCATCTCCTCGAGGATGCACATCGAGAAGAGAATCGTCTCGCCCCAGAGCGCACCGGAGCCGATGAACATGGTGTAGGGGGCCAGAGCGTACTTCTTGGCGAGCTCCTCGGCACGCGGCTCGAAGCTCTTGCGGATGTCGACCAGGTGGGTCCAGACATCCTTGGTCTGCTCGATAAACTTGTCGAACTGCGGGAAGCAGCCGCGGCGGTTGAGCAGGCGCAGGCCGAAGCAGTCGGCGAGGTAGTAACCCATCTCGCAGCCGCCGTTACCGTGATCGGAAGCCATCTTGACGCAGTTCTCGGCGCCGACAGCCTGGCCGATGGGGCCCTCGGGCTTGGTCATGGCGTAGACGCGAATGCCCTTTTCCTTCATCTTGTTGACGGCCTCGAGCACCTCGGGGGTGGTGCCGGACTCGGAGGCGGTGAGCACGA
>URBM01000114.1 GCA_900545995.1 uncultured Collinsella sp. | reverse complement strand
GGGATTGGTCAAAATCGTTTGACTATTAGCGGCTAAAATCGCCCGGCGCTAACACGACCTGAATGCAGACGCGCGTGGCCCCGTTTACCACCACGGTTCCGTTGGTGGACGACAAGTCCTCGACGCGCCAGATATTTTGAGCATCGCACCAGATATGGGCATGGCGGGCCGAGACATCGTCGCCGACGTCGGTAATATCGCCCTCACCAGTGGCCAGCGCGCCAATCTCAACACCCTGCTCACTCGGCTGAATCCAGCGCGGGGCGCTCACGACAAAACTGTTTTGCACGCGCAGCAAGCCCAAGGGGTGCGCCGGGGCGGGTTCGCGTTCGCCCGCAGTCAGCGACATGCCAAGCGAACGCGGCGTGGATGTGCCTCCGCCACAGGTCGCGTGTGCGTA
Organism: uncultured Collinsella sp.; assembly: GCA_900545995.1. Taxonomy (GTDB): domain Bacteria; phylum Actinomycetota; class Coriobacteriia; order Coriobacteriales; family Coriobacteriaceae; genus Collinsella. The sequence goes on along the minus strand of URBM01000114.1, from coordinate 5,574 downwards.
GTCGATGGCATAGTTCACCGAGGACCGCACATCCGCCGAACAACCGACGGCGACAAACAGCACCAGCACGGCCTCGGCGCGCTCGGCGGGCATGAGTTCCGCCGCCTGGGACAGGCGATCGAGCGCGTTGCGATAGAGATTCGTGTCCTGGTGGCACTCTTCGAGCGCGCGTACCATCGGTTCACCTGCAGGACCGCACACCATATTGATCACAGCCGTGGAGTCCATGGGATTGCGCTGGCGCAGGGCCAGTTGCGACATAATACGCGCAGCCGAGGTACCGTATTCGGCAAAGTAGCGCTGCTGAAGCGTGCCGACCGGCGCGCGAACGATAAAGCGGGAAACCCAAGAGCGATCGGCGGCTCGGCTCTGCGGGCTGCGGCCGTCGGCGAGCGGACGGGACGAAAGCACCAAGCCGCACAGCTCGATATGGCTCAGATGCGCTGCGCGCTTAAAGATGTCAAACATGGCCCCGCATGGGGTGAGCTCAACTTGAGATGCCATGACCTAGGCCTCCTTGGTCGTAGAAATAGAATCGGACGATACTTCGACAGGTCCGCCAAAAGTACGGACAGCTGCGGCTCCACCGGCAAGCGGAGTCGCCATCTGGGCTTTTGTGCGTCGCGGTGCCGAAACGGGAAGTTCAAAGGCAAAGCCCATCGCAAGCAAAAACCACGTAAGCGTATAGGTTGCAACCAGAGCGGCAACAAGGCCGCCCATCACGGCGCGTTGGGAAAATACGCTACATGCAGCCACAACCAGCACCAGAACCTCGCAGGCAGAAAGCGCAAGCACACCCTGCAGGAAGCCCGAGCGCCGATCGCGCGCAAGTGCCCCCGCGGCAACGCCGGCTATGCCTGGCAGCGCCAACGCCAGTGCGGCAATAATACCCGGTAGCGACCCAGACCACACGAGCGATCCCAAAGTCGCCGTCACGCGAGCGCCCGACGCCAGCAGCGCGGCCGAGACCACGACCACAGTCCAAACCACGCCACAGACGACCGACGCGCCGACCATCAGCGCGCGACGAACCGCGCGACCGGACGCATCCATGGGGCACGGCGTGAGCGGCTCGCCGCGGAGCGAACGACCGACATTTTGCGCATAGTGGTCACAAAACGCCGAGAGCGCTGCCTCGACCGCCGCCGGCTCGGGACGATCTTTTTGATGGCTGGACAGGCAGGCCATCACCACGTCGAACAGCTGGGCATCGACAAACGCCAGCGCGTCGCGCAGCTCTTCGGAATCCGGCTCAAGCCCTAGCTGCTGGGCCTGCTCGGCCGCGGCGAGCGCCACATCGGGCTCACGACGAAGCAGCTGAGTCAAATCACAACCGGGCGCATGGGCACCAATGGGATAGTCGGGCCGCGTGTCCATCTTGAGACGGTAGGGGCTCGCGATGTCGCGCGTCTTTTTGCGCGAACCCGAGGTGCCCGAAGTGCCCGGCGCGGCTTCGTATGGCGCGACGCCGGCAATGAGCTCGTAAACCGTGCTTGCCGCGGCATAGACGTCGATCGCCGGCGACATACGCAAAGCGCGCAGGTCGGGAATATCGTCGGTGAGCATCTCGGGCGGGGCATAGGCAACCGTCGCGCGACGCAGCGTGGCATAACGCTCCGTAAACGACGCCTTGCCGCCGGTACCGGCCACGGCCGACGCAGGCTCGAGCGCCAGCGACGAGCCAAAGTCGATCAGGCACAGGTCAAAGGTGCCCTCGGCAAGCTGCCGGTCAAGCGGCAGACGTGCCGTACGCACCATAATATTAGCGGGCGAGATATCGCGATGGACAAAGCCCTCACCCACCAGGCTCATACGGCAGAGCAGATCGAACAGGTCGCGACCCAGACGCGCCGCCACAAGTGGCGACAGGCGTCCGGCATCGTCCACGGCGAGTCGCGAACGCAAGCGGGCAAGCGTCTCGCCCTCGACCCATTCCATGACAATTGCAGGCACACCGTCGACCTCGCCCCAGCCATAGAGGCGGGGAAAGCCCTTAAGGCCCGAAAGGGCGCGATGGCATTCGTATTCCTCGCGAAACGCCGCCTTGAACTTGGCGACCAGCGCCTCGTGAGCGGCGGCGTCGTCAAACTCATCGCGCGTCGGCAAGATGAGCTGCTTGAGTGCCACGGCCTCACCCTGGGCGTTGACGGCACGCGTCACGCGGCCGATACCGCCACGGCGCATGGTGGCATCGTCGGCAAACAGCATCGTAAAACGACGCAGATAGGCAGGCAGTTCGTCCTGACCGAGCGCAATGGCCGGCTCAAACCCGTCGACACGCGCCAGGCGCAGGCCGACCATGGGATCGCGACCGAGCGATTGTGGTGTGGTGGATGCAAGATCGGTCATCATAGGGCAAGCGCCGCCACGTTATTGTTGAAGTTACCGAGCGCGACGTCATCATCGCCGTAATGGCCGACCCATTGGCATAGGTTGGTGTAACAGCCCCACAGATTGGCATACTGCTGATACCACTTTGACCGGGGCGAGAATGTCTGACGACCGAACTCGGCTCGAATGACGAACATCTCCCCGACCAGGCTGTCGCACGGCCTGGGATCTCCCGTAGAGTTATAGGTCGAGACCACGTCATTGGCACGAGAAACATAGCCGTCGAGCATGTTGTACTTGGTCACAAGCCAACTGTGAATGCTCTCTTCCTCAGCAGCGGAAAGGCCACCGGAGTTTGCATCGCTGTCAGTGTTGCCGCCCGTCGAGCCGCCGTTTACAGACCCTCCGGTAGAGGAACCCGACCCAGAGCCGCCGCCCGAACTCGACGAATCCGAGCCGGAGCCAGAAGTATCCGAGCTACCGGGCTTTCCGGACTGCTGGGCGTCCTGTTCCTTTTGCTGCTCGACCTTATTCACCGTTGCCGCCACGCTATTGTTGGACAACCGATCGATGATCTTAGTGTTGGTGAGCACGATGGTCTTGCCGTTGGCAAGCGTGATCTCGTTGTCCGGCGCATCGGCGCCGCCCGCGTCGTCGACATCAAACACGACGTGCGTGACTACACTCGCCCAGGCGTATCCGGTTGTGGTGCCCAAATCGCTTTTGGCCTTATGCCCCATGCGCAGCTCGCGCGCGGTACGCGCCTGCACCATAGGTGGCACGGCCAAACCGTAGGCAGAAACGCCGGCAACGACCAGCGCCAGCGAACAGGACAGCAGCACATACGCCCGAGGCGCCAGGCCCAACCGGCGCCGCATGCGCACCGCGGCGCCATGCCTTGTCTGAGTGCCCCCGAGCCGCATGTGTTCTCCTCCAACAAAAACACGCCGCTTAAAAGCGGCGCATTCTTTCATATCCACATTTGAGTGTATCAGCGAACCAAAAAGGTTGCGCAACGAATGGGCAAATTAAGGATGCGAGCGGAAGCATCCATGCGATAAGCGGATACGAAGCATCTTTGTTGCACAACAAACTCACAGTCGCACGGGGAAATTATGACTACCCCGTGCATCGCGAGGAAAACATACGGCAGGAGCAGGCTCGCCACCTAAATCGTGCGACGGGCCTCGATGGCGCGCCCAAGCGTAAGCTCGTCGGCATACTCCAAGTCGCCGCCCACGGGAAGGCCGCTCGCAAGACGCGATACCTCAACGCCCAATGGTTTGATGGTGCGAGCAAGGTAGCTCGCCGTGGTCTCGCCCTCAATGTTGGGGTTGGTGGCGATAATGACCTCGTGGATGTCCTCGTGGCCCAGGCGCGCCAGCAGCTCGCGGATATGCAGCTGCTCGGGACCGATCTTGTCCATGGGGCTGATCACGCCGCCCAGCACATGGTAGAGGCCATGGTAGCTGCCCGTGCGCTCAATCGCCTGGACGTCGCGCGGCTCGCCCACCACGCAAATGCGAGTGGTATCGCGCATCGGGTCCTGGCAGATGGAGCACTCGTCGGCCGTGGCGTAGTTAAAGCAACGGCTGCAAAAGTGGACCTCCTGCTTAACCTCCAGGATGGCCTCGGCCAGGCGGCGGGCCTCCTCGGCATCGGCCTCGAGCAGGTAATAGGCGATGCGCTGGGCCGACTTGGGGCCAATGCCCGGCAGGCGGCCCAGCTCATCGAGCAGTTTTTGCAGACTGTGATTCGCATTCATATATATGCGTGTCTTAGAACGGCATGCCCGGGATGTTGAGGCCGCCGGTGATGGCGCCCATCTGCTTGTTGGCGAGCTCGTTGACGCCGCGGACGGCCTCGTTGACGGCAGCCATGATCATGTCCTGCAGCATATCGACGTCCTCGGGATCGAGCGCATCGGGATCGATGGTGAGATTGACGAGCTCCATCTCGCCGTTAACGGTCACCTTGACCATGCCGCCGCCGGCAGAGGCGTCGACGGTCTGGGACTTGAGGTTCTCCTGCGCGGCGGCAAGCTGCTCCTGCATCTTACGAGCCTGCTTCATCATCTGCTGCATGTTCATACCGGCCATGATGGCTCCTTTACGTGCGGCCGCACGCCGAGCTGCAAGGGCAGCCGGGACGCGGCGGGACTTTCAAACTCAAAAATCGTACCACGGCGCGCGGCCAGCAAGCGGGGCAGTCACGCTACCTCAGTCGATATACATGTCCTGGAGTGCAAGCCGCACCCGAAGATTATGCAAAGTTGAATAATTCGCATCTGCATAATATTGAAAGCTAAATCTTGTAGAGCCGGAATCCGACATTTCATGTGCACCGCTAAAGACCTGCATGCCGATCCGTTGCTCACGGTGACGCGCATGGCAGCGGGGTATAATTTGATTGCCATAGATAGTAATTTGGAGGTGCCCCATGAATGCCCCCAACGCGCTCCAAAACATCCGCTCAAAACACCCCGTTGCATATGTGGTTCTCTATCTCTTTGTCGGCTGGGCATTGCTGGTTGTCATCACCCATGCCATAGCTTTTGGAGCAGAACTGCTGATAGCCAGCTCGGACCAGCCCGTCGTCAAATGGGAGACGACCGATGAGTGCACCGACGGAACCCGAACCGTCTACTACAACAGCCCGTCCCTCTATCAAGAGTTCAAGGTCAAGATAAAGGACTTCAAGATTGTCGATGCCGAGCTAGGCGTTTATTTGGCAATCGGAGCAACCATTAACGCCGAGCAAGTCGAGTACACGGACAGCCATGCGACGTATCGTATCGACCTCAGCATCCTAGGCCGACCGTCACGCACCTGTCTGCTCAAATGCGACATACGCGGCACCACACTACACATGTCCGAAATACAGATGCGCCCGGGCAAAGAGATCTCTTCTTGAGCAGCATACCCGCCCGCACGGTTACTCCACCGGTTTGAAGATGGTGGCCTGGCCGAAGACGTTGCGGATGAGGGCTTTGGCCTCGTCCTCGGTCTGCGGAATGCTCGGGGCTGCACCCTGATGGCCGAAGGGGCTGCCAGCACCGGGATTGGATTCCCAGGGAGCGGCGGGGACGTCGTCGTTTGCAGAGGCTGCGGGTGCCACAGCAGCGGCCTTGGTCGCGGACGCCGCACCCGGCACGTCGAACGGGGGCAGATCGTCCCCGCCGGCATCGGCAGCAAAACCACCGACCATAGCATCGTCGTAGGGCACCTGCTCGGATTCCCATGG
>URBM01000113.1 GCA_900545995.1 uncultured Collinsella sp. | reverse complement strand
ACTACCTTATGGATGAGTAAACTTAGGTAAGGAAGGGGCAAAGCCGACAGATGGCTTTGCCCCTTTTTGCTATGGCGCAAAGGGGTCAGGTTACTTTGCACCAATCGTTGTTTGATGAAGGGCGGATTCTCGCATGGCACTTCCCATGGTTTATGGCGGTCCCGGCCGGTATGTTCAGGGGCCGGGCGAACTCTCGCGTCAGGGCAGGTATTTGTCATGGTTGGGCTGCGCTGCCTATGTCTTGTTTGACCAGGGCACCGAGGATCGGCTGTGCAGGCAGATCGTCGATGGATTTCTGGACGACGATCTGAGTGAGCCGTTCTTTAAGATTTATGACGGTCCGTGTACGGAAGAGGCCGTTGTCGAAATGGCTAAGGAAGCCCAGGCCGAGTATTGCGACATGGTAGTGGGTATTGGCGGCGGCAAAATGCTCGATATCGCCAAGGCCGTTGCGTTTTATGCCGAGTTGCCGTTGTGCGTATGCCCCACAGCGGCGTCGATGGACGGTCCGTGCAGTGCGATTTCGGTGCTGTATCACGAGGATGGGTCGTTCGACCGCTACCTGTTGCTCGAGAAGAATCCAGACCTGGTCGTGGTCGATACCAACGTGGTCGCGTCAGCCCCGCTGCGTATGACGGTCGCTGGTATGGGCGATGCGCTGGCAACGTACTTCGAGGCGCGTTCGTGCGCCGCGGCGCACGGCGCTAACGAGCACGGTGGCGCGCCGGGGCACTTGGCTCTGGTTGCGGCTCGTGCCTGCTATGACACGCTCATGGAGTACGGCGTCGCTGTCAAGCGCGATCTCAGAAAGGGACGTATATCGCCGGCGGTTGAGCGCCTGATCGAGTGCAATATTCTGCTCTCGGGTGTTGGCTTTGAGAGCGGTGGCCTAGCGCTTGCCCATGCCATCGCCAACGGCCTGACGATTCTGCCCGAGTGCAAGGCCATGCATGGTGAGGCCGTGGCATTTGGCCTGGTGGTGCAGCTGCGCCTGGAGCGTGCGCCCGAGCTTGATCAGGTGCTCGAGTTTTGCCAGCGCGTCGGTCTGCCGACGACGCTCGCGGAGCTGGGCCTTGGCGGGATTTCCGATGCTGACCTGATGAGCGTTGCGGATGCGGCCTTTAGAAACGAACGCAATATGGCCAACGAGCAGGCCAAGGTGACCAGGCAAAAGCTCGCCGAGCTCATGCGCGAGGCATAGTTTGGCGCTTGATTGATCTTGTGCAATCGAGACGGCGATAGGCCATGGGCTATTTGCCGCAAAGATGCTCCGCGTGTAATTTGCCCGAGGCGTGGGCCGATAGCGTATCATTATCTCTTGCTTGTTTGCACTGCTCAGGGAGGGGCCGCGCATGGCGCAGGAACACGATCTGTTTGATGACATTATCGAGATCAGCAAGGGTTTCGACTTTCTTAAAAACCCGCTTGGCGGCGTGACCGACGCGCTCGATCCGTCGGCGCCGCAGTGGAATCCTGCCGACTACAAGGAGCGTCCGCGCGGCAACACCATTCCGTGCTTGACCTGCAAAAACGAAAAGAGCGGTTGCGCCGCGTGCATGGACGTGTGCCCGGTCAACGCTATCGAGGTCGAGGAAGACGCCATCGAGATCCTCGACTCCTGTCGCAAGTGCGGCCTGTGCGCCGCTGCCTGTCCGACCGAGGCGATCATCTCGCCGCGCCTGGCGCCTAAAAACCTGTATGACGATATCGTCTCCGCTGCTACGAGCCACGAGACCGCCTACGTCACCTGCACACGCGCCCTCAAGCGCATGCCGCGCGAAAACGAGGTCGTCGTTGCCTGCGTGGGCGATATTACGGCCGAGACCTGGTTCTCGGTACTGGCGGACTATCCCAACGTGAGCGTCTACCTGCCACTGGGCGTGTGCGATAAGTGCCGCAACACCGGTGGCGAGGACATTTTGGGCGAGGCCATTGCTACCGCCGAGGAGTGGGCGGGTACGGGCATGGGCCTGGAGGTCGACCCCAAGAGCCTCAAATGCCATAAGCGCCGCGAGTACGAGCGCAAGGAGTACATGGATAAGATTGCCCGCACCACGGGCCTGACGGTGACCAAGCTCAATCCGGCGACGGCGGCGCTGGCCTCGGTGACGCAGAAGTTGAAGGCTCACCGTCACCAGATCACGCAGCTCGAGCGCACGCTCAACACCATGTGCGGCACCACGACGACCAAGCGTCGCCGTTCGCTCACGCACGGGCGGCAGCTGGTGCTCTCGACGCTGCAGAACCACCCCGAGCTTGCCCAGAATATGCAGGTGAGCACACCGGAATGCGATTTTGACAAGTGCACGTCGTGCGGCGAGTGCGTCAACGTGTGCCCCACGTTTGCCTGCGATCTGGTGGGAAGCGGTCGCTTTGCGCTGGAGTCAACGTATTGCCTGGGTTGCGGAGCCTGTGTCAAGGTGTGTCCCGAGCATGCGCTCAAGCTGGTTGAGCATGATGCATCCAACCTGGTCGTCGTCGATCCCGAGGCCGAGGAAAAGGCCGCCCAGAAGGCTAAGGCCCACGAAGAAGCCCAGAAGGTCAAGGCCGAGGCAAAGGCCAAGCTTGACAAGATGCTCGATCAGGTGGAGAAGCTCGCGGACTAGTCAGCGAGCTCTATCTCTGCTTCATTTGCGCCGCCGCGGTGTCCGGATTCGCCCGGATGCTGCGGCGGCGCTATACTTATACAGTTTGAAGTACCTGTACTAAAAGGAGCTGTCGTGTCCCTTTCCATCGGTATCGTGGGCCTGCCCAACGTGGGCAAGTCGACGCTGTTCACCGCGCTTACCAAAAAGACCGGCCTTGCCGCCAACTACCCGTTTGCCACGATCGACCCCAACGTGGGTATCGTCGATGTGCCCGATAGCCGCCTGCAAAAGCTTGCCGACATCGTCAACCCGGGCCGCATTGTGCCGGCGACGGTCGAGTTTGTCGACATCGCGGGCCTGGTGAAGGGTGCCAACGAGGGCGAGGGCCTGGGCAACCAGTTCTTGGCAAACATCCGCGAGACCGATGCCATCTGTGAGGTCGTACGCTACTTTAAGGACCCCAACGTCATGCGTGAGGTGGGCCGCACGGGCGAGTTCGTCGATCCCGCCGGCGATGCCGACACCATCATGACCGAGCTTATCCTGGCCGACATGGGCACGCTCGAGAAGCAGCTGCCCAAGCTCGAGAAGGAGGCCAAGCGCGACAAGGAGCTCATGCCCAAGTTCGAGGTGGCCAAGCGCCTGCTTGCCTGGCTCAACGAGGGCAAGCGCGCCGCATCCATGGAGATGACCGACGAGGAGCGTGCCGCTGCCAAGGGCCTGTTCCTGCTCACCATGAAGCCCATCCTGTATGTGGCCAACGTGGACGAGGATATGCTCAACGACGACCTGGCGCCCATCGATGGTGTCAAGCCACTGCCCATCTGCGCCAAGATCGAGGCCGAGCTTTCCGAGCTCGATCCCGAGGACGCTGCCGACTACCTGGAAAGCCTGGGCCTGGAGCAGCCCGGCCTGGACGTGCTCGCTCAGGCTGCCTACAAGCTGCTCGGCCTGCAGTCGTTCTTTACGGCCGGCGAGATGGAGGTCAAGGCCTGGACGGTGCGTCAGGGCGCGACCGCCCCGCAGGCCGCCGGCGTCATCCATACCGACTTTGAGCGCGGCTTTATTAAGGCCGAGGTCATTGGCTACGACGACTACATCGAGCTCGGCGGTGAGCAGGGCGCCAAGGCCGCCGGCAAGCTACGCATCGAGGGCAAGGACTATGTCATGGCCGATGGCGACGTCGTGCACTTCCGCTTTAACGTGTAAGGACGACGCGCATGTTCAAATATGGCAAAAAAGCCGGCTACATGGGCATCGCGCTGCTGGTGCTTGCGGTGCTTCCGCTGGTGGTCGCAGCGTTTGTAATCCCCAACATTGGCCCCGAGGTGGCAACGAAGTTTAACGCAGCCGGCGAGGTGGCGCGCTGGGGCAAGAGCTACGAGCTGCTGGCGCTTCCGGTGCTCAATTTGCTGCTGAGCGTGGCAACGTACTTTACGGCGGGACGCCAGGCCAAGAACAATGATGACTCCGCCGCCATGGCGCGCATCGTGTGCGAGCGCTACCTGCGCAACGGTTGCATCACGGGTGTGTTCCTCAACGTGATCAACGTTTACTTTATGTACTCGGCGATTACCGGAACTGGCTTTGGCTTTGGTTTCTAGCTTGTCCTTTTAAGCAACGAGCCTGCACGCATATTCAATGGCTGCTGCGAGGCCGCCGCTCGATCGTGGTCGAAAGACTACATCGGCGGCGGCCTCGTTTTCGTATCCGGCGCCGCGAAGGGCGAGTGCGATACCGGCTTCTAAAAGGAGCGGCAGGCCTCGTTGGCTGGTTGCGATTACGGCAGCCTGATTGAGCGAGCAGCCGTGCACTTGGCATCGGATGGCAAGTTCACCTTGCGTCGGGCAAGGGACCAGAACGGCGGCGACGCGACTTGATAGCAATGCAAATGCTGTGCGCTCATCGGGCGAAAGGCATTCTGCTTCAACGACGACGAGCTTGGGCGGTGCGCTGTTTGTGCGAAGCGTGGCTCGGTACGTACGGACCGAAGAACCCGACATAGAAAACTCCTGTGTATTCGGCAAAACGTAAACTATAGTTTACGTTTATGTTCGGCTCCATTTCAAACTCGGCTGCATGGACGAACGTGCGAAACAGATTCTTGGCAGGCGGGTCGAAGAGACACGCAGGGACCTTGGTATCTCCAAGGTTGATTTTTGTGTGGCGACAGGAATCAGCCGACCCTACCTCGACCGAATCGAAGATGGGACGGCAAATTTCACGCTCAAGGTTCTATTTAAGATCGCGCCCGCACTCGGCATGACGGTGTCAGAGCTTCTCGAGGGTATCGAATAGGGGATACCCGTCGACAACTGAATTACTCCATCGGGATGCGGTCGTGGTTGACTTGGCTGTAGAACAGGCGCTGAATCTCTGCCGCATCGCGTGACTGGCTGAGTGCCCACATGGTCTTGGCCACGAGCGTCTCGGTGGTCATGTCATCGCCGCGCAGAATGCCCGGATGATCGGCGTAAGCGCGGCCGACCTCATAAACGCCCAGATCGAGACCCTCTTCGGGGACCTGCGTGGTCATAACGACGGTGCGGCCCGAATCGACCCAGCGGAAAATCGCCTCCTGGAATGACTCGCCGGACTCGCCAAACTCGGGAATACCGCCAATGCCAAAGGTCTCAAGAATTACAGCATCGTAGCTATCGGCTAGGGCGTCCAGGATACCCGGGTTCACGCCGGGCGTGAGCTTAAGGACAAACACACGCGGGTCAATACTGTCGTAGAAACGCACCGGGTTTTCGCCCTGATGAGTGCCGTGGAGCCCGTTGCGCACGATGCGGTCGTTGCGGATGTAGGCAATGGGCGGATAGTTGACGCTAATGAACGCGTTAAAGCTCATGGTGCGCTGCTTGCGGGCGCGCGTGCCGGCAATGGCGACGCCACCAAACACAATCGACACATCGTGCGAGTGCTCGTCGAGCGCATAGAGCAGGCTTTGGTACAGGTTGAGCTTGGCGTCGGTGAAGGGGTTGCCCATGGGCTTTTGCGAGCCAGTGAGCACGATGGGCTTGGGGCTGTCCTGAATCAGGTAGGAAAGCGCTGCCGCGGTGTAACTCATGGTGTCGGTGCCGTGCAGAATCACGAAGCCGTCGTGGTCGGCATAGCCCTCGACGATGACGTCGCGGATCCGCATCCAGTCACTCGGGCGCATATTGGTGCTGTCGATGTTCATGGGCTGCACGACGTCGAGCTCGCAGAGCCCCGAGATCTCGGGGACGCTCTGGGCGAGCTCCTCACCGGTCAGGGCGGGGGAGAGGCCGTTGCCGTCCTCGGTCGATGCGATGGTGCCGCCCGTGGCGATGAGAAGGATGCGCTTCATGCTGATATTCCTATCGTATTTGCCGCCGCAGAGGCGGAGTCGTTCGGCAGTATTGTGGCACAGGGCGTCCAATGTTCAAACGTATTACATCATC
>URBM01000112.1 GCA_900545995.1 uncultured Collinsella sp. | reverse complement strand
GGCATCGCCCTCGGCGGCACGTGCCTCCTCGACGGCGGCGTTGGCCTCAACGACTTGGTCCGAAGCATGCTCAAAGATGGCAGCCAGATCGGGTTCCAGGCCCTCGAGCTCACGGATGCGGCGCTTGCGCTCCAAGGCACCCGAAGCCTCGCCGGCATCGAGCCCCACGCGCACCAGACCACCACAGCTCACGCGGGCGCCATCGGGAGTCACGTAGGTCACACCGTCAACGACAGGGGCAGCCAACGCGGCAGCCAAGTCATCGACCACGTAATAGCCGCCGAGAAGGGCCTCGACAACCGGGCCATAACCGGAGCGCACGGACAGACGATCGACCAGACGCGTACCGGCAGCGCCATTGGCAGCAGCACCACCGCTCACGCCGCGCGCCACCAACAGCGCCTCGCCCGAAGCCTTCTTTTGGTCCAAAGCCGCACGACCGGCGCGCTCAAGCGTAGCGGCATCATCAAACAAAAGAGCATCGATATCGCCGGCAAGTAGTTGCTCAACCAGGCCCTCAAGCTCACGAGGGGCGTCGAGCACGTCGCCCAGACGGCCTGAGACATCATCGCCCAGTGCGCCCATCAGACGGCTCACCAGCGGCGAGCTGTCTGCCATGCGGGCATCAAGCTTCTTTTGGCTGGCAAGCTCCGAGCGCACCTCGGACAGCTTGTTGCGCGCCTCGCTCTCACGATTACGCAAGTCCTTCAGGGCTGCATGGGCGACCTCGGTGGCCTCGCGCGCATCGTTCTGGGCCTGACGAGCCGCCTCAAGGGCACTCTCAAGCTCCTCAGCACGGTCGCGACGGCTCTCGAGCGAAGCCGTGACCTCCTCGAGCTGTTCATCGATCTGTTCCAGGCGCGAGGCGTACATGTTGTCCTCGACCTCGGCATTGCTCAAGGAATCCTTCACCTTAGCGAGCTCAAGCGCGGCGTTATCGGCCACGCGCTGCACATCGCGTTGCTTACGCGTAAGCTGCGAAATCTGATTGTCGAGCGCCACGCGCCGCTCGTGAAGCTCAGCGGCGGCAGGACCAGCGGCGTCAACGTCCTCCTGGGCCTGCATGTGCGCGCCGGTCACTTCCTCAAGCTGCGCACGCGCATCCTCGAGCTCCTCGACAACGCGACGACGCTGATGCTCGGAGCTCGAGATCTGGCCACGCATGTCGGACAGGCGCGACACCATGTTGTGGCCCTTTTCCTCGAGCAGGCGCATATCGGAGTTAATGCGGCCGACCACGTCTTGCATATGGCGGCGCTGCTCGCCCAGGTCGCCCACAAACAGGCCCTTTTCCTCAAGCATAACCTGGAGCTTCTCGAGCTCGCGCTCCTTTTCGCCCATGCGGTACTGCGCAAGCTCCAGCTCGGCGGCGCCTTCCTTGGAACGGCTCTCCAGGTCGTTCCACTGCGACTGCAGCGAACGCAGCTCGTCGACGGCCAGCATCTGCGTAAGCTCGTTCGCGCGCGAGGACAGCTCTTTGTACTTGCGCGCACGAACGACCTGACGCTCCAGCGGTCGCAGCTGACGGGCAATTTCCTTATTGATGTCGCGGGCACGCGTCAGGTGCTCGTCCATCGACTTAATCTTTTTGAGCGCACGCTCCTTGCGGCGCTTGTGCTTGGAGATGCCGGCGGCCTCCTCGATGAGGGCACGGCGCTCCTCGGGGCGGCTCTGCAAAATGGCATCGAGCTTGCCCTGGCTGATGATGGAATGCGTATCCTTGCCCAGGCCCGAATCGTGCAGGATGTCCTGAATGTCCATCAGGCGGCACGGACTCGAGTTGATGAGGTACTCGCTTTCGCCCGAGCGATACATGCGACGGGTGATGGCGACCTCGTCAAAATCGACGGGCAGCATATGGTCCGAGTTATCGAGCACCAGTGTGACCTCGGCGACACCCACCGGCTTGCGTGCCGACGAGCCCGAGAAGATGACGTCCTCCATGGCCTGGCCGCGCAGCTGCTTGGCGCTCTGCTCGCCCAGGACCCACAGAATCGAGTCGGAGATGTTCGATTTTCCCGAGCCGTTTGGACCGACGATGACGGTCAGGCCCGGCTCAAATGACATATGGGCGCGGTCGGCAAACGACTTGAACCCTTTGAGCGTGAGGGACTTGAGATACACGGTTCCTCGCTTAAACAGGCTTCTTGTTGAGAATCACGCCGTTGGTGGTGTAGCCCATGCGGTCGAGTGCCTCGAGCGCAGCGGCTCCCTCGGCCTCCTTCTTGGAGGAACCGGTGCCGCGGCCCTGGCGAATACCGTCGATGAGCACCACAGCGGTAAAGGTGGGCGCATGCGCGGGGCCCTCGGAGCCGACCAGCTTATACGCGGGAGGCTCGTGGCCGTCTGCCTGCACGCACTCCTGCAAGAACGACTTGGGGTTCGCGGGGTGCTCGGCACGCTCGGAGGCCAGGTGCGGCTTGAGCGTACGATGAATAAAGTCCGCCGCAACATCCCAGCCGGCATCCAGGTACAGCGCGCCCACGAGCGACTCGTAGACGTTCTCGAGCGCCGAGTGCAGGCCGCGCGCACCGGTACCGGTCTCGGAGGCACCAAAGATAATGATGTCGTCGATGCCCAGCTCATGCGACACCTCGGACAGCGTAGCGCCCGAGACAAGCGACACCTTCAGGCGCGTGAGCTTGCCCTCGTCAAACTCGGGATAGGACTCAAAGAGCGAACGGGCGACGACGGCGCCCAAAATGGAATCACCCAAGAACTCAAGGCGCTCGTAGCTTGCCGAGACTGGCTGCCCTTCGACGGCCGAAGGATGCGTAAGCGCCGCGCGCAGCAGCACCTTGTCATTGAACTCGTGGCCCAGAATCTCCTGGGCGCGCGTAAGTCGTTCGGATAAAGCCAAGACCTAAGCCTCCCTGGCGTTTTCGATCGCGTCGACGGCGTCGGCGACAGAGTTGAGCGAGAGCAGGGTCTCATCATCGATCTCGAGATTGAACTCGTCCTCGATAGCCGTAACCAGTTGCAGGCGCTCGAGCGAGTTGGCATCGAGGTCGTCAAAGGTGGTCTCATCGCTAATTTCGGCAACATCGACGCCCAGAACGTCAGCAGCGACCTCGGCGATCTTGTCGAAGATTTCGGAGCGGTCCATAGCGCTTCCTCTCATAGTGCATAAATACCAAAAGATTGGCACCGCGCGGGCGGCACCAAGACACGGTTTTGATTCTACCCCACGACGTGCGCCGCGAGGCACATAACAGCGCTCTAACTCGCTCTTATAAAACGATACCGTCCATGGAGTTGGCGACGTTCTCGACCAGCCCGGCGCGCACGGCTTCAGCCGCCGCGAGCGTACCGTTTTTAACAGCCTCGACCGAGGTGGCGCCATGGCCGATCAGGACCACGCCACGCAGGCCCAAAAGAATCGCGCCGCCCTTGGCATCACCAGAGAGCTTGGCCTTAATCTCGCGCATCTGCTTTTTAATGAGCAGAGCGGCGATCTTTGTGCCGAGCGAGGCCATAAAGGCGCCCTTGAGCTCCTGTAGCAAAAACTTGGCAGCGCCCTCGGTAGCCTTGAGAGCGATATTACCCGACATGCCGTCGGCAACAACGACATCGAAATTGCCCGACGTAAGATCGGTGCCCTCGCAGTTGCCCACAAAGCCCGGAACAGCGGCTTTCATGGCCGGGAAGCAGGCCTTGGTAAAGTTGGAACCCTTCTCATCCTCGGTGCCATTGGCAAGCAGGCCCACGCGAGGATGCTCGATGCCCAGGACAACGCGGGCATAGGCGCTACCCATCTGGGCAAAACGCACCATGTCGTCGACCTCGACATCGGGGTTGGCGCCCATATCGCACAGCACCGTCAGACCGCCGGCGCGATTGGGCAGCGCATTGGTCAGACAGGGGCGCACCGGCTGCTTCTTGCCTTCGGCTTGATACCTAAACGGTGTGACGTATGCGGTAGCAGCGGCGGTCATGGCGCCGGTGGAGCCGGCGGAGAAGAACGCGTCCGCGTTGCCCTTTTTGATGGCGCGGCAGGCAAGCACGATCGAGGACTTGCGCTTGGTCATCACGGCGCGAATAGGATCGTCATCCATGGCGATGACGTCAGGGGCTTCCAGAGCCTCCACACGTGCATGGGCCGCGGCAAAGGGATTGACGATTTCGGCGGGGCCAACTGCCAAGACCTCGATATCGGGATCGGCGGCAAGTGCGGCCTCGATACCATCGAGAACAACCTGAGGTTTCTCGTCTCCGCCCACAACGTCTACACAAACGCGAACGTTACTCATATACATGCTCCTTATACAAAAATGGCCGACTCATTGAGCCGGCCATTATGGTTCCATTTGGAACGGCATCGCATCCAGAGTATACCGTTACTCGGTAACGATAACCTCGCGGTCCTTGTAGAAACCGCAGCTGGGGCACACGTGGTGCGGAAGCTTGACAGCGCCGCAACGGGGGCACGTGGACTGAGCCGCAGCCGAGATCTTCATGTTGGCGGAACGACGGGTGTGAGTGCGGATACGACCCTGCTTTTGTTTAGGTACGGGCATAGTGACCTTCCTTATGAACTATCCAGTGTGGCGATTACGCGCAAGTAGCGATACTACCACAGTTTTACTCATCGAGCTTGAGATTCTTCAATGCTGCAAATGGATTTTCCGTGGCAGCAGCCCATTCTGCCTCTGCCTGGGCGGCGCAATCGCATTGCTCGACGTTGAGATTGCAACCGCAAGTGGGACACAGACCGCGGCAATCGGGCTTGCAGAGCACCACAAACGGCGTGTCCATAACGACCGCGTCATTGATGGGCTCACCCAGATCGACGATGCGGTCCTCACCCAGGAGCTCGTAGCCGTCCTCGTAGGCCTCGGGATCCTCGGGCTCCTCAAAGAGGTAGAACTCCTCGATCTCGCCGGCGATATCAAACGAGGCGGGCTCCAGGCAACGGTCGCACTCGCCGGTGGCGTGCGCGCGGACCATGCCCGTGAGCAAGACACCGGTACCGGCATTGGTAAAGACAACGTCGTAGTCGATGCCGTCCTGTAGCTGGTACTCCTTCTCGCCCACCATGTAGGTGGCGACATCGACCTTACCGGTCAGCGGATACGAATCACCAGGAAACTCGAGCTGCTCGGAAAGATCGACGGTAACGCTCGGGAACTCAGCCATTACCACTGACCATTCTGTTGGGCGGCACCCTCGTTGAGCTGCTGACGGCAACGGGTAACGGTGCCGGTCAGGCTCTTGAGGTTCTCCTCCAGGTGCGTAAAGACCTGCTCCGCGTAGTCCTCGGCAGCATAACGCGTCTCGCGCTCGTACTGCTGGGCACGATCGCGGATGTCGTCGGCCTGCTGCTGTGCTAAGCGGACGATCTCCTGCTCACCAGCAATGGTGAGGGCCTGCTGCTGAGCGTCGGCGATGATGGAATCGGCCTGAGCGGCGGCGGAAGCCATAAGCTCCTCGCGCTCCTTAAGGATACGGCGGGACTTCTGCCACTCCTCGGGATAGCTCATGCGGATCTCGTCGAGGATGTTGAAGAACACGTCGGCGTCGATGACCTTGAACTGAGCGTTCTTGCCGAAAGGCGGCTTGGCTTCCTCGATCAGCCCTTCGAGCTCATCGACCAAGCTGACGATCCTATCGCCAGGAAAATTCTCGCCCGGCATCCGGTCTCCTTTCATAGGTAACATATCATCGTGCTAGTTTACCACATGCCACCAGGCAATAAAAAACGTCACGAAAAGCGGTGTCTGAGCGCTTCGACCACGTTGGGCGGGACAAACGTCGATACATCGCTGCCGAGCGAGGCGATCTGGCGAACGACCGAACTCGAGATATAGCCGTACTGCGGCGCACTCATGACAAAGATGGACTCCAGCTCGTTATCCAAGCGATAGTTGAGATCTGCCTGCTGCAGCTCGTACTCAAAGTCGGTCATGGCGCGCAGGCCCTTGACCACGGCCCCCGCCCCCTGCTCGCGAGCGAAGTCGACCAAGAGGCCGGTAAAGGGCAGGACCTCGACGCCGTCGATATCACCGAGCGCCTCGCGGGCCAGC
>URBM01000111.1 GCA_900545995.1 uncultured Collinsella sp. | reverse complement strand
AGATCCTGAGATGTCTCGTGGGCTCGGAGATGTGTATAAGAGACAGCAATAAGTCGGGCAAAAAGACGACACTCTTTGTCGTCCTGGGTCTTATCGTCATTGTCTATATAGTAGGCGTCGTAGCGTTTTCCCAGCTAGCCTACCCCAATACCGCCATCGCCGGCGTCGACGTCTCGTTCTCAAACGCTTCGTCTGCCGCAACCAAGGTCAACTCGGCTTGGAAGCACTATAAGCTCACCGTGACAGGCGATGACTTTAGCTGGACGTATCAGCCCGAGTCTGATGAGCCCATCGTCGACGGCGAAGCTGCCGCAAAAGAGATCATCAGCCACAACGAAGCCTTTGTATGGCCGGTCCGCCTTGTGGAATCCTTAAGCGGCAAGACCAAAACAACCGCTACCTCCAACGAAGTCGATCTTGATCAAGACGTCGACCTGTCCATGCTCTCCGACACCTTTGACCAAAAGAAGTTTGAGAAGGATCTGGGCGCCGCCATCGACGAGTTTAACGAGGGCCGTTCGGGCACGTTCGAGGCCAATAGCTCCTTTGACGAGCAGGCCGGCAAGTTTACCGTCGAGAAGGCGCGCTCCAACGAAAAAATCAACCGCGAGCATGTCATTAAGTATGCCGAGCTCGAGCTTGCCTCGCTGTCCGAGACCGTAGACCTTTCCAAGCTCGGCAACGATGCCTATGAGCCGCTCAATGGAACGCTGACCGATGATCAGATTCAGGCCGCATGCGATGCCGCTAACAACTTCCTGGGCGTCAACGTGACCCTCAAGCTCAACGGCGAGGATGCCGGCAAGGTTGATGGCAGCTCCGTGTTGCAGTGGATCAGCTTTGCCGATCCGGCCAACCCCACACTCGATACGTCGCAGATCAGCAGCTGGGCAGCCGAGCTCGCCAACGGCTTTAACACCGTGGGCTCCACTCGCTGGTGGACGCGCGCCGATGGCAAGCAATGCGCCGTAGAAGGCGGCGACTTTGGTTGGTCCATCGACAGCAGCTCGCTCGCCAAGCAGGTCGAGGACGCCATTAACAACAAACAGACCGGCGAAATCGAGATCAAGTACTCCCAGAAGGCCGACACCTTTACCGCAAAGGGAGAGCCCGACTGGAAGGCATACGTCGATGTCGATCTATCCGAGCAGCACGCGCGCTACTACGACGAGAGCGGCAACATCGTGTGGGAGGCCAACTTTATCTCCGGCAAGCCGGGAGAGGACGCCACCCCCGAGGGCGTATGGCAGATTAACAGCAACGATGGCGCCAGCAAGCTCATCGGTGCCAAGGACCCTGAGACCGGCAAGCCAAAATACGAGAGCCCGGTCAGCTATTGGATGCCGTTTGAGGGAAACATGGTCGGCTTCCACGATGCAACGTGGCAAAACGACAAGAGCTTTGACGACCCCAACTCCTACAAGTGGTGCGGCAGCCACGGTTGCATCAACCTGCGCCTGGCCGACGCCAAGGCACTTCACGACTGCATCAAAGTCGGCCTGTGCGTGGTTGTCCACTCGTAGTGCAACGCACGCATTCCTACAACGTGGAACCGCTGCGACCAATCTAACAGTTCCGAAAGAAACCGTCCTATGCGCCCGCCCCAACCGGTGGGCGCATATAATTATCGAGGTTCTTTCTATAAAGGAGACGCTATGCCGAATGTCCCCAGGATCACCCCGGGCCCAAATGATACCGAGCGCACGCCCGAAGGTGCCACCGAAACGCTTCCTCTGATCACAGACGTACATGCCGACGAGGAGAGCGGACGCACGAACGATACGGCCGAGATTTCCGATGAAGAGGCGTATGCCAAGCTCAAGGCAAAGCGTGCCGAACGTCGACGCAAAAAGCTGATTCGACGCGGTATTACCGCCGGCGTCGTGGGTGCCATCGCGCTCATTGCCATCATCGCAACGCTGGTCATCAACGCGCAACCCGCAGGCACCAACGGACCGGTGACCGACATGGTCACCGAAGGCACGTTTACCACCACAGTCGAAGCCAAGGGACAGCTCAAGCCTATTTCAGCCTCGGTCGTCTCCCCTTCCGTCGATGGTACGGTGGCGCAGATCAACGTGCAGGCAGGGCAGAGCGTCAACGAGGGCGACGTGCTCATGACCATTAAGAACGACGCGCTCGATAACGCTGTTTCCGAGGCGCAGCGCGCGGTCGCGGCCGCCCAGGAAGACCTGAACAATGCAAAGGCGGCACTCGCGGCCGCACAGGCCGCACCGGCAACGGACGGTGACGGATCGACCGCCCCATCGGACGCAAACGCCAACGCCAATGCCGTCTCGACCGCCCAGCGCAACCTCGCCTCGGCCCAGGCAACGCTCGAGCAGGCAACGGCAAAGGCGGCCGAGCGCACCGTAAAGGCCCCCAGCTCGGGCAACATCGTCGAGCTCAACGCCAAAGTCGGTGCCACGGTAACCGGAGGCATGATCATGGGCGAAGGCGACACGAGCGGCGGCAAGCAGTGCATGCAGATCGCCGACCTGTCCAAGATGAAGGTGACGGTTCAGGTGGGCGAAAAGGATATCGCCAAAATTGCCGTGGGCCAAAGCGCCAACGTGACCTATCCCGCGTTTCCCGATATCGTGAGCCAGGGCACCGTCACGGCTATCGCCTCGGTGGCAAACTCCGACTCCTCCTCCGGGAGCGGCGGCAGTGTGACCTTTAACGTCGACATCCTCATCGAAGCACCTGACAGTCGCCTTAAGCCGGGTATGACTGCCGAGGTCTCGGTAGTGACCGAGAAGCTCGACGACGTGGTTATGGTGCCGACCATGGCGCTGATGACCGAAGACGGCGAGCACTATTACGTCAATCTGGCCACCGATTCGGAAGGCAAGAAGACGCGCCGCGTGAAGGTGACCGTCGTGACGCAAAACGACAACGAGGCTGTAGTCGGTAAGACGCAGGTCAAGCGCGACGACCAGGGCAACGAGATCAACCCAGACGTCCCGGTTACCAAGTTACGCGACGGCGACACCATCGTGACGGATACCGGCACAGGCATGACGGCAGACGGCGGCGACAATATGTCTGACGACGAGGGCAAGTAATGCGTCCCGTCATCGACATCCGCAACGTGCACCGCATCTTTGAGAGCGAGGCCGGTTGCGCCCACATCCTGCACAACGTGAGCCTGGCGGTGAACCCCGGTGAGTTCGTCGCCATCACCGGCCCCTCGGGCTCGGGCAAGTCGACGCTCATGAACATCCTGGGCTGCCTGGACAAACCAACGGCGGGCGACTATTACCTGCAAGGGCTCAACGTCGCCGAACTCGACGATGATGAGCTCACCGAGGTGCGCGCGCTGAGCATTGGCTTTGTCTTTCAGAGCTTCAACCTGCTGCCGCGCCTGTCGGTTATCGAAAACGTCATGCTGCCGCTGGCCTACACCAACGTGCCCCGAAGCCAGCGCGAAATGCGCGCCGTGCACGCGCTGCAGGCTGTCACGCTGCCCGTCGACCACTGGGACCACCGCATATCCGAGCTCTCGGGCGGCCAAATGCAGCGCATCGCAATCGCGCGCGCCCTCGTCAATGACCCACCCATCATTCTAGCCGACGAGCCGACGGGAAACCTGGACTCGACAACCGGAGCACTCGTCATGGAAACCTTCCACAGGCTTCAGGAGCGAGGCAAAACTATCGTGCTCATCACGCACGACCCAGGAATTGCCGCCGAGGCCGATCGTGCCGTGACCATTCGCGACGGTCGAATCCATGACGGCGCATATATCGCGCATACACCGAATACGCTACGCGGGGCCGTCAACAATCTGCCCGCGATTTCTGCAACCACCAATCAGCCGAAAGGAGCGAGGGCATGAGCACCCGCGATCTGGTCCAAGAAGCCCTTCACTCGCTCGAGGCCAACAAGGGACGCAGCCTGCTCACCATCCTGGGCATTGTCATCGGCATCGCCTCGGTTATCGCCATGACTTCGCTCATCGGCGGCATCCAAAACAGCCTGGTAAACAGCCTGGGCCTCAACGCAGCTCGCATGGTTCAGATCTATTCGTCCCAAGAACTCTCTGATTCTGACGTCCAGAAGCTTAAAAAACTGGTGCCGCAGATAGAACAGATCGGCATTGTCAAAAGCGCGTATACCGAGTACAAGACCGGCGATAAAAGCTATACCGTCATGGCACAGGGTGTCGATAGCGACATGCTCGACGCCGTGGGTGCCAGTAAGCTCGTTGCGGGGCGCACCTACACCGATGTCGAGTCAAAGGCAGGCTCGCGCGTCGCGCTCATCAGCCGCGGCGGCGCCGATCAGCTTTACGGTAACGAACAGGATGCGCTGGGAAAAACCATCAAAGTGTCCAACGGCGAGGTGCAGATTGTAGGCGTGATTGATGGCGGCAGCGACTCCATGGGCTCGCTCACGCTGTATATGCCGCGCGAAACCATCTCCGGCCTGTTTGGCGACGAGAATCCTTCATTCCCCAGCGTGACGGCACTTGCCGCCGAGGGAACGGACATGGATGAGCTCTGCAAAAACATCGAGTCCAAGGTGCGCGCGATGAAGGGCATCTCGGAGGACGATGAGTACGACAGTGTATCGGCGACCTCCATGAA
Organism: uncultured Collinsella sp.; assembly: GCA_900545995.1. GTDB lineage: Bacteria > Actinomycetota > Coriobacteriia > Coriobacteriales > Coriobacteriaceae > Collinsella. The sequence goes on along the minus strand of URBM01000111.1, from coordinate 1,573 downwards.
AAGCGCCATCGATGCACTCAACTCCTTTATGGGCGCATTCTCGCTCATCATGGGTGCTGTCGCCAGTATCTCGCTGCTTGTCGGCGGGATCGGCATTATGAATATGATGCTCACCAACGTGACCGAGCGCATCCGCGAGATCGGTATTCGCCGTGCCTTGGGCGCCAGTCGCCGCGATATCACCGCGCAGTTTTTGGCCGAGTCCTCGGCGCTGTGCGTCACCGGTGGCCTACTGGGTGTCCTGATAGGCTATCTGCTGGCCTGGGGCCTCGCGATGTTTGCCTCCGGATCCGGGATTCTTGGCGAGCTCGGAGCCAGCGGGCAAATCACACCGAGTTTTTCAATCGCCACGGTGCTGCTGGCCTTCGCCGTCTCCGTCGGCATCGGCGTAATCTTTGGCTTCTACCCCGCTCGCCGCGCGGCAAAGCTCAACCCGGTGGAGTGCCTACGCTACCAGTAAGCCACCACCGACAAGTTGCGGCGAATTAGGGACTGAATATGCTATCTAGCAGCAAAAAACAGACACTATTTCACCGCAACTTATTGAAGGGCCGCTTGCGCCAGTTCCGGGCGTCGTCCTCTAGCTATTGGCGGATAACGGGCTTGTACGGGTCGAGCTTGCTCGAGGCGATCCTCCTCGCGGGCGCGAGGGCGCGCTAGGCGCGGCGAGCGCCTAGCGCGCGAACTCCTGTAAGAGCGCGTCTTCCACTTCCCGAAGCGAAAGGGCCCCGCTTCCCTCGGCGGGACGGGTGACCACGATGCAGCGCGCTCCCACGTCGCGCGCGGCGGCGAGCTTCTCGGCCGTGCCGCCTACGGTTCCCGAGTCCTTGGTCACAAGCCACTGGGCGCCCACCTGCCGAAGCATCGCCTCGTTGAGCTCGCGGGTGAAGGGTCCCTGCATGCCGATGACGTGCGACGGCGAAAACCCCGCGTCGATGCACTTCGTTATAGCACCGGGCAGCGGGAGCACACGCACGAAGAAGCGCTCCGCGAAATCGGCGACGCGCGTGTAGGGAGCAAGCTCCTTGCTCCCCGTCGTGAGAAGCGCGCGACCCGGGTTCTCGGAGAGAAAGCGCGCCGCGCAGGCGATCGACGCGACCGACACGACGCCTTTGGGCAGCGCCTCGGCCGGGCGCGCAAGGCGCAGGCATCGTGCACCCACGGCGAGCGAAGCGGCCCGGATGTTGCCGCTTGCGAGCGTAGCGAAGGGGTGCGTGGCGTCGACGACGATGCGCGCGCCGAAAAGCTCGCGCTCCATGTCGGCCTCGTCGAGCCTGCCCGCATGCACCTCGATGCCCGGAAGCTCGCCCAAAAGCTCGCCTCCGTACTCGGTTGCCGCGTAGGCACGGGCGGGGATGCCCGCCTCGCTCGCCCATTCGCACAGAAGTCGGCCCTCGGTGGTGCCGGCGAAGATGCGCAGCGCCGGCGCGGATGCGGGCGCCGTCACTTCGGGCCGCCTGGGCGCGTGATCTGGTAGAGTAGCGCGTTCATAATGGCGGCCGCCACGGTCGAGCCGCCCTTGCGACTGTCTCTTATACACATCTGACGCTGCCGACGATAAGGCTCGTGTAGA
>URBM01000110.1 GCA_900545995.1 uncultured Collinsella sp. | reverse complement strand
GGCTCGGAGATGTGTATAAGAGACAGCGGCATAAGCAAGTCGCCGCCGACGACGAGGGACTCCTTGTTGGCAAGGGCAAGACGCTTATTCGAGGTCAAGGCCGCATGGCTCGCCTCGAGACCGGCGGCGCCCACAATAGCGACGAGCACGCAGTCGACATCGTCGCGACGCGCGAGCTCGCAAACCGCCTGCGCGCCAACGCCGAGCTTCGTTCCCTCGGGCAACTCCTGCAGCATGGCGTCATCGCCATGAGCGACATCGGCCACGGCAACCGCCGGAACCGAGAACTCGCGGGCAGCGGCAACGAGCTCGGAGGTACTGGAGTTAACGGACAGCGCCCTCACCTGCAGGCGATCGGCATGCTGGCGGCACACATCGAGCGCCTGGGTGCCGATAGAACCTGTGCAGCCCAGAATGGCAACGCGGAGACGTCCATCGGGGCCATACGTCGTCTGAAAGGACATTACAGCACGCCCCCGATCATAAGAAGCAGTTGCGCGGTGATGCAGCCAAAGATAAGCGAATCGCTACGATCGAGCATACCGCCATGGCCCGGAATAAGGTTGCCGGAATCCTTGACGCCCACGCCGCGCTTAATGCGCGACTCGATGAGGTCGCCGATAACGCCCAAGATGGAGACGACCACGCCGCACAGCAGCGCATAGGGCAGGCTCAGCTTATAGAAATGCGTCGCCCACAGGATAAGCCAGATCAAAACGGAGCCCAAGATGCCGCCGACAAAGCCCTCCCAGCTCTTTTTGGGAGAGATCTTGGGAACCATCTTGTGCTTGCCGATACGGCTGCCCACGATATAGGCAAACGAATCAGAGGCCCAGAGCGAGGCGCACACGCCGACCGAAAGCAGGGCGCCGGCAAAACCGGGAACGGCGTCGCGCAGCAGCACGATGGCCGACAGCATAAAGCCGGTGTAGATAGGACCCATGAGCGTCACGGCCACATCGGCGATACGGGTGCGCGGGGACCAGACATACCAAATGCCCACCGCGAGCATCAAGGCAAAAAGCAGGGCATTCAACAACATCGAATCGCCCAATGCCGACAGTGGAAAGAGCACGGCGGCAGCGATACCCATGCGCTCGTTAGCCATCTTGCCATCAAGCCTTGTCATACGGAAAAACTCATAGCAGCACAGACCGCTCATGACAGAAACAAAGATGGCCGTGGGCACGATACCCAAAACCAGGCACAGGATAAAGACAACGGCGTAGACGATACCGGCGGCGGCACGGGTAATAAAGCCCGCCAGCCACGAACCGGTGCCGCTCTTCGCTGCAGGCGCTCCCGCAGCGGCAGCTTTGCGCGCAGGCGTCTTGGGAGCAATTGCCTTGGGACGATCGGACACGATTAAGCCTCCTCGGTCTTGCTCAGTCCACCAAACCTACGGTCACGGCCCTGATAGGTCAAAATGGCGTCGACAAGGCCCCAACGATCAAAGTCAGGCCAATAGGTATCGGTGACGTAGAATTCGGAATAAGCCACCTGCCACAGCAGATAGTTCGAAAGGCGCAGCTCACCAGAGGTGCGAATCACAAGCTCAGGATCGGGAAGGCCGGCGGTATAGAGGTGGGAAGCCACCATATCGTCATCGATCGAGGAAGGATCGATCTTGCCCGCAACGGCATCGAGAGCAAGCTGACGGACAGCGCGGGTAATCTCGGCACGCGCGCCGTAGTTGACGGCAAGCGCCAGCGTCATACCGGTGTGATCGGCGCACTCGGCAAGACCGCGTTCAAAAACGTCACGCGTCTTTTTGGGCAGTGCGGAAATGTCACCCAAAAAGACAACACGCACGTTCTCACGCTTGAGCAGGGGCAACTCATCGACAAATGTCTTGGCAAAGAGGTGCATCAAGACGTTGACCTCGTGCTGCGGGCGATTCCAGTTTTCGGTAGAAAACGCGTAGGCCGAAAGCACGTCGACGCCCAAGCGCACGCAGGCGGTAATGATCTCGCGCAGGGAGACGATGCCGGCCTTATGGCCCTCGGTGCGGGCAAGACCGCGTGACGTGGCCCAACGACCGTTGCCATCCATGATGCACGAGATATGGTGCGGAATGTTATTGAGGTCAAGGTCGGAAAAACCGACGCCCGCAGGGGCGTCGGCAAAGTACTCGACCAGTTTATGCTCGTCGTATTGCACCTTAGATCTCCATGACCTCGGCTTCTTTTTCCTTCAGAAGCTCCTCGACCTTGGCAACATACTCGTCGGTATGCTTCTGGACCTTGGCCTGCTCGCGGCGGACATCGTCCTCGGTGAGCTCCTCGTCGCGCTCGAGCTTGTTGTTAAAGTCGCGACGGATGTTGCGGATGGAGACCTTGGCCTGCTCGGCGTACTCGCGGCACTCCTTGACGAGCTCGCGACGACGCTCCTCCGTGGGAGCCGGGAAAGGCAGACGCACGACGGTGCCATCGGAGTTAGGGGTAATGCCCAGGTCGGAGGCGCCGATGGCCTTGACGATAGCATTGATGAGCGCCTTGTCCCACGGCTCGATGAGCAGCATGTGGGCCTCGGGGGTCTTGACGGCGGCAACCTGCGTGACCGGCGTGGGAACACCGTAATAATCGACGGTGATGTCGGACAGAATGTTGGCATTGGCGCGGCCGGTACGGACCTTGGAGAAGTTATGCTTGAGGGACTCGAGCGACTTGTCCATATGGGCGGTGATGTTCTCTGCCATGCTTAATCCTCCTGATAGACGAGCGTGCCGACGGGCTCACCCGAAAGCGCGCGCTTGACGGTGTCCTCGCCATCGATGTTGAGGACCAAAATCGGCATACGGTTATCCTGGCACAGTGCCGTAGCCGTGGAATCCATAACCTGCAGACCGCGGACGAGAACCTCGTGATAGGTAATCTTGTCAAAACGGACGGCATCGGCGCACTTGACGGGATCCTTGTCGTAGATGCCGTCAACCTTGGTGGCTTTAATCAGAATCTCAGCGCCGATCTCGCACGCACGAAGAGCCGCGGCGGTGTCGGTCGTAAAGTACGGATTGCCCGAACCGGCGGCAAAAATAACGACGTTGCCCTTGGAAAGGTGGTTGATGGCGCGACGGCGAATATAGGGCTCGCAGATCTCGTTCATCTGGATAGCGCTCATCACGCGGCAGGGAACATCGTTATGCTCGAAGGCATCCTGCAGGGCGAGCGCGTTCATAACGGTTGCCAGCATGCCCATGTAGTCGGCCTGAGCACGCTCCATGCCACCGGCAGCGCCGGCCATGCCGCGGAAAATATTGCCGCCGCCGACAACGACGCCGACCTCATGGCCAACGGCTAGCAGCTCCTTGACCTGCTTGGCAAGATGGTCGGTAACCTTGGGGTCGATGCCATAGTGGCCGTCGCCCATCAGTGCTTCGCCGGAAAGCTTAAGAAGCACGCGTTTATATCGGATGTCGGACAAAGCGATCCTCCTTTAATTAGACTCTCAATATGATAACAAAGGCTTAACGGGGAGCCATGAAAAAGCAGGCTGTGAGTAAAACCCACAGCCTGCTCATTACCAGCTACAAGAGCTTATTTACTCGCCACGGACCAGACGGTCGAAGGCAACGACGGTAATGGTGTCGCCAAGCTCCTTGGAGACCTGCTCAGCGTACTTCTTGATGGTGAGGGAGCTGTCCTTGATGAACTCCTGCTCGGTGAGCACGGACTGCTTGTAGAACTTCTCCAGACGGCCGACAGCCATCTTCTCCTGGATAGCCTCGGGCTTGCCGGACTCGGCAGCCTGAGCCATGTAGATCTGCTTCTCGTGCTCGACGGTCTCGGCCGGAACCTGATCGCGGGTAGCGCAGATCGGGGCGACGGCGGCAACCTGAAGGGCAACGTCGTGAGCGAAGGCCTTGAAGGACTCAGCCTGAGCGGTCTCGGCCTTCTCGAAAGCAAACTCGACGAGGACGCCGATCTTACCACCCATGTGGATGTAAGAAGCGAGCGCGCCGTTCTCGGCCTTGCGGGCAGCGAAGCGGGAGATCTTCATGTTCTCGCCCATGATGTGAATCATCTCGGTGAGCTCGGAGGAAACGGTCTCCTCGCCCATCGGCTTCTCGAGCAGAGCGTCGACGTCAGCAGGCTCGGTGGTGGCGACAACCTCGGCGACCTTGGAAGCAAAGCCGGTGAACTTGGCGTTGGAGCCAACGAAGTCGGTCTCGCAGGAGAGCTCGAGCAGAGCGCCGGTCTTGCCATCCTCGGAGACGAACGCGGCGACAGCGCCCTCGTTGGTCTCACGGCCAGCCTTCTTGGCAGCCTTGGCAAGGCCGTTCTTACGAAGAACGTCGACAGCGGCGTCCATGTCGCCGTCAGCCTCGACGAGAGCCTTCTTGCACTCCATCATCGGGGAGTCGGTCATCTCGCGGAGCTGCTTGACCATAGCGGCGGTAATCTGGGCCATTGTGGTTCCTTTCAAAGAGATGAAAAAGAATTAACTAAGACTGATTTACTCGGCCTTGGGCTCAGCGGCCATCTCGGCCTCGGAGACCTGCTCCTTGCCGGAGCCAGCGAGGCAGGCGTCAGCCATGAGCTCGCACATAAGGGTGACAGCAGAGATAGCGTCATCGTTGCAGGGGATGCCGTACTCGACCTCGTCGGGATCGGAGTTGGTGTCGATCAGAGCGACGACGGGGATGTTCAGGCGCTGAGCCTCCTTGATGGCGTTCTCCTCGCGCTTGGTGTCGATGACAAAGAGAGCCTGGGGCAGACCCTTCATGTCGCGGGCGCCACCGAGGTTGGTCTGGAGCTTGGTGAGCTCCTTGCCGAGAACAGCCTGCTCCTTCTTGGGGAGCACTGCCATGCGGCCGTCCTCGACCATGGCCTCAAGCTCCTCCATGCGGTTGATGCGGGAGCGGATGGTGACGAAGTTGGTCAGCATGCCGCCGAGCCAACGCTGGTTGATGTAAGGCATGTTGGCGCGCTCAGCAGCGTTCTTGACGGCCTCCTGAGCCTGCTTCTTGGTGCCGACGAACAGCACGTTGCCGCCCTTGGCGACGTTCTTGACGAAGGTGTAGGCCTGGTCGGCGTCGAGGATAGTCTGCTTGAGGTCGAGGATGTAGATGCCGTTGCGCTCACCGAAGATGAACGGCTTCATCTTGGGGTTCCAGCGACGGGTCTGGTGACCGAAGTGGCAGCCGGCCTCGAGCAGGGTGCGGATATTAATCTTGGTAGCCATGTTAAACCTCCTGTGGTTTGCCTCCGCGCGGGGTCATCCTCCAAAACCAACCCGGACATGTGCTACCAAAGCCCGGGCACCACGGTATGAAGTAGCCGCGCGTGCGTGATAAAAACCTGTTGCCGTGAAGCAACCCGATGAATGATAGCAGGAATGCATCTTCCTGCCAACCCGCAATCAAAACCACACACCTGAGCGCGGCGCGGGACGTCCCAGCCACTATTCGCCGCGGGGATGGGCTTGAGCCACAGCCCGCTTAAGCCGATCGGGCGTGAGATGCGTGTAGATCTGCGTCGTGGACAGGCTCGCATGACCCAGCAGCTCTTGAACCGAGCGCAGGTCCGCACCGCCCTCGAGCAAGTCGGTCGCAAAGGTATGGCGCATCGCATGCGGGGCGATGTCGGACGGAATGCCGGCGAGCGTCGCCAGCATATGAAACCGCCGCCTGAGCATGGCGGCACTCATGCGATTACCGCGCGCCGATATAAGCAGCGGATGCGGCCCGGTAGCGGGGTCACGACGCTTTGCCTGAGCGAGCAACTCCGGCCTCCCCTCCTCAATATAGAGACGCGTCGCCTCGAGCGCACGACGATACAGAGGGACGATACGTTCTTTGCTCCCCTTGCCCCACAGGCGCAGCGTACGTTCGGACCACGCAATGGACTCCACATTGAGTGCTGCGAGCTCAGAGATACGAGCACCCGAGGCATAGAGTAGCTCGAGCATCGCCGCATCGCGCAGTCCCGCGGGTGTTGAGGTATCAGGCGTCTTGAGCAGCGCCTCGACCTGCTGGGTCGTAAGGACGCCCGGCAGGTCACGCGGCAGCTTGGGCGATGCGATCGCCGAGACCACATCGCCCTCCACGACCCCCTCGGCAGCCATCCATCGATAGAGCGATCGGATAGCCGACAGATGCGCCGCAAGCGTTCGGGGAGCCACCTGCTCACGCGAAAGCTCGGCAAGATAGCGGCGAATGGTGCGCACGTCGGCAGTGACAGCATCGATATCCTCG
>URBM01000109.1 GCA_900545995.1 uncultured Collinsella sp. | reverse complement strand
GACTTGCAGCGACGGACCTCAGGACACTCTTACACCACGTCTGCGCGCGCGACCGTTGTAGGGGTCGCTCGGTCGTCATTTTGGGTGGTTTTGCCTGCTACTAAAATGGTAACAGTACTCATATTTGCCCTTTTTGCCCACGACCTCTTGGAGCCGGCTCGAAAAGAGCGATTTTGGGGCTTGGAAACAACGCTCGGGGCGGCGAGGCGTCCAGAATTCGGTTACAAGGAGGGCGTTCCTCGGCTGTGTCAGGAGTGTCCCTAAGTGCCGGCACATAAGGAGCGTCCCTAACTGCCGCAGGGGGCGTCGGCCGTGGCCGACGCCCCCTGCGGGTGTAAGCAGATTTGGCTGCGCGTTACTTGTCGCCGCCGAGCTTGTGCGGCTTGTAGGCGAGAGCGTTGGCGAGCGCGTCGCCGGCGGACTTGACGGCTGCCGGTTGCGGATCGTTAACGTGGTCCTCGGGGTGCACGGGCAGGTCTTTCTTGACTGCATCGTGGATGAGATTGAGGTACTCGGTCACGCCGGTAGTCGACAGGTGCGTGCCGTCGCCGTCGAACAGGTCGTTGCGATTGGCGCTGTATCCGTACCAGTCGATAACGCGCACGTTCTTGTAGCGCGTGGCGGCATTTGCGATAGCCTGGTTGGTGGAACCCACCCACGGCTGCGGACTGCGTGTGTTCACAAACGCGACGATACGCTTGTCGCCGGCATCGGCCATGATGGCATCGATCTGGTCATCAGTTACCAGACCATTGGTGCCCAGTGCAAAGACCACGACCTTGCCGGCAAGGTTCTGTTGGAGATAGCCCTCAAATGTTGCGCGGCCTGCATCGAACTGGCGGCCCTTTTCGGCATCGATGTGACTGTGGGGGAACACGCCGTCAAAGGAATCGACGGCGCGCAGCGACACGGAGTCGCCGATCATCAGCAGGTCGTAGGATCCGTCGGGGAAGCCGTCGTTGTCCTTGTCGGTGTCGTCGGCTGCCTGCTGGTCTTTGGGTGCGGTATTCTTGGCTTCTTTGTTGAGGATTTCGGCACCTTCACCACTTAACGCGGAGGTCTCCGGCACAAAGATGAGGCCTCCTAGGGCAATGATCAGCACGACGCCGCAAGTGGCGCACACGGGAATATGCGCACGCACCCAGCTTGCGGGCGTGGCGGTTCCGTCGCGGAACTCGGAAACGGTGCGCCCAAAGGCGCCTTTCCTAAACGGAGTCTCGATAAAGCGATAGCAGCACTCTGCCACGGCGACCACCACAAGTACCTGCAAGATGTACTGCCACCAGGGCGTATCGTTGATGTTGGCGACCGGGTTCATAAGCAGCAGCAGCGGATAGTGCCACAGATAGATACTGTACGAGCGCTTGCCGACCCACACGAGCGGCTCGGCGGCAAGAGCGCGCGCGACCAAGCTCTGGGGCTGTACGCAGGCGGCGATGACCATGAGCGTGAGGATGGAGCACAGCAGCGTGCCTCCGCGATATTGGAAAGCGGTGTAGCCGTTGGTGAGCGCGACCATAGCCGCAAGGCCGACCAAGCCCACAACGCCCAGCACGTCGATGGACGCAGGTGAGGACCAAAAGCGTGCGAGCGCGCTCGGCTGAGCTGGGGCGGTCTCGGCTGCGGAATCGGTCTTCTCGCCATGCCCATCCTTGGCGTTCTTGTTGAGCTTACCGCGCTTGGCAGCGCTCGCTAGGCGGTCGAGTCCCAGGCGATGGGCAAGGCGAACCGGCGCTAGGTCGCGATCGGGGATAAATGCCATCCATGCACCCAACAGCAGCGAGAACACGCGGGTATCCGTGCCGTAGTACACACGGCTGGGGTCGGCGGTAGGGTTGTAGAGCACCATCATGGCAAGGGCGGATACCGCTGCGAGCCCCAGGACCACACGGCGCGTGTTGGGTTTGCTCACATGCATGGACACCATGGCAAACAGCAGCGGTGGCCAAATCAAATAGAACTGCTCTTCGATGGCGAGCGACCAGAAGTGCGTGAGCGGCGAGGGGTCGCCCAGAGCATTAAAGTACGAAACATCCTGCGCAATCTGCCACCAGTTGTTAAAGAACAGCAGCGACGGCAGGATATCGGGGCGCATCTTGGTGAGCATCACGTGGTTGAAAATGGTGCACAACGCGCAAGTCACCACCACAACGGTTACCACGGCGGGGAATAGGCGGCGAATGCGGCGGATCCAGAAGCTCTTGAGGTCGATGTGGCCGGTCTTGGCTACTTCGTTGAGCAGCAGGCGCGTGATCAGATAGCCCGAAAGCACAAAGAAAATCGTGACGCCGAGCAAGCCGCCCTGCGCCCAGGTGAGGTTGAGGTGGTAGAGCACCACCGCGACAACGGCGAGTGTGCGTAGGCCATCGAGGGCGGGGATATAACGGGACTTGGGGCGAGCGGGCGTCTGATGGTCGGCAGCCGGTGAGCAGACACCGTCGTTGGCGCTGGCGTGCGCGGACTTGCTGGAGGACGCGGGCGTACGACGTGAGTCCGCGCCACGGTGTGTCTCGTTGGTGCGGGGTTTGCCCTGCGGACGTTCGTGCGGAGTCTGCGCCTGGGCCGTGCGGCGTCGGCCGCGTGAGCTCGATTGCGGGAGTTGTTCCATAAAATATCATCCAATGACGAGAATAGTCAGCACATATTCATTGTAGCCGCCTGCTCCTGTGAATGCTTGCTGCTGGCGCAACCTCAAGCGCGCGTCCACATCAAAGTGAACTAAAGTTATAGGGGGTGCGAAGGCGCACAATCGACGGTCGACGGTGGGTGCAAAGCCCGCAGACGAGGAGGTTTCCATGGCAGATAACGGCATCGTTGCGGTGTTCGGCAGTATGAACATGGACCTTTCGGTGGCGTGCGAGCGCATGCCACGTGCGGGCGAGACCGTCGGCGGCAGCGGGTTTATCACCAACGCTGGCGGCAAAGGCGCCAACCAGGCCGTGGCAGCTGCGCGCATGGGCGCGCGCACGTGCATGATCGGCGCGGTCGGGCGCGATGCGTTTGGCGATGCGCTGGTGGCGGGACTTCAGGATGCCGGCGTGGGCGTTGAGTTCGTGGCGCGGCGCGACGACGTGGAGACGGGCACGGCGACCATCATCCGCTGCGAGAGCGATAACCGCATCGTGCTGTCTCCGGGCGCCAACCATGCGCTTACGGGCGATGATGTGGCCTGTGCGCTGCGCTATCTGGTGGCCGATGAGCTCGACCGCGATGCCTGTGGGCTCGCCCCCGCGGCCGGCAGCGTCTTTATCGCCCAGGGCGAATGCGATCTGATGGCGACGGCCGAGGCGCTTGCCTGCGCTCACGAGCTGGGGTTCTATACGGTCTTTAATCCGGCGCCTGCCTGTGAGTTGCCGGCGGGTGCGTGGCCCGCAGTCGACCTCGTCTGTCCCAACGAGACCGAATGCCAGGCACTGACGGGCATTCTGCCCGCAGATGACGCGAGTTGTGCCGAAGCGCTTAATGCCCTGCGCGCCAAGGGTGCCGGAGCTGCGGTCATCACGTTGGGCGGCGCCGGATCGGTTACGCTCGGCGATGACGGTGAGCCGCTGCGCATGCCGGCGCTTTCGAGCTCGGTGGTCGACACCACGGCGGCCGGCGATACGTTTATCGGCGCACTTGCAGCTGCCCGTCTGAAGGGCCTGCCGCTCTTTGAGTGCATGGCCGCGGGCGCTCGCGCCTCGGCGGTGACGGTGTCGCGCTTGGGTGCTCAGCAATCGATTCCCACGCGTGCCGAAGTTGAACATTGGTTTGGTTAAACGATAAAGACGGAGAAGCGGAGTAGAACAATGGCAACCAAGAAGCTGATCCTTGACCTGGATATGGGTGTGGACGACGCCATGGCGCTCGCCTACACCATCGCGAGCCCCGAGGTGGAGCTCGTGGGCATTACCACGTGCTTTGGCAACGTGCGCGTCGAGCAGTCGGCGCACAACTGCTTGGCGGTGCTTGACCTACTGGGTCGCCCCGAGGTGCCGGTGTACCTGGGTGCCGACCGCCCCATTAAGGCGACCGAGCCCTATACGCCGCCAGCGTCAACCACGCTCATCCACGGCAAGAACGGCATCGGTGGCGCGAGCGTGCCCGCGTCGCCCTATGAGCCGGTGGGGGCAACGTCTGCCGACGGCAACGCTGCGGTCGATTATCTGATCGATGCTGCGCGCACCTATGGCCCCGACCTGGTCTATGTGGCGACCGGCCCGCTCTCCAATCTGGCGCTCGCCCTGGAGCGCGATGCGGCCGCGGTGATGTCTATCGGCCGCGTGGTGGTGATGGGCGGCGCCCTGACCGTGCCCGGTAACGTGAGCGCGGGCGCCGAGGCCAACATGGCGAGCGACCCCGAGGCTGCCGATGCCGTGCTGCGCTCGGGCCGCAAGCTCACCATGGTGGGTTTGGATGTGACGCATCGCGTGGTGCTCACGCGCCGCGATATTGCCGGCTGGACGGGCTCGGGCACTATGGCCGGCTGCGCGTTTGCGAGCATGGTCGAGCACTACATTGGCTCGTACGAGATGAACGCACCTTACCTGGGTGGTTGTGCGCTGCACGATCCGCTGGCTGTTGCCGTGGCAATCGATCCCACGCTCGTGGGTGCGCTCGGCTGCAATCTACGCGTCGACCTGCTGGGCGAGTACCGCGGTCGCACCATCTGCGATGAGCGCCGTGTGGCAGATCCCGACAAGAGCGCGCTTGTGGCGCTGACCGTTGATGCCCCGCGCTTCCTTTCCGAGTTCAAGGCACGCATGGCCCGCGTTCTGGGCTAAGTTGTCTTTTTGGGACGGGGCTTTTTGGCTGGTATGATTGGTGCGGCCATTCGAACCAGCTAAAAGAGCCCCGTCCCAATTTGACTACCGAGAGGATCTGCCATGGAGCGCATCGCCAGCTTTTCCGTTGATCATCTGCTACTTGAGCCCGGCGTGTATGTGAGCCGCATCGACCGCGATCCGGCGACCGGTGCCGCCGTCACCACGTTTGACCTGCGCCTGACCACGCCCAACAAGGAGCCGGTCATGAACACGGCCGAGTGCCACACTATCGAGCACCTGGGCGCGATGTTCCTCCGCAATCATGCCGAGTGGTCGAGCCGCATTGTCTACTTTGGCCCCATGGGCTGCCGCACGGGCTTTTACCTCGTCGTTTTTGGTGAGCTGACGAGCGAGGAAATCTTGCCGCTCGTGCGCGAGCTGTTTGAGTTTGTCGCCGGCTTTGAGGGCGATGTCCCCGGCGCCGCTCCCGAGGAGTGCGGTAACTACCTGGACCAGAACCTCCCCATGGCAAACTGGCTCGCGCGCCGCTACCTCGACCGCGACCTGGCCGATATCGACGAGAAGCACCTGCACTATCAGCAGGCGTAAGGCCCTTGCGGGAATAACGCTTGTACCAGAAGCGCTCCCGCTCTTTGCGGAGCGCTTTTTTATACCGAGCGCTCAAAACATAAAGAGATTGTTCTAGAATGTTTATACTGTCACATAAACGAACAGGAGTGAACATGCATATCTACTCTGTCAACGATCCCGAGTTCAAATCCTATGGCAACGTTTGGGATAACGTTCCGTCCGAGCTTACGTCACCCGTGCTCGAGGCGCTTGCCTCCACGCCCATCCCCGAAGGCAGTAAGTACGTGGCGAGTGCGCCGGAGCTCGAGGGCGTCAAGGATGCCGACAAGCTTGGCTTCCTCATGTTTGGCGGCCGTCCCTTCCAGCTCGGCTGGTGCAACGGCCACAACACGCAGCTCAACTGCCTGGAGTATCACCGCGCCAGCGAGTTTAACCTGGGCGCCCGCGATTTTATTCTGCTCGTGGCGCATCGCTGGGAGATCGAGGATGGCAAGCTCGACACCGCATGCGTCAAGGCGTTCCGCGTGCCGGCGGGTACGGTCGTCGAAGTCTTCAACACCACGCTCCACTACACGCCGTGCATGGTCGACGACGGTGGCTTCCAGGTGATGGTGGCGCTGCCCGCCGGCACCAACGGCCCGCGCCCCGAGGTCGCGGCCGATATGCCTGCTGCCGGCGACAGCTACTGCTACTGGAAGGCCGACAAGTGGGTCCTCTGCCACGCCGACAGCCCCAAGGCAGCCGAAGGCGGCTACGTAGGCCTCATCGGCAAAAATCTCGACATCACCGTGGACTAGCGCATCGCCCCAAACCACCACAAAGGTGCCTGTGAACTGCCTCCCATTTCTTGGACATCGGGAAATGGGAGGTTTTC
>URBM01000108.1 GCA_900545995.1 uncultured Collinsella sp. | reverse complement strand
GGTGGGCCGTCAGGGGGTCGAACCCTGGACCTTGGGATTAAGAGTCCCCTGCTCTACCAACTGAGCTAACGACCCAAAGCTAAAGTCCGTTGTGGCGGACTTTAGAGGAGATATCGTGTGGTGGGCCGTCAGGGGGTCGAACCCTGGACCTTGGGATTAAGAGTCCCCTGCTCTACCAACTGAGCTAACGACCCGATATCAACACGAAGCAAGAACTGGGGTGGGTAAAGGGACTCGAACCCTCGACCTACGGGACCACAACCCGTCGCTCTAGCCAACTGAGCTACACCCACCGTGTCCTGTGCGCTTCGCGCTCGACTATTATTGCAAGGAACGCCACGCGATGCAAGCCCCAATTTTCAAGAATTTTGAAAAGAGTTTTTCGAGGCTATTTCGAGCAAATCCCACCGGTTTCATAGGAGTAAACTTGCCACACTGCAAATGCTCGAAAGGACCGGCATGAAAGAACTCTCTAACCGCACGGCAACGTTTACCGATTCCGTCATCCGTCGCATGACGCGCATCTCCAATAAGTACGGTGCCGTTAACCTCTCGCAGGGCTTCCCCGACTTCGATCCCCCGGCACAGCTGCTCGAGAGCCTCAGCACCATCGCGACCGACCCCAAGCCGCTCTATCACCAGTACTCCATCACCTGGGGCTCTCAGGCCATGCGCGAGGCGCTCGCCGCCAAGCAGGAGCACTTTATGGGCATGCCGATCAACCCCAACGAGAACATCGTGGTCACGTGCGGCTCCACCGAGGCCATGATGGCCGCCATGATGACGGTCACGAACCCCGGCGACAAGGTCGTCATCTTCTCGCCCTTCTATGAGAACTACGGCGCCGACACGATCCTCTCGGGAGCCGAGCCCGTCTATGTGCCGCTGAACCCGCCCACCTTCGACTTCGATCGCGAGGTCCTCGAGGCGGCCTTCCGCGACAACGACCCCAAGGCCATTGTCCTGTGCAACCCGTCCAACCCCTGCGGCAAGGTCTTTACGCGCGAGGAGCTCACCTTTATCGCCGATCTGTGCAAAAAGTACGATGCTTACTGCATCACCGACGAAGTCTACGAGCACATCGTCTATGCGCCCCACGAGCATGTCTATATGGCAACGCTGCCCGGCATGTTCGAGCGCACCATCAGCTGCAGCTCGCTGTCCAAGACCTACTCCATTACCGGCTGGCGACTGGGCTATAGCATCGCCCCTGCCGAGATTACTGAGCGTATCAAAAAGGTCCACGACTTTCTGACCGTGGGCGCCGCCGCTCCCCTGCAGGAGGCCGTCGTTACCGCCCTCAACTTCGACGACAGCTATTACCAGGAGGTCCTCGACCTCTACACCGCCAAGTGCGACCTTTTCTGCCAGGGTCTCGATAGCATCGGCCTCACGCACAACGTGCCACAGGGAGCTTACTACGTGATGATGGACATCTCAGAGTTTGGCTACGACAGCGACCTGGACTTCTGCGAGGATTTGGCCTCAAAGGTGGGCGTGGGCGCCGTTCCGGGCTCGAGCTTCTTCCGCGAGCCCGTCAATCACCTGATCCGCTTCCACTTTGCCAAACGCGACGAAACGCTCAACGCCGCACTGGAGAACCTCAAGTCCCTGCGTGATAAAATCAAGCCGCGCGAGTAAGGACAGCCCAGCAACTAAAGGCACCAGAGAAACCTCGCACCGCTCGTTGGGCTGCGAGGTTTCTTTTTGTAGCGCTTTCTTAATTATTTTAGAGCGCTATACTTTAGAAAAGGAGCAATTCGTTCCGGGGAGAGGAACACTATGGCAGAGCAGCAGCTTATCGGAGCGCTTGAGGCCGGCGGCACCAAGATGGTGTGCGCCACGGGCTATGCGGACGGTACGGTCTTGGAGCGCGAGCAGATCGCGACCACGACCCCGCAGGAAACCGTCGAGGCCGTCAACGCATGGTTTGCCGACAAGGGCATCACCGCCCTGGGGATCGGCGCGTTTGGCCCCACCGCGGTCAACCCCGCCTCGCCCCAGTACGGCAAGATCCTGGAGACGCCCAAGACCGCATGGCGCTACTTTGATCTGCTGGGCACCATCCAAAACGAGCTCAACATCCCCTGTGGCTATGATACCGACGTCAACGTCGCCTGCCTGGGCGAGGTCACCTTTGGTTGCGCCAAGGGTCTCACCGACGTGGTCTACCTGACGATCGGTACCGGCGTGGGCGCCGGCGTGCTTTCGGGCGGTCAGCTCGTCCACGGCATGATGCACCCCGAGGCCGGCCACATCCTGGTCACGCGTGACCCACGCGACACCATTGGCGAGCACAGTGCCTGCCCCTTCCACGACAATTGCCTGGAGGGCCTCATTGCCGGCCCCGGCGTCAAGAAGCGTTGGGGCGGCAAGAGCGCCGGCGATATGGCCGACGATGCCGAGGCGATGGACCTGCTCGCCGGTTATCTGGCGCAGGCGCTCATGACCTACATCCTGTGCTATGCCCCGCAGAAGATCGTTATCGGCGGCGGCGTTGCCGACCACACCCCCATCGTGCCGCTCGCCCGCAAAAAGTGCGCCGAGATGCTCAACGGCTATATCGTCACGCCCGAAATGGCCGACATCGATAGCTATATCGTCAACAACAGCCTCGAGGGCAAGCAGGGCATCATGGGCTGCCTGGCCCTGGGTGCGAAAGCGCTCCAGTAAGTCCAACGGAGGACGCGGTGGCGTGGCGCGAACCGAATCGCAAGACAGAGCTGCCACGCCCCGTAGAAGCCCCAAAACGGACAAGGCCGCCTAGGACCAAGCAACATGTCCTAGGCGGCCTTTTTGGCGCACATCAGCGACCGTAAGAGATATCGGAGCACAACGCCCGTTGCCGCTCCGCAGCAGTCGATCATCACATCGGTGATCATTCCAGCGCGTCCCGGCACAAAGAGCTGAATCGTCTCGTCGATCGAAGGAATCAGCAGCAGGAACACCGCCGTGGGCAGCAGCACGTCAAAGGTGCGCCGGCCCTCAAAATCAAAGGCGTGCGTTGCCAGGATGCCGAGCACCATATACTCGGTAAAATGCGCGCACTTGCGAACAACAAAGTTGGTCACCCATTCATATGGAAGTCCCACGCCGTGCAGGAAACCGCGGATAGCTTCCATGACCGTTAGACTCAGTGAGCCCGACCCCGAGCCGGGAACCAGCGAATTGCCCCAGATCAAGAGCGCCATCAGGCAGGTCACGACCGCCCATTTTCGATTGATCTTAACCATGCAGAAGTTATGCCTCCGCGCGGAGCGGCGCAAAGCTGGCGGTACCGCCCTCGATAACGCTCAGATAGGCACGGCCCGTACGCTTGGCGGTAGAGGACTGCAGGCGCTCGATCTCTTCCTCGAGGATCTGATTGACGCGCTCGTGACGACGATTTTCCATAATGCCGGCGGCAATAGCCTCGGCTCGCTCGATGCTCTCGCGCGAGATACGGGCAGTATCCTCGGGGAACACAGCACTGTGACGGCCGACATAGGCGGGGACAGCAGGCTGAGGGGCAGCGACGGGAGCGGGGGCCGTAACAGGAGCAGGCTCGTCAATCTCATCCAGGATCGCGGTGGCGGCGGCCCACATGTCCTCGTGGCCCGAGTAATCGGCCATGGGGACATCAACCTCGAGCGAGGCATCTGGAAGGTCGCCGGTGTTGATGCGATCTTGGGCATCAATCGATGCGGTGATGGCTGCAGGCTCATCGAGGTCATCGAGATCGATGTCCGCGGCACCGGAGATGATAGGCATGCTGGCGAGGTTTGCATTGTACGGCGCAGCCTCAGCCGCCTGCTGCTGGGCAGGAGCGCCCCACAACGAGCTTTCGGCGGCACGGCGGGCGGCAACGGCCTCCTCGTCCGCGGCCATGGCTTCATCAACGTACGAATTGTCGGCAGAAGCGTTCGCGTCCGCCGAGGTAGCGCTGTAGGCGTTATTGGCTGCCGCGTTGGCGACGAGTGCCACGAAAGCCGCCGTGCTGCCCGCAGGGGCGGCCTGGGAGCCAGACACGGCGCGTGCCGCGGCGGCGATGTCGTCGCGATTGAAGGAGCCGGTCTGCCCGCCGTTGGTGAGCTCGTCGATGGCGACTTGATAGACGTCGCGCGAGTGTGCAGGGTCGCAGCTCACCGGCGAATCGTCGTCGAGCATACTGTCGATCATGGACCAAGCCTCGGCCTCGTCCATGGCATCTGCGGCTCGAGCGATGGTAGGGACACCATCATCGGCATGACGGCGCTGGAACGCACCAGTCAGGCCGGAAAGGAATGCCGAGGTAGACTGCTCCGCCTGAGCCTGAGAAGCAGAAGCCGCAGCGTAAGGAGTCGCATCCTGCTGCTGAGCTGGAATCGAGGCGGTCTTGAACTCGCTTTGATGCTGATTGAGATTGGCGGCACCGCCCATGGCATCGGGCTGGAACAGACGCTCTTCACGCTGCGCACGATACTCGGAGATACCCAGCGAGGCGGCATAGATACCCACGCCCGCCACCGCGCCCACGGCGAAGGGAACCGCACCCGCCACGACCGTCTCGTTCACCGACGAAAACGGCAGCGTCGCGGCATACATAACCACGGGAGCGGCAAGGCCGATCCCGCACGAAAGTCCGGCAAGGACTGCTCGTTGTGTTGCATCAGAAGAAGCCATGAGCTCTCCCCATCTTCCAGCACCCAAATCGCATCATTCAGTTGGCTGCGCGAGAGAAGATGAAGCGGGGCTATGCCCCAAAGCAACGGTATATGGTTCGTTTCATCTGCGTTTTCCGTCGCGAAGCTTAAAAGCTATTATGCGAAACCGCCCTGTCGATTGCAAGCGACGATGTCGGATTGAAACGGGAAACCTGCTGCTTGCCAGTCTTATGGTCAAAAAAGCGCGGAGCGACGATATAGAAAAGGGCCGAGGCTCAAAGCCCCGACCCTTTATTGCATTGATGACTATCGCTGCGTGTGGATGACAACCTAGAACGTCTGCTCGTAGTCGCTGTGCTTTTTGGCCGAACGCACCAGGAACTCCTGGTTGGTGTTGGTGCCCTTAAGACCCTTGATAAACGACGCGGCTGCGCGCTCGGTGTTGTTCATGCCGGCAAGAATGCGA
The DNA here is from genome assembly GCA_900545995.1 of uncultured Collinsella sp. Lineage (GTDB taxonomy): Bacteria > Actinomycetota > Coriobacteriia > Coriobacteriales > Coriobacteriaceae > Collinsella. Next base: position 1,150 of record URBM01000108.1, on the reverse strand, counting down.
CGCAGGCCAAAGACAAACGGACGCATCTGCTCGTCAACCAACAGGTCCTCGTTACGCGTACCGGAGGCAACGGGGTCGATAGCCGGGAAGATGCGGCGGTCGGCCAGGTCGCGGTCGAGCTTAAGCTCCATGTTGCCGGTGCCCTTGAACTCCTCAAAGATGACCTCGTCCATCTTGGAACCGGTGTCGATGAGGGCAGAGGCCAGGATGGTGAGCGAGCCACCGTTCTCGATATTACGGGCTGCACCCAGGAAGCGCTTGGGAGGATACAGTGCCGCCGAATCGACGCCGCCCGAAAGGATGCGGCCCGAGGCGGGCGCCGCCAAGTTGTAGGCGCGGGCAAGACGCGTGATGGAGTCGAGCACCACCACAACATCGCCGCCCAGCTCCACGATGCGCTTGGCGCGCTCGATGACAAGCTCTGCCACGCGAGTGTGGTTATCGGCGGGCATATCGAAGGTCGACGCCACAACCTCGCCCTTGATGGAACGCTGCATATCGGTGACCTCTTCGGGGCGCTCGTCGACGAGCAGGCAGATGAGGTGCACCTCGGGGTTGTTAATCGAGATAGACTGGCAGATCTTCTTGAGGATCGTGGTCTTGCCGGCCTTGGGCGGGGACACGATCAGGCCACGCTGACCCTTGCCGATCGGCGACACGATGTCGATGGCGCGACCGGTAATGGAGTCCTTGCCGTGCTCCATGCGCAGCGGCTCATTGGGATAGACCGGGGTGAGGTCGCCGAACTTGGGACGGTTGCGAATCTGCTCGGGGTCCAGACCGTTGACGGTCGTGATTTTGGCGAGGCCGGCGCGCTTGTCGCCGCCGCGCGAAGGACGCAGCGAGCCCTCGATAACGTCGCCCGTGCGCAGGCGCGCGGAGCGGATGAGGTAGGCGGGCACGAAGGCGTCGTCGTTGGACTTCATATAGCCATGGGCGTGGATGATGCCGGAGCTGTCCGGGCGAATCTGCAGAATGCCCTTGATGTCGCGGAAGCCCTCGGCCTTCGCGGCGGTGACGTAGATCTCCTCGACGAGCTCGGCTTTCTTCTTGCCGGTCGTCTCGATCTCGAACTCCTTGGCCTTCTCGCGCAGTTCGGCGACTGTCTCTTATACACATCTGACGCTGCCGACGATAAGGCTCGTGTAGA
>URBM01000107.1 GCA_900545995.1 uncultured Collinsella sp. | reverse complement strand
GTTGACGCCCAGGGCGCGGATCATGTACTCGTTGTTGCCGGTGGCGCGCAGCGCCGAGCCGATCTCGGTGCCAAAGAACCAGTACAGGATGGCAACGATGGCCACAGCGAGCAAGATGCCCAGGATGATGGCGACGGTGGACTGTGGCAGGCCCGTCATGTTGCTAACAGACGAGAAGATGGTGCCCTTGGCAAGGATGGGCGTATTGGATTTGCCCATGATGCGCAGGTTGATGGACCACAGGCTGATCTGGGTGAGGATTCCGGCGAGGATCGCGGGAATCTCAAAGACGGTGGTCAAAATGCCCGTGACGGCGCCCGCGATGGCACTGGCGCACATGCCGGCCAAAACAGCGAGCAGCGGGTCGACGTTGTTATTGACGATGAGCACGGCGCAGACGCAGCCGCCAAGGGCAAAGCTGCCGTCGCAGGTCATATCGGGGATGTCGAGCAGGCGGAACGTGATAAACACGCCAAGCACCATAATGCCCCAGAGGACGCCCTGCGAAACGGCGCCCTGCAATGCAATAAGCATGCTTCATACCTCCTAGGATAGGGTGGACACATGAGTCACCATGATAGCGGTAACAATGCATAAAAGAGCTGCGGCCGGATGTTTTGTCTCATCCGTAACAAGCAGGGCGAACGCCGGTCTTTGGCGTTCGCCCCTGTGGCTCAGATATTGAATAACGCAGCTATGGTGCAAGTGCGTGCCCTAGCTGCGTTACCGCACATGGCGTTACTCGTCCAGAGCGGAAAGGTCGATGCCCAGAGCCTCGGCCATCTCATCGTTCTTGACGACGACCAGGTCCTTGCTCGAGAGGTGCTTGATCGGCATATCCTCGGGCTTAGCCTCGCCCTTCAGGATCTTGACGGCCATCTCGCCCGCGGCGTAGCCCAGATCCTCGTAGTTGATGGAGAGGGTGAACAGGCCGCCGGCCATGCACATGCCCTCCTCGCCGGTCACGTAGGGAAGTTTGTTCTCCTTGCAGATTTGGCCCACCTGCGAGGCGCCCGCGGCGATGGTGTTATCGGTGGGGGAGTACAGCGCGTCGACCTTGCCCACGGCAGATTCGACGACGGACTGGATCTCGTTGGAGCTCGAGACGGTGAAGTCGGTGTACTTCAGGCCCAGCTTGTCGAGTTCCTTCTTGGCGGCCTTGATCTGGACGTCGGAGTTGGACTCGGCGGTGCAGTAGAGCAAGCCGACTTTCTTAACGTCGGGCAGGACCTTCTGCATCATCTCGAGCTGCTCGGCGACCGGGGTGAGGTCGGAAGCGCCGGTGACGTTGGTGTCGGGCTTATCGTTGTCCTGGACCAGGCCCGAGGCGGCGTAGTCGGTGATGGCGCAGCCCACGATGGGGATATCGGCGGTGGCGCCAGCGGCGGCCTGCGCGGCGGGTGTGGCGATGGCATAAATCAGGTTGACGTTGTCGCCCACAAACTTGTCAGCAATGGACTTACACGTGGACTGGTCGTTCTGGGCGTTCTTCTGATCGATTTTGACCTTGAGACCGCTCTTCTTGATGGCCTTGACAAAGCCGTCGTTGGCGGCGTCGAGTGCGGAGTGCTCGGTGAGCTGCAGAACGCCGACGGTATAGTCGGAACCGGCGGCTGCGGAGCCGGAACCAGAGTTGCCGCCGCATCCGGCGAGCGGAGCAAGCGCGAGCAGGCCAGCAGAGACCAGAAGGCTCCTGCGGCTGATGGTGACATCCTTCATATCGTTACCCCCAGTATAGAAATGGCTGGAAACACTGCACTGGGACAAAGTGCAAGTGGAACTATAGTAGCGCGGATGTCCATTTTTACAATAACCTGGCGGGTTTTTTAATACAGAATCGGATGGGCGGTACGGGTAGTCGAATGGGCGGTGGAGGGTCTTATGCAGCGGAGGCGTCGTCCTCCTCGTCCAGGGCGGCGAAAAGCTTCTTGCCGTCGAGGAGACGCGTGGTGACGTTTCTCATGCGGCCAATCTCTACAGTACGCAGTGTGTCATCGGCGCCTCGGGCGTCATAGACCGTTCCCAGCAAATACGAGATGCAGTCTCGTTGCTTGATGGCAAAGGGGCGGAGCGTCATCCGTGCTACTTCGGTTTCGCCGCGTGCCGTGACGCTCGAAATATCAAAACTCACCGTGGTTCCGTGGTCGATGGCCTGCTCGACGAGCTCGCAGGTGTCGATGCGCTTGACGGGCGTGCGCCTGGCCTTGGTGGATTTGCTGTCGGGACTTGGAGCAGGCTCGGGTGCATCGAGGTAGCCGCGAACGTCGGCACTCGCCATGGCGACCAAGTGCTGCGCCATGCTTTTTCGAATGGCGATGGGCGTAGAGCGGTTGCGCATGACCATGCCGTGGAGCCGGATGATCTCTTCGTCGGTGAGCGGACGGGTCAAGAGCCGATACCCCACGCCGCGCTTGTACTCAATTTCGTATCCGGCATGGCGAAGTGCGGAGATGGCGGTGTAGATGCTGCGCCGCGCCGCCGAGATGGGCATGCGGGCGGGGTCGTCGGGATGGGCGAGGCGCCGGATCAGCTCATCGGAAAGCATGGCCTTGTCTTCGCCGGTGTTTTCGCTCAAGAGCTGCAGGATGCGAACGGCGCGATAGGCTGCCATCGACGCGGCGCCCCTAGTCGTGGTCTCGTAAGTTTCAACAGCGGTTTCGGTCATGGTGCCCACGTCCTTTCCGTTTTGGGTGGCGACGGTATGGAGCCTAGGACGTGGAGCTTTCCCAGGGGCGCAGGACGCTCTGGGCGGTCGGTAGCCGTCGGCAAACGGCGGTTCGAGTTTTCAACAGCCCTGCTCAACTGACCAAAAACTTGCCAAAAGCTTGACGGATGCTGTTGAAAAAAGCGTCTCTCGACCGATGTCGAGAGACGCTTGTGCGATGAGCGTTGGCGTGTGGCGACGCGAGCTAGCGTCCGACGATTAGAAGTCGGCGTTGCCCACGGTGCGCGGGTGCGGCAGGACGTCGCGGATGTTGCCCACGCCGGTCAGATACATGACCAGGCGCTCGAAGCCCAGACCGTAGCCGGCGTGCTTGCAGGAACCGTAGCGGCGCAGGTCCAGATAGTACTTGTACTGCTCGGGTGCCATACCCAGGTCCTTAATGCGGGCTTCGAGCAGATCCAGGCGCTCCTCGCGCTGGGAGCCGCCGATAATCTCGCCGATACCGGGAACCAGGCAGTCGGCGGCAGCGACGGTCTTGCCGTCCTCGTTCATGCGCATGTAGAACGCCTTGATCTCGGCCGGGTAGTCGGTTACGAAGGTCGGGCGCTTAAAGTGTTCCTCGGTCAGGAAGCGCTCGTGCTCGGTCTGCAGGTCGATGCCCCAGCTCACGGGGTAATCAAACTGGTGGCCAGCAGCGACTGCCTGCTCTAGGATCTCGACGGCCTCGGTGTAGGTAACGCGGGCAAAGTCGGAGTTTGCCACGTGGTCCAGGCGCTCGATCAGGCCCTTGTCCACAAACTTGTTGAGCATGTTGAGCTCGTCGGGGCAGGTGGCCATAACGTCCTTAAGGACGTACTTGAGCATGGCCTCGGCGTTATCCATGTAGTCGTTCAGATCGGCAAAGGCCATCTCGGGCTCGATCATCCAAAACTCGGCGGCGTGGCGCGTGGTGTTGGAGTTTTCGGCGCGGAAGGTGGGGCCAAAGGTGTACACGTCGCCAAAGGCCATGGCAAAGTTCTCGGCATTGAGCTGGCCGGACACGGTCAGGCTCGCATGCTTGCCAAAGAAGTCCTGGCTCCAGTCGACCTCGCCGGACTCGGTGAGGGGCGGATTTTTGGGGTCGAGCGTGGTCACGCGGAACATCTCGCCGGCGCCCTCGCAGTCACTCGTGGTGATGATGGGGGTGTTGACGTAGACAAAGCCCTGCTCCTGGAAGAAGCGGTGGATGGCGGCAGCCGCGACAGAACGGATGCGGAACACGGCGCGGAACAGGTTGGTGCGCGGGCGCAGGTGCTGCTGGGTGCGCAGGAACTCGACGGTTGCGCGCTTCTTCTGCAGCGGGTAATCCGGGGCGCTGACGCCCTCGACCTCGATGGAGGTGGCAGAAAGCTCGAAAGGCTGGGGCGCATCGGGGGTCAGTTTGACGGTGCCGGTGCAGATGAGTGCGGCCGAGACGTTTTGATGGGCGATCTCGTCGTAGTTGTCGATTGCCTCGCGGTTCATGACGACCTGCAGGTCGCGGAAGCAGCTGCCGTCGTTGAGCGTAACAAAGCCAAAGTTCTTCATGTCGCGGACGGACTTGACCCAGCCGGCGACGGTGACGGTCTGGCCGCCGAGCGACTCGGCATCGGCATAGAGCTGCGCGATTTTGGTGCGGTTCACGTATCCTCCCATAACGGTTGAATGGTAGTTATCCATACAGTTCGATATTCTAGCAGCTCGGTTCATTTGGGCTATACAGATAAGGCATTGGCGGGATGGTTTTTCAAACGAAAAGCGCCCGCGGCAAAATGGTCGCGGGCGCTTGGCGTGGTGCCTTTTGGCTGTGTGGCGTGCGGCTCGACTACTTGGTCTTGGCCACCAGCAGCGGGTCGCCCAGCTTGACGAGCGGGTTGCCGCCGATAAGCGTTCCGGACTCGCCGACATGGTCGATGCTCTTAAGACGGTCGAGCTCGGAGACGATGACGGTCACGACGTCCTCGTGACCAGCGGCCTTAATGGCCTCGCGGTCGAAGCTGATGAGCGGCTGGCCTGCCTTGACCACATCGCCCATCTCGACAAAGCGGGCAAAACCCTTGCCGTTCATTTCCACGGTGCCCAGGCCAACATGGATGAACACGCGAAGACCGTCCTCGGTGATCATGCCGATGGAGTGGTTGGTGACAGTGGTGGCGCCGATGCGGCCGTTGGCGGGCGCATAGATGGTGCCGGTAATGGGCTCGATGCCATAGCCCTGGCCAAGCATGCCCGAGGCGATCGTCTCGTCGGGGACCTCGTCCAGGTTGACGAGCACGCCGTTGACGGGGGCATAGATGACGCCTTCGCGGGTGGCGAAGCTTGCTGCGGGCGGAACGGACGCCTCGCCGGTCGAGGTGAAGGTGGACTTAAGTGAATCGAGCAGACCCATAGTTGCCTCCAACTTAAATAGGCGCATATCGCGCGTTTGGTTTGCCGGAAACGTTTCACATGTGTTTCTCGGCTTGGTCAACACCCCCTATTCTACGCTGCTCAGCGATACCTCTGAGCTGGGATTATGTGATATATCAGTTGAAGGGAAACTTATTGCTGGAGTGTTTCTGCGCCACGGGTTCAAGTGGGGTACGCTTGAAGGCGAAAAACAAGGGCGCTTAATTTGCGCGAAGGGAGCACATATGATTGTCGAGAACCATGTGCTGTGGGGCGAGGAGCCGACCGAGGATTATCCGGCGACCTTTACGTATCTGGGTGCCGAGCCGCTGCCCGACAAGCCCAATGGCCGCCGCCCCGCGGTGATCATCTGCGGCGGAGGCGGGTTCACGCATATCGCTCCGCACGAGCAGGACCCGGTGGCGTTTGCATTTTTGGACCGCGGCTACCAGGCCTTTGTGCTCAACTATGTCACGAGTTCTACGGGTGACGTGAGCTTTCCGCACCCCCAGGCAGATCTTGCCAAGATGGTCGCCACGGTGCGCGCCAACGCCGACGAGTGGCATGTCGATCCTAAGCGCGTGTGCGTCGTGGGCTTTTCTGCTGGCGGCATGATTTGCGCCTCGCTGGCAACACAGTGGAAGACCGGCCCCTTTGCGGCACTTGCCGGGGCGCGTCCGGACGACATTCGTCCCGATGCCGTGGTGCTGGGCTATCCATTGCTCGACTTTGCCTATGTGCGCGACATGCAGACGCGCGATCCGCGCATTGACTTGCGCGTGCCCAAGACGGGCGGCAAGACGGGACGCGATTTGCTCAACGACTACCTGTCGATGGTGACGGGCGGCGAGGCAACTGACGAGCATCTGGCCGACATCTGCCCCACCACGCATGTTTCGCGTCAGATGCCACCGACCTTTGTGTGGGGCGTGTCCGACGACAAGACGGCGCCGATCGCGCAGGTCTACCCGTTTGCGCAGCGCATGGCCGAGGAGGGCGTTGCATGCGAGATGCACGTCTTCGACCAGGGTGGTCACGGCCTTTCGCTCGGCAACGCCAACACCGCGGTCGACAACGAGGACAAGCAGGTGGCAGTCCGTCCCTGGATCCGCCTGGCCTTCCGCTTTCTGGAGCGCCACGGGTTTTAGTTACGGCGTTTTACCAAACGCCGTAAC
>URBM01000106.1 GCA_900545995.1 uncultured Collinsella sp. | reverse complement strand
AGCGTGAGCGGGTACAGGCGCGTGCCGGACCCGCCGGCGAGGATGATGCCTTTCACTGGTTATCTCCTTCCGAGGAAAAGGTCTTCGTAGCTGTCAGTGATGGACCGCCACGAATACCGGTCGCGGATAACGGAGGTCGATGCCGCATCGAACTCCTCGATCGACTTCAAGTCCATCGCGTCAGCACGGTTAATAAGTTCAGCCAAGTCTCCGGACTTCTTGACCCAATACAGGGCCGAGTCCTCAGCGACCTCGCGGTTGAAGCCGACGTCGAGAAGGAGGTTGAGGCGCGTGGACGCCAGCGCCTCCAGGAGGCTCGGGTTGGTGCCGCCGACCTCATGGCCGTGGAAGTAGCCGTAAGCCTGCTCACGGATCTTCTTCAGGAGCTCCTGGTCGTAGACGGTCCCGACGAACTTGATGCGTGGGTCGGACTTGAAGTGCGTCTTCCGCTCGAGCTCTGCGAGGAAGGAGTCGTCCACTCCCGTCACGAGCGCGAAATCTCGCTTGGATTCGGAAGCCATGAACTCCCGGATCATGGTCTCGTAGTTGTTTTCAGGCACGAAGCGCCCCACAACTAGGTAGTAGCCGAAGGGCTCGAGGCCCTTCTCGGAGAGCCATCCCGTGAACTTCGGGTCGTCGTCAGCGAGCGCTGAGCGCTTGATGTCGGCCCCGTAGGCGATGAAGGTCGTCTCGGGGTGCAGGTCGGCATACTCCCTTCGGATGTACTTCTCGATGCTCTTGGAGTCGCACACCATCAGGTCGGCGTGCTTGACCATCCCGCGCTCCGAGAGCTTCCAGTACTTGCGGACGGGTGCGCTCCACTTGGCGCGCTTCCACTCGTGCCCGTCGGGGTTCACGAGGACCTCGCCGCCAAGGGCATGGATCCTGTTCACGTACCTGCCGAAGAACGGCCCGATGCGACAGGCCAGTACGTAGACGATGGGGTGCTGGACTCGATTCTCCTTGATGTAGGCGATGCACCACTTGAGGGCGTCGATGTCGTAGAAGATAGCCCTCGCGGCGCCGACGGGCCTGCGCAGCACGTTGAAGCAGTGTGCTCCGTTGTGCTCGAACTCGCCGACTTGCTCGGCGGAGTCCACGGCGCACGCCACGTGGTACTTGATGTCGTACGATACCTGATTCTCGGTCAGCTTCTCCACGAACGTCTCGTAGCCGCCGTAGTTAGCCGGAATCCCCTTGGATCCGATGATGAAAACATGTTGCATTAGTACGCATCGCTCCCGTTGAAGACCTCCAGAACCGTGAGGAGGACAATTTTGAGGTCCATGACGATTCCGCGTTTTGCTATGTACTCGAGGTCCCGGCGGACCATGCCGTCGAAACTGGCAGAATTGCGCTCTGTGACCTGCCAGAGCCCGGTGATACCTGGCTTCACTGCTAGCCTCTGCAGGTCGTACTCGGTGTACTCAGCGACCTCGTTGGGCAGCGGCGGGCGCGGGCCGACGACGGACATCTGCCCCAGGAACACATTCAGGAACTGCGGGAACTCATCGATGGAGTGTTTGCGGATGAACCTGCCGATCTTGGTAACGCGGGGGTCCTCCTTCATCTTGAACATGGCCCCGGCGATCTCGTTCTGTCCCTTGAGCTCGGCGAGGCGCTCGTCGGCGTCCTTGTACATGGAGCGGAACTTCCACATGCGGAACGTGGTCAGGCTGCCGTCGGGGCGGGTCTGGCCCACGCGAATCTGGCTGTAGAAGGGGCCGCCTTCGCTCTCCAACCGGATGGCCGCGGCGAGAATTAGGCTGGGGATTGCGATGGCGACGAGCGCGGCACCGCTGAAAACGATGTCGAACGCGCGCTTCACGGCCCTATAGGCCAGGCGAGAACGGTCCCAGTCCATGATGGATTGCATGGCCTTGTAGCGGGCAGCGCCCTCGCGCCGGTCCATGGCCTGAGCAATCAGCGCCGCCCCCGCGGGCGCATCCGTTGTATATTGAGTTTTATCCGACACGTTCTCTTCCAACACTTGGTCCCCAGGTCGGGGATCCTCCCTGTTCTGTGCAGCGGCCGCCAGCAGCTAGGCGATCGCTTTTTTAAGGTTTCGCATGACGCGCTGCTCGGCTGAAAGCACGGCAAGGCCAACGCGCGTAGTTACGCGTCGGCCGCACAAGTTGAGCTCCAAATAAGCAGTGCTCTTGCGTCTGTTAATGGTTTTGATGAGGCCTTCGTGGCCCAGCAGCGGACCTGCCGTCACTACGACCTGGTCGCCGTCTTTTAAGGCCTCGCTCATGGGCACTACGCGGTCTCCCCTATGCGTAAAGCCACCAATAAGCTGGACCTCTTCTTTTGCCAGTGGCACAAACTGACCGTCCTGGGAAAGCACCCGGGCAAAGTCGTCAATGCGCAGCAGATACTGTTGCACGGTGCGGGGATCTGCCGTGTCGCAGATAAGATAACCGGGAAAGAGCGGCTTGGCCGTATTGACCCATTCGCCGTGTACCTTGATCTCGGTTTGAAATTGAGGATAAAAGAGCTCTTGCATGGCGCCAACCGGCACCACACGCTCGATGCGCTCGCGCATTACGTCTTCGCGACCGTTAATGACCTGAATCACATACCACACGAGCACCACCCCCTTGCTGTCTTACGTGTGGCTCACGGGGTCTGGGTATGGCTTCGCCAGGGCGCTTGTGCGCGAAGGCGCTCCATATTCAAACCCTGAGCCCAGTTAGACAAGCGCGTGGCTCTGCCCCACCGTGAACGGTATGTATAAGCGCAGTTGCTAGAAACGCGGACGTGTATCGCAAAATGACCGCGTCTCCAGCTGGCTGCGTGCGAACCAGTCAAGCGGGTACAAAACTGGACCGCACGCAAACAGCTGTAGGACTGCTGTGGTTTACCAAAATAACCAATTACACTGCCGAAAGCGAACTTATAAATAGCCGCAAAACTAGTGCAAAATTGCGCATGGCAATCGATATTGGAGCTCGTGGTGTTTCTGGCACCGCCGTTACGGCCGGATGCTGATCGACCCCGTGCTATGTGGCCTGTTAGAGCCGTGAGCACAGCTGAACTCATGTAACGTTAGGTATCCTAGCACAAGCTGATAGTGAAACTGATTTGGGTTGTGTCGGACAACATATGCGACAAATCCGTGCTTGGGGGGGGTTGTTTGCCTAAGTTGTTCACGTTGACGCAGGTTAATGGGGTGCTGCAACGGGCGCCCGAGTAAATGCAGGCAAACCTCGGCTTTAATACGCAAAAGGATTTACGTGGTGCTTACAAATAATGTACAAAACTGGGAAATTAATTGCACAACATTTTGCGGGCGTGTGGGCATGGGCGTTGCATTGTGAAGATGCTCATCGCACACTAGGCACGCCCGGCTACAGATTAAACGCATTTTGAGGCGGCTTGTTGGACAACTTTAGGGGTGTAGTTGTCGCAAAATTTGCGACAACTACTGCAGACGGCAAACTTGAACAGGAAAGCAATTTGCAAATTTTGCAAAAATGCAGTTCAGGCGGTTAAAAATCATATGCAAATAAAAAAAGCCACTCAATTGAGTGGCCTTACATTCACAATGGTGGAGACGAGGGGGATCGAACCCCTGACCTCTTGACTGCCAGTCAAGCGCTCTCCCAGCTGAGCTACGCCCCCGTGACGAGGAGATACTATAGGGGAAGTTGACGCGGCGTGCAAGGACTTTTTTGAGTCAGACTTTAAATGCCTATTGATATAGGAAAGCGATGGCGGTGCCGGTGTGGACTTGGATCGTGGCTGTTGACCTGACGACGTTGCTGATGCCCGTGTCGGCCAACAGGCCCAGGGGGCTGTGGTCTAGCTCCCATTCTAGGCCGTGTTCGCTTACCTTGGTGTTGGGGGCAATTGCGATGATGGAGAACGTCTTGCCCTCGGCGCCTTCGATGGTCCACGACTCGCCTGCGCGAAGGAAGCGGGAAACCACCTTGTCCTCGGCAATCCAGACTGGGGCGTCATCATAGCCTGCAAGCAAGCCCAGCACGGATAGGGCCATATCCGGGCGGCCGCCCGTGGCGCAGGTCGCAACCACTTCGGCACCCGGCCAGCGGCGTCGGACGGAATCGAGCGCCAGCGCCAGATCGGTATAGTCCTTGTACGGGTCGTGGCGCTCTACCTCAAAATCGCTGGCAGCATCGACCAGCGCGCGACCTGCATCGCTCACCGTGTCGGCATCCCCCACATACACGTCGCAGTCCAGTCCCGCGCCCAACAGCGCATCGAGACCGCGGTCCACGGCGACAACGTGATCGCACTCCCCTGCTAGCCTACGCAACAGATCCGCACTCGCCACCACGGGCGAGCCGCAGACCACTAATACCTTGCAAGCCACGGGCCTCACCTAGCCCTCAAACGAAAGCACACGGTCAAGATCCAGCTCTTCATAGCTGTCGATAAAGATGTCGCAGTTGGCACGCACCTCGTCGCGCTCCATACGGCCGTGCGGGTCATAAATGCCCACGCGCTTAAAGCCGGCGGTGCCAGAGCTCTTAAGGCCAAAGACGGCGTCCTCAAACACCCATGCGCGGTCAAACTTATGCCCATGGCGCTCCTCCAGACGGCGCAGCGCCAACTCGTATACGTCGGGGAACTGTTTGGAGCGTCCTGCCTCACCCGTCGTGGTAACAAACTCCATGTAGGCATCGAGCCCGGCGCCCGCAAGCGCAGACTTAACCAGCTCGGCTGGCGTAGACGTGGCAACGCACATGGCAATGCCCGCCGCCTTCGCCTGCTCCAAAAATGCCAAGAGCCCCTCGCGCGGTGGCACCTTGGAGTAGCCATCGATCAGGATGTCGCTCAGCTCGCGATACAGCTTCTCGCCATTCGCTCCAATGCCCCAGGTGTCGTGGTAGGCCTGGCACTCGTCCTCGAGCGACAAATGCTCAAATTGGGCAAAATCGTCGACCGTTACGTCAACTCCGTGGCGGTGCAATAACTCGGGCTGAGCATAGGCCCAAACGGGGGTGCTATTAACCAGTGTTCCGTCGCAATCGAAAATAAAAGCGACATTGGGAGCAGCGGTCTGGGACATAAATGTACCTTTCGATGTCAAATGGTAAACATCCTGCTAAAAACGTTTTACCAAACGTCAGACTAACAATCTTGAAACCCTAATTGGTAAAACTGTCAAGAGTTTTACCATCGCAATTCTGCCAGTGGTCTAAACATGGCGCTCGCCGATTAAACACCGCCGCAAATCCACTTTTCTCCATAAAAGTAACGAACAGGTGTTATCGTATTTCGTGCCGAAAGTTCCACCGAGCACGCGAGGTGGAACGAATCATAGAACTATCGCCGTCCCTTCGATTCGTGCAGCCTTGGACCTTTCGCATCTAGTCACCAAGGCAACACGCTGCCGCGTCATGATGGGATCAAACGTGAGCGATACAAAGCTAAAGCCAACGGCTAAAAAGCCCGCAACCCGTAAAGCCGCCCCGCACGCACCGGAGCTCACCAAGGACGATGTCTATCTATTTGGCATCGGCACGTGGGAGCGCAGCTGGGAAAAGATGGGCGCGCACCCCGACACGCAGAACCGTACGCGCGGCTGGCGCTTTTGCGTTTGGGCGCCCGATGTAAAGAGCGTGCATGTCATTGGCGAATTTAACGACTGGGATGAAGAAGCCAACCCGCTGGTGCCCGTGCATACGAGCGCTATTTGGGAAGGCTTTATTCCTGGCGCAGAACAAGGCCAGCTCTATAAATATTTAATCGAGACCAACGAGGGCGAAAAACTGTACAAGGCCGATCCGTACGCCTTCAAGGCCGAGTGCCCTCCGGGTACCGCTAGCGTGCTGTGGACCCTCGATGGCTACAAATGGAACGACGCCGCATGGCTCAAGCGCCGCGTCGGCCACAACCACATGTCGCAGCCCCTTAACATCTACGAGGTGCATATTGGCTCGTGGAAGCGCCACGGCGACGCGCCGCAGGGCGAGCCGGACGAGTATGGCAACTATCCCGGCCCCATGGATCCCTTCCCCGCGCAGCGCGGCGAGTTTTACACCTACGACGACCTGTCGGTGGAGCTCGTGGACTACGTGCGCGACATGGGCTATACGCATATCGAGGTCATGCCGCTCATGGAGCATCCCTTCGATGGCTCCTGGGGCTACCAGACGACCGGCTATTATGCCGCCACTTCGCGCTATGGCGACCCGCAGCAACTCATGCACTTTATCGATGCATGCCACGAGGCGGGCATTGGCGTGATCATGGACTGGGTGCCCGGCGGTTTTTGCGCCGACTCCCACGGTCTTGCCACCTTTAACGGCCACATGCTGTTTGAGCACGAGATTCACCCCAACTGGGGCACGCACAAGTTTGACTTCGCCCGCGGCGAGGTCCGCTCCTTCTGTCTCTTATACACATCTCCGA
>URBM01000105.1 GCA_900545995.1 uncultured Collinsella sp. | reverse complement strand
CTTAGAGGTCCTCGCGCCAGAAGGGCATGCTCATGCAGCGCGGGCCGCCGCGGCCGCGGGAGAGCTCGGCGGAGGGCACGACGAGAAGGTCCAGGCCCTCCTTGTACAGCACGTCGTTGGTGACGGTGTTGCGGGCGTAGACGCAGATCTTGCCGGGCTCGACGCACAGGGTGTTGGAGCCGTCGTTCCACTGCTCGCGGGAGGCCGCGATCGGGTCGCCGCCGCCGCAGGGGATCAGCTTGACCTGGTCGACGCCGGTGGCGTCCTCCAGGACGTGCTCGAGGGTGTCCTCGATCAGGCGGATGTTCACGTCGCCCGGGTTCTTGCCGGCGGTCAGCTCGTAGACGCGCAGGGTGCCCATGATGGCGGGGTGGATCGTGAACTTATCGACGTCGATCTGGGTGAAGACCGTGTCGAGGTGCATGAAGGCGCGCGAGACCGGGATGTCGAAGGCCAGGATGCGCTCGACCTTGGAGTCGGAGTTCCAGAAGATGTTCTGGGCCATGACGTCGATAGCGGCGGCCTGGGTGCGCTGGGAGATGCCGACGGCGAGGGTCTTCTCGTTGATGTTCAGCACGTCGCCGCCCTCGGTGTGGAACTGGCAGTCGCGGCGGAAGTACAGGGAGACGTCCTTGTAGTCGGGGTGGTACTTGAAGACGTACTTGCCGTACAGGGTCTCGCGGTTGCGGGTGACCGAGTACATGCGGTTGAGGTTGACGCCCTCGCCGACGACCGCGAACGGGTCGCGGGTGAAGTAGAGGTTGGGCATCGGGTCGATGATCAGGTCGGACTCGGACTCGGAGTTGACCAGGGAGTCGAGGGTCGTGGACGCCGTGAGGGGCAGGTCGATCTCGGCCTTGGTCATGCCGGCCATGGTCTTCTTGACGAACTCGAGGTTGTCCTCGATGGAGTCCAGCTTCTCGCGGACGATCTGCGGCATGTGCTGGCCGCGGATGCCTGCCTCGGCGATGTACTGGCCGGTGAACTCGGCGCGGGCGCCGGGGACCTGGTCGAACACCTCGGCGACGAGGTTCTCGAGGTAGAGGACCTCCACGCCCTGGTCCCTCAGGATCTGGGCGAAGGTGTCGTGCTCCTGCTGTGCGACCTCCAGGAACGGGACGTCGTCGAACAGGAGTCGCTCGAGCTCGTCGGGCGGAAGGTTGAGGAGCTCGTCGCCGGGACGGTGCAGGCAGACCTTCCTGAGCTTGCCGATCTCGGAAGGCACGTGCAGACCTTTCGTCATGGCCTCCTACCTTTCTTTCGGGCCCCTGTCAGGGCCGATTCGTTAGCGCCCCTCCGTGTGAGGCGTTATTGCTGACGACATATTTATATCCAAAATTAGTTCATACTTCCACCTCGCCCCCGAACGGTTTTATATGAGGGGTGAACGGCATACACATATACTTCACGCATGGCACACTTTGATTTAATAAAGTGTATTTACGTGCTTAAATGCCTTATTAACCGAAAAATCAATTGAAACTAATCTTTGCTAAACCACCCTCAAATTGCATATTTCGTGCAACGATATGAATAGAATTCGCAATTCTCGCTGCGTCTCAACCATTTTGATTTTTATTCAGAAAGAAGTTAGTCCTATTCATTTTTGGCAAACAGATTACCGTTTACCAGACGCTGGATACCGTTCACCGGAAGCTCAGTATAAGGCCCAGCGGATACTGGCTCGCTTTACGGCCCCATTTGTAACAACTTGACTTCTCGGTATAGAAAAACAGGCCCGCTCCCCTCATGGGAAACGGGCCTGTTATCGATAATCGTAGGCAGATTTGAGCGGCCTCGAGAGCCGTCGGGGCCCTAGCGATCGAACTCCGCCAGGGCCTCGCCCAGAAGCCTCAGGCCCTCGCGAAGAACTTCCTCGCTCGCACAGTAGCCCAGGCGCGCGCCGCAGGGAAGCTCAAAGCGGCTACCGGGAACCAACAGCACTCCCCTCTCGGCCAGCAGGCGCTTGCAGAACTCCTCGTCGTCCTCGGGAATATCCAGCTTGATAAACGAGGTGGACACGCCCTGCGGCGCCGTCCAGGAAACGCGGTGCTGCGTGTCGATCCAAGCCTGCGCGATATCGCGGTTTCCAAACACGATCTTGCGGTTGCGCTTGAGGATCTTGTCCTTGTGCTTGATCACATAGGTCGCCAGGGCGTCGTTGAACACGCCGCCGCAAATCATGGTGTAGTCGCGGTACGTGCGGATGCGGTTAGATACCTCTTCGTCTGCCACAACCCAGCCCACGCGGGCCGCAGGCGTCGAATAGGTCTTGGACACCGAGTTGGTGACGATGGCTTTCTCGTACACATCGGCCATCGACATAAAGTCCTCGGTGTTCTCAAGCGGCAGGTACACCTCGTCGCACAGCACATAGGCGCCCACCGAGCGGGCAATCTCGGCAATCTGGCCGAGCATATCGACATCAAGCACCGTACCGATGGGGTTCGATGCGTTATTGATGCAGATAAGCTTCGTGTTGGGGCGCACCAAGCGCTTGAGTTCCTCGATATCGGGCTTCCAGCCGAGCTCCTCGCGAAGCTCCCAATACTCGACCTCGGCACCGAGCGTACGCGGGATCTCATAGAGCGGCGCATAGGTAGGCCACTCGGCGATAACGTGGTCGCCGGGCTCGACTACAGCCATGATGGCGTTGAGGTTAGCGCCCGTGCAGCCATTGGTCTGCAGAATGTGATCGGGATTGACCTCGCGACGATACAGCTTGGCAACCTCGGCCTTAAACTCCGGCGAACCCTCGATCCAGCCGTAGTTCATCTTCTCGCGATCCAGGCGCTCGTAGAACGTGACGCCGTCCTGTTCGTCGAGCGCGCGAAGCTCGCCCATGGTAAGCGACGAAATCGTCGACTGGGCAATATCCCACGTGGCGCTCTTCTCCCAAACGTTGAGCCACTCCTCAACGCCGATTGCCTTGATATCCATGACCGAGCTCCTTACAAAAGCAGTCATCCAATCGTGTTGACGTTCCTCATACAAGAATGGGGCGGTGCGAATACCCGCACCGCCCCAATGGGAGACATCTAATGGCAGCTAGATGTATGTATTAAGACCTGTACGGGTCCTTGAAGACCTTAGAGGTCCTCGCGCCAGAAGGGCATGCTCATGCAGCGCGGGCCGCCGCGGCCGCGGGAGAGCTCGGCGGAGGGCACGACGAGAAGGTCCAGGCCCTCCTTGTACAGCACGTCGTTGGTGACGGTGTTGCGGGCGTAGACGCAGATCTTGCCGGGCTCGACGCACAGGGTGTTGGAGCCGTCGTTCCACTGCTCGCGGGAGGCCGCGATCGGGTCGCCGCCGCCGCAGGGGATCAGCTTGACCTGGTCGACGCCGGTGGCGTCCTCCAGGACGTGCTCGAGGGTGTCCTCGATCAGGCGGATGTTCACGTCGCCCGGGTTCTTGCCGGCGGTCAGCTCGTAGACGCGCAGGGTGCCCATGATGGCGGGGTGGATCGTGAACTTATCGACGTCGATCTGGGTGAAGACCGTGTCGAGGTGCATGAAGGCGCGCGAGACCGGGATGTCGAAGGCCAGGATGCGCTCGACCTTGGAGTCGGAGTTCCAGAAGATGTTCTGGGCCATGACGTCGATAGCGGCGGCCTGGGTGCGCTGGGAGATGCCGACGGCGAGGGTCTTCTCGTTGATGTTCAGCACGTCGCCGCCCTCGGTGTGGAACTGGCAGTCGCGGCGGAAGTACAGGGAGACGTCCTTGTAGTCGGGGTGGTACTTGAAGACGTACTTGCCGTACAGGGTCTCGCGGTTGCGGGTGACCGAGTACATGCGGTTGAGGTTGACGCCCTCGCCGACGACCGCGAACGGGTCGCGGGTGAAGTAGAGGTTGGGCATCGGGTCGATGATCAGGTCGGACTCGGACTCGGAGTTGACCAGGGAGTCGAGGGTCGTGGACGCCGTGAGGGGCAGGTCGATCTCGGCCTTGGTCATGCCGGCCATGGTCTTCTTGACGAACTCGAGGTTGTCCTCGATGGAGTCCAGCTTCTCGCGGACGATCTGCGGCATGTGCTGGCCGCGGATGCCTGCCTCGGCGATGTACTGGCCGGTGAACTCGGCGCGGGCGCCGGGGACCTGGTCGAACACCTCGGCGACGAGGTTCTCGAGGTAGAGGACCTCCACGCCCTGGTCCCTCAGGATCTGGGCGAAGGTGTCGTGCTCCTGCTGTGCGACCTCCAGGAACGGGACGTCGTCGAACAGGAGTCGCTCGAGCTCGTCGGGCGGAAGGTTGAGGAGCTCGTCGCCGGGACGGTGCAGGCAGACCTTCCTGAGCTTGCCGATCTCGGAAGGCACGTGCAGACCTTTCGTCATGGCCTCCTACCTTTCTTTCGGGCCTTACTGGCCGAATGTATCAGCGCCCCTCCGTATGGGACGCTGCTTGCTGACAGCTCTAGTTATATCCAAATACCACCCGCAATTCCACCTCGCCCCCGAACGGTCAGCAAAGTGCGATGAACGGTATATCGCATATGATTCCCCCATGATGCACTTCAGTTCTCTAAAGCAGGTTTTCAAAGGTAATCGTTCTTTTTTCTAAGGAATTGAGCAAGATTGCACAAATAATTTCATGTTTAGGAATTGCATAGCTAAAACTGTTTTCTGCATATATATGTCGTCTGTCCATGATTCAATTTGGATTCGATTATATTCAGCTCGCAATCATTCTTATTCATACATCCTCACCAATTGAGTATGGATATAGATTGTTTTCAAAACGAGTCGGGCAGTTAGTTGCATGCCTTGACGGCGTAAGAAGTAGGTTAAGATACCGTTCGCACAATACGTCCGTGCCACAAGTCGACTAAATTGAGACAATAGCGAATAGGGTTAGGCTACCGTCCCCTGCGGGGACTGAACGGACAGATGCATATGCCGAGCAAAATCGAAAAAAAGCAAGCCGCCGCTAAGCTGCGCAAGCCGCCGCGCGACTTCTCGTACACGCAGAACCGAGAGCTCAGCTGGCTGCGCTTTGACAACCGCGTGCTCGACGAGGCCTTCGATGAGTCCGTGCCGCTGTTCGAGCGCCTTAAATTCGTCTCGATCTTCGAGTCCAACCTCGACGAATTCCTTATGGTACGCGTGGGCGGCCTGTCCGACCTGGCAGAACTCAAAAAACAGCCTGTCGATAACAAGAGCAATATGACCGCCTCCGAACAGGTCGATGCCGTCATGGCAGAGCTGCCCGGGCTCCTTACCCGCTGGGAGTCGATCTTTAAGAGCATCGAGGGCAAGCTCGACACTCTGGGCGTTCACCGCGCCCGCATCGATTCGCTTACGCCCGAGGAACATACCTTTGTAACCCGCTATTTCCAGGCCTACGTATCGCCGGTCATCTCGCCGTTGGTCATCGACCCGCGCCACCCCTTCCCCAACCTGCGCAACGGCGCGCTCTACCTGGCGTGCGGCCTGGACGGCGTCACCGACGAGGAGAGCCTGCTGGGCCTGATCGAGATTCCCGCCTCGATGAACCGCGTGGTCGAAATCCCCTCGCCCACCGGCACCTACTCCTACATTCTGCTCGAGGACGTCATCCTCGCCTGCCTGGACAGCTGCTTTGGCTCCTATAAGCCGCTGGATCGCGCGCTCATCCGCGTCACCCGCAATGCCGACATCGACCCGGACGGCGAGGGCGTCGAGGAGGAAGAGGATTACCGCCAGCACATGAAGCGCATCCTCAAGAAGCGCCTGCGCCTGCAGCCGGTAGTGCTCGCCGTCTCGGGCTCACTCGAAAAAGCAACGCTCAAGACTATCCGCAAGGCGCTCGAGCTCTCGCGCCGCTCGGTCTTTACCTGCGATATCCCGCTCAACCTGGACTATGTCTTTGGCATTGAGGGCAAGATTCCCGAGCACCTGCGCAACGAGCTGCTCTTTACGCCGTTTAAGCCGCAGCCCAACCCCACCATCGATATGACCCGCTCCATCCGCGAGCAGGTACTTCAGCACGACAAGCTGCTCTTTTACCCCTATGAGGCCATGAACCCCTTCCTGGATCTGGTGCACGAGGCCGCCTACGATCCCGAGTGCATCTCGCTGCGCATCACGCTCTACCGCGTGGCCAAGCAGAGCCGCCTGTGTGAGTCGCTGATCGATGCCGCCGAGAACGGCAAAGAGGTCACGGTGCTCATGGAGCTCCGCGCCCGCTTCGACGAGCAAAACAACATCGAGTGGGCCGAGCGTCTGGAAGAGGCAGGCTGCACCGTCATCTACGGCTCCGAGGGCTTTAAGTGCCACTCCAAGATCTGCCAGCTCACCTATCGCGAGGGCATGGCGCTTACACGCCTGACGCTGTTGGGCACCGGCAACTTTAACGAGAAGACGGCCAAACTCTACAGCTGTCTCTTATACACATCTGACGCTGCCGACGATAAGGCTCGTGTAG
>URBM01000104.1 GCA_900545995.1 uncultured Collinsella sp. | reverse complement strand
CTTATCGACTTTATGGACACCGTCGGCTTTGACTACACGAGCGTCTTTGCCTACTCGCAGGAGGAGGGTAGCCTGGCCGCCAAGATGGAGGGTCAGGTCGACGAAGAGGTTAAGCTCGAGCGCGCCCAGGAGGCTATGGATCTTGCCGAGTCGCTCGGCTTTGCCGCGACAGCCGCGCACGTGGGCGAGCGCGCCCAGGTGATCGTTGACGGCATCGAGGAGACCGAGGACGGTGCCGAGCTCATCGGACATGCCTGGTTCCAGGCGCCCGATTCCGATGGTGCGGTGCATCTGGATGCCAGCGAGGCATCTGTGGGCGATATTCTGACGGTCGAGTTTACCGATAGCTTCTGCTACGAGCTTATCGGTCATGTTGTGGAGTAGGAGAGCGTCGTGGCTAACGAGAGCAATAAGGAACTGACGAGTGTTTGGACGCCCGCCAACATCGTGACGTGCGTGCGTATCGTCTTTATTCCGGTGTTCATGATCGTGTCGGCGCTTTCTCACACGAGTGTTGCCGGTACGGATTGGAGCACCTTTGACGGTCCGCTCGCCGCCGCTGCCTTCATTCTGTATGTGATCCTGTCGTGCACCGATAAGGTCGACGGTTATCTGGCACGCTCGCGCAACGAGATCACCGATTTCGGCAAGTTCTTGGACCCCATCGCCGACAAGCTGCTGGTGTTCTCGGCCCTGCTGCTGTTCTTGGATTTTGGCGCCGTAACCGTGTGGTCCGTGTTTATTATCCTGTTCCGCGAGCTGCTGGTGAGCGCCCTACGCATGGTTGCGAGTGCGGCCGGCGTGGTTGTTGCGGCCGATAAGCTCGGCAAGTACAAGACGGCAACCACGATGGTCTCCATCTGCGGTTACCTGTGCGTTTTTGCTATGGCCGGCTTGCACCTTGGCCCGGTGGCGCTGACGCTCGGCATCTACTCGGTGTCGCGCTTCCTGTATGCCGTTGCCGTTGTCTTGACCGTTATCTCGGGCGCCCAGTACTTCTGGAACTGCCGCAAGATCGTCTTTTCGGTCTAGGTCCTGGTGGGTATGACGGTCTCTTTTGAGCAGATTGCCGCGCATAACGAAGAGCTCGCACGCGATATTGTCGAGCGCGCGAGCGCTCGGGGCGTGACGGTCTCGACGGCTGAGTCGCTGACGGCGGGTATGATCGCCTCGACGATTGCGGATATCCCGGGCGCCTCGGCGGTGCTGCGTGGCGGTGCGGTGACCTACTGCGATGAGATCAAACATCGCGTGCTGGGTGTTGAGCAGGAGACGCTCGACCGCTATACCGCGGTGTCGCATCAGACCGCGCGCGAGATGGCGGTGGGTTCGCTGGAGCTGTACCAGAGCGATATTGCAGTGAGCGCCACGGGTTATGCCGGTCCCGGCGGCGGCACTGAGGACGATCCGGCTGGCACTTTCTATATTGGCTGGGCGTATCGCGCGGCTGATGGGGGAGTGCCGGTCGTGGACTCTGTGCGCTGCCACTATGAGGGCGACCGTTCGTGTGTTCGTGCCCATGCGGTCGCGGAGGCATTGGGGCGCATTGCCCTTGTGCTCAACTCTATGGAATAGACGTGTTTTAAGGGGCCTCCGGGCCCCTTAATTGTGGAGATAGGGACCTTAGGCTCATTTGGCGTTTGTGCTGGCTGTAGACGTATTCTTGCCTTCCTTGCTCTTATTTGGCCCTTTGTGGTCAAGCATTTGGTCAGTGTTTGGTCGGCGTTTGGTTGGGTTTTGGAAAGACTGCCTGTATATGATTGGCCTGAACGGTTGACCACGAACAGCCGTTCGTTTATTATCGATGCAGGTTGTTAAGAGGAGGGCTATTCATGGCCAAGAATTCAGGTCCCGTACGTACCGTTCATGCTCGCACGACGGGTAAAGAGCGCGATGAGATGATCGCCACCACCAAGGCCGAGATCGAGAAGAAATTCGGCCAGGGTTCCATCATGAGGTACGGCGACGGTGGTCCCGAGCTCGAGGTCGAGGCCATTCCCACGGGCGCTCTGGCCCTCGATGCCGCGCTGGGTATCGGCGGCGTGCCGCGCGGCCGTATCGTCGAGATTTACGGTCCCGAGTCCTCCGGTAAGACGACGCTTTCGCTCGAGATCCTGGCCGAGGCCCAGGCAATGGGTGGCGTTGTGGCATTTATCGATGCCGAGCATGCGCTCGATCCCACGTATGCCGCGCGCATCGGCGTGGATATCGACGAGGTGCTCATTTCTCAGCCCGATACGGGCGAGCAGGCGCTCGAGATTGTTGACATGCTCGTGCGTTCCGGCGCCATCGATGCCATTGTCGTCGACTCCGTCGCCGCTCTGACCCCGCGTGCCGAGATCGAGGGAGAAATCGGCGATACTACGGTCGGTCTTCAGGCTCGCCTGATGAGCCAGGCGCTCCGCAAGCTCGCCGGCTCGCTGTCCAAGTCCAACACGACGTGCATCTTCATTAACCAGCTGCGTGAGAAGATCGGCGTCATGTTCGGCAACCCCGAGACTACGACGGGCGGCCGCGCCCTTAAGTTCTTCTCTTCGGTGCGTATCGACATTCGCCGCATCGACAGCATTAAGCTTAAGGACGAGGTTATCGGTAACCGCGTGCGCGCCAAGGTCGTTAAGAACAAGGTGGCAGCTCCGTTCCGTTCTGCTGAGTTCGACATCATGTACGGTACGGGCATCTCTAAGGAGGGCTCGATTCTGGACATGGCTGTCGAGTGCGGCATCTGCAAGAAGATGGGCTCCTGGTTTGCCTATGGCGAGGACAAGCTCGGCAACGGTCGCGAGGCCGCCAAGGCGTTCCTGCGCGAACACCCCGATTGCGCCGACGAGATTGAGCATAAGGTCCGTCTTGCCTGCGGGCTTGAGTTTGATGACGATGCTCCGTCCGAGGTAGAGCTGACCGATCAGCCAGCGCCTGAGGAGTTTGACGAGCTTTACGCCATCGATGGTTCCGCCATGCTCGATGATGATGACGAGTAGCGGTTACGCTCATGTCGTATACGGTGACCGAGGCCACGGTCGTCTTTCCCGATAAGAAGGCGGCCTCCTCGTTCTCGAGCGGGTATGCGTCCAAAAAGCCTTGCGCACATATCGATTGTGAGCTTGAGGGCGGTTTTGAGCGGTCCATTTGGATTCCCGTGCGGGTTGCGCGCCTTTATGTCAAAAACCGCCCCGATCTTCCCTGTGATTGGGATAACTTTCGTGAGGCTGTGCAGCTCGTCGAGCGTAAATGTGCACTTACCATGGTGACTGAGATGTTATCGCGCCGCGACCATGCGACGGGTGAGGTCCGTGACAAGCTGGCTCGCTACGGCTTTCACCAGCCCTCGATCGATTTCGCCGTCGAGCGCGCCACCGAGTATCGCTTTTTAGACGAGAACCGCTTTTGCTCGTACTTTATCGAGGAACGCAAGCGGCGCGGTTGGGGACAGCGCAAAATCGAGACCGAGCTCAAGCGTCGTCATGTCGTGCTCGATGACATTCCCGGTTATCCCGAGGAATATTTTGCCGTCGAAGACGATTTGGCGCGTGCGTCAGCCCTACTTGCCAAGCGGCGTGTTCCAGAGACGCGCGGATTCGAAAAACTGGTTCGGTTTTTGATGGGCAAGGGCTTCTCGTATCACATTGCCGCCGATGCCGTTAAGGCACGCCTCGATGCTGAATGCGAGGAATGTGCGGTTTAGGCATATGCGTTTTGTGGTCCTGCCGTTCACCGCGTTTTAGCCGCCGTGCTGGGGCTATTTATTTGACAGTTGTTGTGGTTCAACGTACGATAAACACTGTCATTTGCTTTGTGATATGTGCTCATCTGTGATGAGTTTGTTTATATGTTTATCTGTATCCGACCCGCATAAGCTGCGCCCATATTACTCAAATGTCGCGAGCCGTTCGTAAGGACGGTTCGCTTAGTTGTGTAACGAATCCATAAAAAGGAGTGAGCATGCCTATCATCGCAGCGCTCGTTGGCATCGTTTTGGGTGCTATCGCCGCCATTGCCTACATGCGCACCGCCAAGCAGGGTAGTCTTCACGAGGCCGACGAAAAGATCCAGTCGGCACACGCACAGGCTGAGTCCCTGATCGGTGATGCAAAGCGTCAGGCCGAGACCCTCAAAAAAGAGGCTCTGCTCGAGGCTAAGGAAGAGATAATCAAGAACAAGCAAGCCGCCGAGGCCGAGGACAAGCAGCGTAAGAACGAGATTCGTACGCTCGAGAATCGCGTGATGCAACGCGAGGAATCCCTCGATCGCCGCAACGACGCTCTCGACAAGCGCGAGCATCAGCTGTCCAGCCAGGCCGGTCAGGTCGAGAAGCGCTCCCGTGAGCTCGAGGAGCTCTGCGCAAAGCAGACCTCCGAGCTTGAGCGTATCGCCGACCTTACCCGCGAGGACGCCCACAAGGAGCTCCTCGATAAGGTTCGCGGCGAGGTCACCCACGAGGCCGCCACGATTATTCGCGAGTCCGAGCAGCAGGTTCGCGCCGAGTGCCACAAGACCGCCCAGGAGATTCTGTCCCTGGCGATTCAGCGCTGCGCTGCCGACCACACTGCCGAGGTCACCGTTACCTCCGTGCACATTCCCTCTGATGACCTCAAGGGCCGTATCATCGGTCGCGAGGGTCGCAACATCCGCACCTTCGAGCAGGTTTCCGGCGTCAACCTCGTGATCGACGACACGCCCGAGACCGTTGTTCTTTCGAGCTTCGACCCGGTCCGTCGTGAGACCGCCCGTGTCGCCCTCGAGAACCTCATCGCCGACGGCCGCATTCACCCTGCCCGCATCGAGGAGATGTATCACAAGGCTGCCGACCTGGTTCAGCAGCGCGTGCGCGAGGCTGGCGAACAGGCTGCCTTCGATACCGGCATCCACGACCTGCACCCCGAGATAGTCAAGACCCTTGGTGCTTTGCGCTACCGTACCTCGTTTGGTCAGAACGTGCTTCAGCATTCCCTCGAGGTCTCTGATCTGTGCGGCGTGATGGCTTCCGAGCTTGGCCTGGACGTTGTGACCGCCAAGCGCGCCGGTCTGCTTCACGACCTGGGCAAGGCAATTGACCACGACGTCGAGGGCCCGCATGCCGTCATCGGCGCCGAGCTCGCCCGTCGTTATGGCGAGAAGCCCGTTATCGTCCACGCTATCGAGGCTCACCATGCCGATGTCGACCCCAACACGGTGCTCGATGTCCTGGTACAGGCCGCCGATGCTGTCTCTGCCTCTCGCCCCGGTGCCCGTCGCGAGTCTGCCGAGAACTACATCAAGCGCCTTGAGAAGCTCGAGGAGATCGCCAACTCCCATGACGGCGTCGAGCGTACCTATGCCATGCAGGCTGGTCGCGAGGTCCACGTCATGGTTCAGCCGGACAAGATCTCCGATGCCCAGTCCACGGTTCTGGCTCACGATATCGCCCATCAGATCGAGGAAGAGATGGAGTATCCCGGTCAGGTGCGCGTCGTCGTGATTCGCGAGAGCCGCGCTGTCGATATCGCTAAATAACATGAGCGACGCGAACGAGCTCATCTCATTTATCGCGTCGATGTCGGGGGAGGGCAACCTTCGCGTCGAGGAGAACCTTGGCGAGGGGTATGTCCGCCTCCGCGTTTCGGAGGCCGAGCGGCGCCAGGCAAAGCACGACATTCAGCATGTCGAGGATATCGTCATCGAAATGCTCCGTAATGCTCGCGATGCCGGCGCCGACAAGGTCTATCTCGCCACGACCAAGGAAGATGGCGTCCGCACGCTTGTCTTTCTGGATAACGGCTCGGGTGTTCCGCAGGATATGCAAGAGCGAATCTTCGATGCTCGCGTTACCTCAAAGCTCGAGAGCATGAAGATGGACCGTTGGGGCGTTCACGGTCGTGGCATGGCATTGTTTTCGATCAAGCAGAACACCGACGAGGCCCGTGTGGTCACGTCCGGCGTCGATCTTGGTTCAGCCTTTAAGGTGAGCGTTGCGGCCGACCGCCTTAGTGAGCGTGCTGATCAGTCCAGCTGGCCCCAGGCCGTCAAGGATGAGGACGGACGTTATGTCTGTGCTCGCGGTCCGCATAATATTATTCGCGCTGCTTGTGAGTTTGCGCTTGAGGAGTTGCGTGGTTGCGATGTCTATCTTGGTTCTCCGTCTGAGATTGCCGCGACCCTTTATGCTCAGGCGTCAAGTCGGCTCGATACGTCTCGTCTCCTGTTTATTGATGACGAGAGCGAGCTTCCGGTTGTCGACCGTTTAGGCCTTGCCTCTGATGCCGAGGACTTTATCCGTATCTGTTCGGGTTTGGGTCTTGAGATGTCCGAGCGCACGGCTCATCGCATTTTGGCAGGGCAGATTAAGCCCGTTCGCGGTGTGACTGCGCGTCTGCTGCGCGAGCGTGACTCATCCTCGCATGCGCCGGCTCCTGTCGATCTCGCGAAGGATCGTCGTGGGCTACGTATTGCCAAGGATGACATGGCACAGTTTTCGCGTGCTGTGGAGCGCGACTTTAATGACCTTGCCGCGCGGTACTATCTCAACCTTTGCGGCGACCCAAAGATCCGTGTTTCGCGTGATCGAATCACCGTGACCTTTGATCTTGCCAAAGAGGAATAGTGCCTTTACCGAGTCCACTCG
>URBM01000103.1 GCA_900545995.1 uncultured Collinsella sp. | reverse complement strand
ACGAGATCCTGAGATGTCTCGTGGGCTCGGAGATGTGTATAAGAGACAGACCCCACACCGCTGAGCTTTTTGGCGCCTACGGGCGTGTTCCAGGATTGCCTCTGGGCGATTCTGTGGGCTTGGATCGTCGTGTCGGCGGCGGCACTCGTCACCAAGCTCATGCATTGGAACGACTATCGCGAAAAGTCGCCGTTCGCGTCTGATCGCTTCCGCCGCGGCGCGCGTATGGGCAGCTACGTCGTGGTTGCCATCGCGGCGATCTTCTTTATCGACCGCTGCGTTATGTCGTTTATCGATCTGGTGCGGGTGAGCATCGTCTCGGACTCCAATCCCAGCGACTTTCTGTCGAGCCTGGTCTACATGACCTACAAGAGTGGCGACTTCTTTATCCGCGGCATCCAGATCACCATCGCGCTCGCGTTCTTTGGCACCATCATCGCCTTCTTCCTGGCGCTGTTGCTGGTGTTCCTGCGTATCCAGACGTTCGACCGCGTGGACAATGACCTCACGCGCTTCTTTAAGAGCATCGGCCGAGGCTTTGCGACCGTGTACTCCACCGTCGTGCGCGGCACGCCCATGATGGTGCAGGGCCTGCTCATCTACTACGCTGGCTTTACCGTTCTGCGCGGCATGGGCTTCGAGACGGCGCAGGCCAACCAGATCTGGAGCACCTTTACCGCGGGTCTCGTTACCATTTCGCTCAACTCCACCGCCTACATGATGGAGGTCCTGCGCGGCGGCATCGAGTCCATCGACCCCGGTCAGGCCGAGGCGGCGCGTTCGCTGGGTCTTTCGCAGTGGCAGGCTATGCGCAAGGTTGTGTTCCCCCAGGGTATTAAAAACGCTATTCCGGCGCTCACCAACGAGCTCATCATCAACATCAAGGATTCGTCGGTGCTCTCGGTCATCGGCGTGTTCGACCTTATGTACGCTACTACCACGGTCGCCGGCGTGTACTACCGCCAGATGGAGGTCTACTGCGTGGCGCTCGTGGTCTACCTGATCCTGACACTCGTGGCGAGCCGCCTGCTCGAAGCCTTTGGCAAAAAGCTGGGCGCCGAGGCCCCTGCCACGCTGCCCAGCTCTAACTAGGCTTAAGACGAGGAGAATCATCATGGCAGATACCGCCACTACCGGCACTGCGGCAGCCGTGCAAAACCAAGAGCCGCTTATCCGCGTCGAGGGCCTGCGCAAGAGCTTTGGCTCACTCGAGGTACTCAAGGGCATCGACCTGTCCGTCAATTCCGGTGAGGTTGTCACCATCATCGGCGCCTCGGGCTCGGGCAAATCGACCTTCCTGCGCTGCCTCAACCTGCTCGAGACCCCGGACGCGGGCCACATCTGGTTCCACGGCCAGGACCTCACGGCCGAGCGCTGCAACATCAACAAGCTGCGCGAGGACATCGGCATGGTGTTCCAGGGCTTCAACCTGTTCAACAATATGGACGTGCTCGACAACTGCACGCTCGCGCCCGTCACGCTCAAAAAGATGAGCAAAGATCAGGCCGAACAGGTCGCGATGGAGCATTTGGCGAGCGTGGGACTCGAAAAATTCGCCCATGCCGCGGTTGGTCGCCTGTCCGGTGGCCAAAAGCAGCGCGTTGCCATCGCCCGCGCCCTGTGCATGAACCCGCAGATCATGCTGTTTGACGAGCCTACCTCCGCGCTCGATCCCGAGATCGTGGGCGAGGTGCTCGACGTTATGCGCAAGCTCGCCGCCGACGGCATGACCATGGTCGTCGTTACCCACGAGATGGCCTTCGCGCGCACCGTGTCCGACCGCGTGGTCTTTATGGACCAGGGCGTGGTGCTCGAGGACGCCGCGCCGGCTGAGCTCTTTGGCAACCCTAAGCACCAGCGCACCCGCGAGTTCCTCTCGCGTTATCTCAACGACAAATAAAGCAAGCGAACGTGGCAAAGGGAGCGCCTCTTTGCCACGCTGTTTTTGGAGGAAGGCATGGCCGAGGTTTGGCGCTTCTTTGCGCACGAGGATGATTTTGCCGATATCGACGAGGTCGGCGCGTGCGAGCGCCTGGGCCGCGTGCTGTCGTTTCCGACGATTTCGAGCATGGATGCCCAGACGGTGGGCTGGCAGGCGTTTGCCGACCTGCGCGCCTATATGCAGCAGGCCTGGCCGCGCGTGTTTGCGGCGGGCGAGGTCGAGCTCATCGACCATTCGCTGCTCGTGACGCTTGCCGGCGCCGACCCCGCCCTCAAGCCGGTCATGCTCATGGGCCACATGGACGTGGTCCCCGTGGTGCCGGGCACCGAGACGGGCTGGACGCACGATCCCTTTAGCGGGCACGTGGACGACACCTATATTTGGGGTCGCGGCGCCATCGATATGAAAGACCAGGTTGCGGGCATCCTGGAGGCCGTTGAGTATGCGCTGGCGCACGGCTGGCAACACGAACGAACCCTGCTGCTGGCCTTTGGCCAGGACGAGGAGACCACGCAGTACGGCGCGGGCGCCATTGGTCGCGCGCTCGAGGAGCGTGGCGTTGAGCTTGAGTACCTGATCGACGAGGGCGACTATCGCATCGTTCCGGCTGCCGAGTACAGCGCGGGTGAGGGTTGGCTTATGCATGCCGATCTTGCCGAGAAGGGCTATGCCGATATCGTGCTCAAGACGAAGAGCGAGGGCGGGCATTCGTCCAACCCCTACGGTGGCACGTCGCTCGAAGTGCTCAGCCGCGCTATTGCCGCGATCTGCGATATCGAATGGCCGGCGCGTGTGACCGATCTGCTTGCCGCGCAGCTCGTCGAGCTGGGGCTCTACACGGCCGATGAAATTGCCGCCAACAAGGACGCCATCGTGCGCGATTGCCTTGCCAGCAAAAAGCTCTATCCGCTCGTGACGACCACCTGTGCGCCCACGCAGATCGAGGGTGGCAGCACCGGCGCCAACGTAATGCCGCAGGATATGTGGGCCAATATCAACTTCCGCATGCTCGAGGGTACGAGCGTGGCCGAGGTCGTTACCCGCTGCCGCGAGGCGGTTGCCGCGGCGGGCCTTGCCGGGCGCGTGGAGGTCGAACTCGGCCCCGGCAGCTCCGAGCCTTCGCCGTCTCCGCGCGTCGGCGGGCCGGGGCTCGAGGCCGTCCGCGCCATCGCCGCCCACTATTTCCGTGATCCAAAGGGGACGGAGGAAAACGGATCATTCGAGCCAGTGGCAATTGTGCCCTCGACCGTGATCGGTGCGACCGACGCTGCCAACTACCAGCACATTTGCCCTGAGTGCATTCGCTTCTCGGCCTTTGTGGTTGATGACGACGAGTGTGATCGCGGCGTCCACGGCACCAACGAGCGCATCACCCGCCGCGCCTACCTCCAGGGCGTGCGCTTCCTCATCGCCCTGCTCCAAACGCTCTAGAATGCGACAAGGCGATAGTCCCTTTGTTAGCCGTTGGGGACGTCCACTCATTCCGTGCGGGTTATATGCAGGTTTGCCTGCGCACGCTATCATGTATGGGTTAGACCGCAATTATGTACCCCATACGCGAAGGGATGCGCATGTATCTGAAGATCGACATGTTCTAGCTGGGCTTACCCCCGCAGTGGCGCCGCGCGCCCCATCAACTCTGCCGATTTTCACCTTCACGCACATAAAGGAGTCCCGCCATGCGCGACAAGCTCGAAAAGATCATTAAGGCCTACGAGGAGCTCGAGAAGAAGCTCTCCGACCCGGCCGTCGCCTCCGACATCAAGGAGTTCACGCGTCTCAACAAGGAGTACGCACACCAGTCCGACCTCATTGCCGCCTCGCGCGAGTACATCGGCGCGCTCGATGACATCGAGGCTGCCAAGGAAATGCTGCACGATACCACCGATGCCGATGAGAAGGAGATGCTCCAGATGGACATCTCCGAAAACGAGGCCAAGCTTCCCCAGCTCGAGGAAGACATCAAGTACATGCTCATCCCGAGCGACCCCAACGACGACAAGAACACCATCGTCGAGATCCGCTCCGCCGCCGGTGGCGACGAGGCGGCCATCTTCGCCGGCGATCTGTACAAGATGTACCAGCGCTTTTGCGAGTCGCGCGGCTGGAAGACTACCGTGCTCGATTCCAGCCCCAGCGAGGCCGGTGGCTTTAAGTCCATCGAGTTCAAGGTCGAGGGCGACCGCGTCTACTCCGTCATGAAGTTCGAGTCCGGCGTGCACCGCGTCCAGCGCGTTCCCAAGACTGAGTCCCAGGGCCGCATTCAGACCTCCACGGCTACCGTCGCCGTACTTCCCGAGGCCGAGGAGATCGACGTCCAGATCAACCAGTCCGACCTGCGCATCGACACCTACTGCGCCTCCGGCCCTGGCGGTCAGTGCGTTAACACCACCTACTCCGCCGTGCGCATCACCCACCTGCCCACCAACACCGTGGTGCAGTCGCAGGAGCAGCGTTCCCAGATCCAGAACCGCGAGGTCTGCATGCAGATGCTGCGCGCCCGTCTGTACGAGATGGAACTCGAGAAGCAGCAGGCCGAGCTCGGTGCCGAGCGCCAGAGCCAGATCGGCCACGGCAACCGTTCCGAGAAGATCCGTACCTACAACCAGCCCCAGGACCGCGTGACCGATCACCGCATCGGTTTCAACTCCACCTACAACGGCGTCCTTCTGGGCGATCAGCTCGGCACCGTCATCGAGGCACTCGCCGCCGCCGAGCGAGCCGAGAAGCTGGCACAGGCTGTGTAGGTTCCGCCGTTCTACCGAACGGCGGACCAGCCGACGCTGCGCGGGCCGCATTTGGACAATCTGACGTTCAACTTCAAGGGCGCGACCAGAAGGTCAGCGCCCTTTCGTTTCACGTCACCTTGTCTCAAATGCGACCCGCTCGCTGTCCGTCCTCTACCTGCGGCGCTGCCTTGCTCCGGATGCGGTATGCTCAACCTGCGGCGCCTTAGAGGTAGTCATTGGGGACGTTCTTAAATGACTAGGTTGGGCACATTGCTTTGAGATGTTATTCAATCGGCTTTGATGGCCATGAAGTCGGCTACCTGCTCAAAGAAATTAGCGGCATTCATCTGCTATTGAAAATAATGCTCGAAAAATCGTTCAAGAAGTCGCGGGGTGATTTTTACCGCGTCGCGCGTCAAGTGATTTGGCAAGTTCTTGGTTAGATATTGGTCAGTTTTGGGGCAACTTTGCCAAAAGCTTGACGAATGCAGATTTAGACGTCGATGAATGAACATTTCAGGCAGGTTCCAAGCAAAAATCTGGGCTGATTCTCGATAATTGCCTTCAATCGTCCCTTGCCAAGCGCTAGCCTCGCGTACAATCTGCTCCGACATTCGCGCGCCGTCCGGCGCTTAAGAGGGGAGGGCCCCATGGCAAACGAGATTTGGACCATCAAGCGTTGTCTCGAGTGGACCAAGGAGTACCTGGCCGAGCGCGGCGAGGAGCACCCCCGTCTTTCTGCCGAGTGGCTGCTGTGCGCCGCCACGGGCCTGGCGCGCATTGACCTATATATGCGCATGGACGAGACGCTTAACGCGGCTCAGCTCGAGACCATGCACGCGGCCGTTGTTCGTCGCGCTAAAGGTGAACCGCTGCAGTACATCACCGGCAGCACGCAGTTTCGCATGATCGACGTCGCGTGCGCCCCCGGCGTGCTCATTCCGCGTCCCGAGACCGAGATGCTCGTCGAGGAAGTCCTCAATTATCTGGATGCCGAGGTGCTGAGCCCCGAGGCTGCCGCCCGTCAGCGCGTTGAGCTGCCCTGGAACGATGAGGTTGAGGAGGCACGCAAGGCCGAGGCCGCGCTGGCAGACGAACGCGCGACCGCCGAGCGCCGTGCCGCTAACCTGACGGCCGCCGACGAGGCGGCGCTGGGCGGCGATGTGCTGGGCAGCCGTGCCTATGCCGAGGAGCTGGCCGACCGCGAGGCCGAGGAAGCCGCCGCGCAGGCAGCAGAAGCCGAAGCCGCGGAAGCCGCCGAGCCCGAGCTCGACGAATACGGCATCGCCATCGAGGGTGCCGACCAGGAGACGGCTTCAGCTCAGGATGCCGCTTCGCCTGCCCCAGCCGAGCCCCGCATCGCCCGCGTTCTCGAGGTCGGCTGCGGCACGGGCTGCATTTCGCTCTCCCTTGCCTGGGAGCGCCGCGGCCACATTACCTGCACCGCCACCGATATCGAGCCGCGCGCTATCGATTTGGCCACCAAAAACCGCGATGCGCTTGGCCTCACGTCCGACGAGGTCGCCTTTAGTCTCACCAACCTGGTGAGTTCTATTCCCCGCGAAGAGTGGGGCACCTTCGACGTGCTTGTCTCCAACCCACCTTACATCCCGACCGGCGTCATGCGCTCGCTGCCGCACGAGGTCAAGGATTTTGAGCCCGACCTGGCGCTCGAGGGCGGCGCCGACGGCCTCGATATCTTCCGCCGCCTGCTCAATGCGGCGCCTTACATGCTGCGCGCCGGCGGCCTGTTTGCCTGCGAGCTCTACGAGGGTGCCCTCGATGCCGCGGCCGAGCTCTGTCGCCAGGCAGGCCTTTCGGACGTGCGTATCGTCCATGACCTCACCGATCGCCCCCGCATCGTCCGAGCCATCGTCACCGAGCCCAAACCTGTCTCTTATACACATCTGACGCTGCCGACGATAAGGCTCGTGTAGA
>URBM01000102.1 GCA_900545995.1 uncultured Collinsella sp. | reverse complement strand
TCCTACGAGGGCGCGCTCAAGCTCAAAGAGGTCAGCTACCTGCACGCCGAGGCATATGCCGCCGGTGAGATGAAGCACGGCCCCATTGCCCTGATCGACCTGGGCTTCCCTGTCATCGCTGTGGCCACCAAGAGTGCCACCTACGACAAGACCGTGTCGAACCTTATGGAGTGCAAGGCGCGCGGTGCCAAGGTCATCGTCGTTGCCACCGAGGGCGACGATGAGATCAACAAGATTGCCGACTGCATCATCCGCGTGCCGGCAGTCCGCGACGTGTTCAGCCCCATCACGGCGAGTGTCCCGCTGCAGCTGCTCGCCCGCGAGGTCGCCATCCTGCGCGGCTGCGACGTCGACCAGCCCCGCAACCTGGCGAAAAGCGTCACGGTCGAGTAGTTGGTTCCGCCGTTCTAGCGACTAAGGCCCGGCTCCGCATCAAAGACGGAGCCGGGCCTTTTTTGCATTTGACCAGATAAAACCTGCCAAAATGAACCTGTCCCTTTTTGGCAGGTTAGCGGAGCTTGCTGGTCTCGAAGTACTCGGGGAACTGGTCCAGAACCTCGGTTTGGTTGCGGAACATCATGTGCAGGTGCTTGCTGACCAAAAAGCTCGCTTCGATGGGGTCGCGACCGGCGATAGCGCGGCGAATCTGCTTGTGCTCGTTCACGATGTCCTGATTGTCGAGAACCTGCGTGGCGGCGCGCAGCCAGCGGAAGCGCTCCAGGTCGGCATTGGTCTCTTCGAGCCACGACCACACGGTGCTGCGACATGCGATGCTAAAAATCATGTGATGCATGAGGTTGTCGCTCAAA
This sequence comes from uncultured Collinsella sp., assembly GCA_900545995.1. Lineage (GTDB taxonomy): Bacteria > Actinomycetota > Coriobacteriia > Coriobacteriales > Coriobacteriaceae > Collinsella. The sequence continues at coordinate 5,832 of URBM01000102.1, read as the reverse complement.
AAGAAGCCGATGCGATCCTCTTCGGCCATGGCCTTTTCCTGCAGCGCGATGGCACGGTCGAGCTGCTCGATGCCGGCCGACGTGGCGCGCGCACAGCATTCCACGATCACCTGCTTTTCCAGATGCTCGCGGATGTAACAGGCACTCTCGGCAAGGGTGAGGTTGATGGGTGAGACGTAGGTACCGCTCTGGGGCACGGTGCGCACCAGGCCCTCTTGCGCCAGACGCACCAGTGCCTCGCGCACAGGGGTGCGCCCCATATCCAGGTCGTCGCAAAGTTGCTTGACGCCCAGCTTTTCGCCCGGCTTGTAGTCCAGGTAGACGATTTTGCGTCGAATGGTGTGGTAGGACTGGTCCTGTAGACTCGTTTCCTGCTCGCCGACGTGCATCGATTCTTCCATAGCGCCTCGCAACTGTTCTATCAAACTCATATGTCAGTTGTTAATTATGCCGCGAATCAGCTCTCCGCGGTGGGTAATTCGGCTGTTGCCTGAGAACTAATGCGGCATCTTAGTCTGTGTTTGCGCAAGGCTGCGCTCAATGTTGCCGTATCATAAGCCGTCGCAAACGTGAAATAGAAAGAAGGAATCCCATATGCAACTGGCAAATATCGTACGCGAGCGCTGGAAAGGCGTTTTGTTCTGCCTGATTATCGCCATTCCCGCGACGTTGCTCGGCAAACAAATTGAGGTGGTCGGCGGTCCGGTGTTTGCCATCCTCTTTGGCATGGTCCTGGCGCTCGTCTTTCCCAAGAATCGTCGCGAACAGCTCGCCGCCGGCGTCACCTATACGTCCAAAAAAGTCTTGCAGTACGCGGTTATCCTGCTTGGCTTTGGCATGAACCTCTCCCAAATCCTGTCCAAGGGCGCCCAGTCGCTGCCGATTATCGTGGCGACGATCTCGACCTCGCTTGTCATCGCCTTTGTGCTCTGCCACGTTATGAACGTGCCGGGCAAGATCGCGACGCTTGTAGGTGTGGGTTCGTCGATTTGCGGCGGTTCGGCCATCGCTGCGACCGCGCCCGTCATCGATGCCGACGATCGCGAGATTGCCCAGGCCATTTCGGTCATCTTCCTGTTTAACGTTATCGCGGCGCTCGTGTTTCCAACGCTCGGCGGCATGCTCGGGCTGACCAACGAGGGTTTTGGCCTGTTTGCCGGCACTGCCATCAACGACACCTCGTCCGTAACGGCTGCGGCGAGCGCTTGGGACAGCATGCATCCCGGCGCGAATGTGCTCGAGAGCGCCACGGTTGTCAAGCTCACCAGGACGCTGGCCATTATTCCCATCACGTTGGTCCTCGCATGCTGGCAGATGTATCTGGCGCGCAAGGCTGGCGGCGACGCCAAAAGCACGTTCTCTCTTAAACGCGCGTTTCCCATGTTTGTGCTGTTTTTTGTGCTGGCGAGTGTGATCACTACGGTGCTTCAGCTTCCTGCATCCATTACGGCGCCCATCAAGGAGCTGTCGAAGTTCTTTATTGTGATGGCCATGGCGGCTATTGGTTTTAATACCGATATCGTCGAGCTGGTCAAAAAGGGCGGCAAGCCCATCGCATTGGGCTTTTGCTGCTGGATTGGCATTGCGTGCATGAGTTTGGGAATGCAACACGTACTGGGAATCTGGTAGAGAAGTAGCTTGTTTGCGTGCTGCGTGCTGGTGAGCGCATGCCTGCGGTGGAGCGATAGGAGCTCTTGCGGGTATGGCTTGTCCGCAGGTTTATAAGTCCCGAAGAGCTCTTATCGCCCCGCCAGGATGGCGATGCGGGGCAACACCTATACTCGCAGGACGGCGCTTTCTACCCTATAGTGTTTGGTGAGCAATATCGTTCAATTTTGAAACACTCGGTCGTGCGACCGCCGGCGGTTGCACGTCGCTGCAGACAGGGGCAAATCATGGATAGCGATGCCAAGCTGAACATCTTGACCGATGCCCTGGCTGCTGCCGGGGCATCGGCATTGGCAATCGATGCGCGTGGGGGCGTCGCGATCTCGACCATGAATGACGCGGCGCTTGAGCGGGGTGTGGCGACTTTTGTCGCTGAGCGCCTCGACCGTATAGGAGACGGCGCGCGTCTGGTAATGGGGCGTGAGGGTACGCGCCTGAGCCTGACCGTTCGCCCCACCGACAAAGAGGGCGGGGGGCTTTGGGTCGTTGTGGTCCGCGAGGTGCGCGGCGCCGCGGCGCATGCGGGCATCGAGTGGCTCAACGCCGACGAAGTTGAGGCCCGCTACGAATCGAGCGCGTACGGCATCGTTGAGGGGGCGGCCTCGGTGGCTGCGCCGGTTGCCGAGAGCTACGCGCGCGGTGTGCCCCTTATGCTCGAGGGCGAGCTGGGAGCGGGTCAGGTCGAGATCGCCAAGCGCCTCTATCTGGCTGGCCCTTTTGTCGATCAACCCTTTGTTTCCGTTGCGCTCGATGAGCTCACCGAGCGCGGTTGGCGCCATGTGCTCAAAAGCGCCGAATCGCCGTTGTTCCAAACGGGGCTGACCCTTTGCATTGAGGGCTGGAACGCGGTTGTCCCCCAGCGCCTCCGCGAGCTGGTCTCCACGATGACCGACACCGCGTTGGCGACGCGCTGCCATGTGGTGCTGACAGCGAATGACATGCCGGGCGGCGGCGAAAGTGATCAAGCCGCCTTTGTGACCGAGCGTTTCGCCTGTGCGGTGAGCGTGGCGCCGGCAATCGCCGAGCAGGGAGCCGCGTCGACGAAGGTTGCGCGCTATTTGGAATATCTCGCTGACGCATTTGGGACGGCAGCGCCCACACTGTCTGCCGCGGCGACGAAGACGCTCGATGCTTACCGCTGGCCGCGCAATTATCTGCAGCTCCGCGAGGTCTCGGAACGACTGTATATATTGGTGGGGGCGGGCACGGTGGACCGCGCTGTGGCGGAGGAAGTGCTCGCCCAAGAGGACGTGATTAAGACCGCAACCTTTGGCGCCCCGACGCTCGAAAGTGACCTGTATATCCTGCGACCGCTGGCCGATACCGAGCGAGATATCGCGCATCTGGTTGTAGACCATCTCCACGGCAACCGAACCCGTGCGGCAGAGGTGCTGGGTATAAGCCGTACAACGCTGTGGCGCTTGCTGAAGGACGATGACCGTTGAGCGAGGCGGCCGTGACCGCGCGCGACGCGTGTGCTACAGTCCAAAGCGTTATTGTTTCGATTTGGTTACGGCGTGCGAGGGCATATGGCTGAGACTTCAAAACCGAGCCGCAGAAGGCGGAGTGCCGCGCCGGTCAACCGACGCACAACATCGGTGACGTGGGGTAAACACGCCTCGGGGTTTGATGGCTCGTTCAAGCGCACTAAATACGGCTATCCTTCGGCAAGCACCCGCTTGGCAATGCAGGCAGAGTCCTCGCTGTGGGGCCGCAAACGCGTGGTGGGCTCAAAGCTCAAGCACGACGGCACGCTTGGTTACATCAGTCGCGGGGCGGCTCGCCGCAGCGGGCTCAACCCGGCTGGTTGGCATCGTTATGTGCCGATCGTGGCCGTCGTTGCAGTGATCGTCATCGCACTCGCCGCGCTCGGCTACGCCGGCGGTGGCGCCAACTTGGACGCAGTGTTTAAATCGCCTGAGCTCGCGCATGCAGGCACAGAAGTTGTCGAGGGCGCTCAGACCCAGACGGGCGTCGCACCCCAGCGCGGCATCGTTGCGGCGGCCTCCACCATCGCCGATGCTCAAAAGGACGAAGACAAGCAAGGCGACGACGCCGAAACGACTCACACGAACGAAACGACGACAACGGCGACGTCAATATAAGTTGCGAGCGGGGTAGCTAAAATAGCCCTGTCCCAAATTAGCCACCCCCGCTGACGCTCCCGGGTTACCTTACGTAGATGATGTTGTCGCGGCGGGGTTTGGGCTCGGGAAGCGTATCCTCGGCATAGCCCAGAATGCAGTTACCGACACCGCGCAGGCTGCCGTCGGCGGGCAGGCCCCAGCTGGCCAGCAGCTCCAGACCCTCGGGCGAGTCAAAGACCTCATGCGCGCGGTGAATCCAGCACGAATCGACACCCAGCGCATAGGCAGCATTGAGCAGGTTGCCCATGGCGAGCGAGCCGTCTTCCAGGTGTGTGGGCACGCTGCGGTCAACCAGCACCACCACAACGGTCTTGGCGCCATAGAAGGGGTCGCTGTTGCTGCCCATGACCTGGGCGTTGAACTGTGAGAGACGCTCGACGGTCGCGGGGTCGGTGACGGCGACAAACGTCACCGGCTGGCGGCCCATGCCGCTCGGTGCATATTGGCCGGCTTCGATAATACGTGCAAGCTTTTCGGCCTCGACGGGACGATCGCTGTAGTTGCGGCAGCTGCGGCGGTGAATGAGCGCTTCGATGGTCTCCATGGTGTCTCCTTGCGGTGGCGTTGCAGATGCCACGTTCATACCCGTCGGGCTCAAACGATAGACGGTCAATTGCCCGGCCAAAAGGATGGATTCCAATTGGGAAAGTGGGTTTGCATAAAAGTACCTTCAGAATGTGACAAACAAATGGGATGGTTAAACGTTTTATCCCGTCTACCCTGCGGTTTTTTACCACTTGCCTAAATGACGAACGCATAACCTCTGATAAAGGTTTTACTAAAGGAGCACCAACGTTTATCAACGCGCCATGGTGGCGCCGGGCCAGGAGGTAACATCATGTTCCAGGCTGGAGATGTCGTCGAGACCGACTTCGAAGGATTTCTGAAGCTGCTGCGTTCCAAGACGCGCGCTTTCGTGTCGATCAACGATCACGAGTACTACATCACGCACACCGATGGCTATTGGCGTGTTCAGGATTGCGAGGCCCTCAACGACAAGGGCCACTTTACTGACTGCTCCGAGCTGGTCAACACGGTCTGCGAGGTCGTCGAGCTGCCGTGGATTGCCGGCAAGAGCCTGCATGACAGCTTCTCGGGCGCTACGGTCTATGAGGCCGTCGCCGCTTAACAGGCAATAAAACCCGATTTTCACGTGACCGCTGGCGCCGCCCCCGCGCCGGCGGTCTTTTTCTGCCGATAGGCCATAAAAATGCACGCATTCGCGGAGAGCCTGTTGACGATAGTCAAAACTCGGACTAATCTAGAGACACATAATTGGTCAAAAATCGGACAATCGAATGGTGGGATAGATGAATAGTGCGGTTGCGCTGGTCGACTTCGACCGGTTGATCAATGGACTCGACCATATCTATTCGGAGTTCTCGCGCGCCTGCGGCCTTTCGGACTGCGCCTATTGGATGCTCGTCGACACCAGCACGGCGGGCGGCAGTATTGCCGTAAGCCGTCTGACAAGCGAATGGTTCTACAGCAAGCAGACCATCAACTCGGCAATTAAAACCTTGACGGCGCGGGGTTTCGCAACGTTGGAGTTTGCCGAAGGCAGTCATAAGAACAAGGTTGTGAGCCTGACCGAAGAGGGCAGGCGATTTGCCGAGCGTTATGCGCTGCCGGCACTCAAGGCCGAGCAGCGAGCCTTTGGCGCGCTTGAGCCGTGTGAGCAGCGCGAGATTATGCGCTTGATCGGAAAATTTTCCCATGCGCTCGGCGATGAGTGCGGTGCCTTTAAGCAGCATATCGCTGCCGAGAGCCAAGCCGAGAATCAAGGTGAGGGGGAGTCGTGCGACTGCTAATGAGGTTTATGAAGCCATATCGAGGGCTTGTCGCAGTGACGCTGCTGGTGCTGCTGGTGGATAACGTCGGTACGCTGTTGGTTCCCACGATGCTGGCGAACATGGTCAACACCGGTATTACCACGGGCGATGTCGACTACATTTTACGCAACGGCCTATACATGTTTATCGCGACCAGCATGGCTAGCGGCGGCACGGTGCTGGGC
>URBM01000101.1 GCA_900545995.1 uncultured Collinsella sp. | reverse complement strand
CAGATCCAGATCCTCGCGCTCGAGCGGGGTGATAAAGGCGGTGAGCAGGGCGTCTTCGAGCTCGTGGTGCTTCTTGTCTGCCGCATGCTCAATCGCATGCATCTCCTCGAGCATGTCGTGGATCTGCGCGGGATCAAAGTTCTCAAAAATCTTGATGAGCAACTCTGCGGCCTGGACAGCAAGGTCGGCGCAGGCGACGTAGTTGTCAAAGTAGAACGAATCGGGTTTCTTTGCCATGGGTGGGTCCTTTCGAGGCGAAGACGGGTGGGCGAAGTGTTGCGGTCCAGATGGACGTTCGGTTTGACTAGAGGAACATCATGAACAGCTTGGCCATGACAAAGCTGATGAGTCCGCAGGCGGGGAAGGTGAAGAACCAGGTGAACATCATGTCCTTGACGACGCCGAAGTTGATGGCCGAGAGGCGCTTGACGGCACCGACGCCCATGATGGCGCAGGTCTTGATGTGTGTGGAGGACACGGGGATGCCGGTAAGGGTGGCAAGCAGCAGGTTCGCGGCGCCCGCGAGGTCGGCGGAGAAGCCCTGATACTTCTCGAGCTTAACCATGCTCTGGCCGACGGACTTGATGATGCGCTCACCGCCCACGCTGGTGCCGATACCCATGGTGGCCGAGCACAGCAGCATAATCCAGATGGGGATGCCGGCATCGCCGACGCTGGTCTGGCCGTTTGCGAAGGCCACGCCTAAAAAGAGCACGCCGATGAACTTCTGTCCATCCTGCGCGCCGTGCATAAAGCTCATGGCCGCAGCGCTCGCGATCTGAGCGTATTTAAAGAAGACATTGGCACGTCGCCTGTTGGCGGCGGCGAAAAGAATCGAGACGAGTTTGCACAGGACCCAGCCCATGACAAAGCCCAGGCCGATGGAGAGCGCCAGGCCGTAGATGACCTTCATCCACTCGTGGACGTTGACGCTGCTCGCGCCGCCGAGGGCGATAGCGGCACCGGTCAGGCCGGCGATAAGGCTGTGGCTTTGCGAAGTGGGGATGCCAAAACGCGATGCTGTGGCGCCGTAGACGACGATGGAGAACAGCGCTGCGCAGAGGCACGCGAGCGCCATGGTGCTGTTTCCGCCAAAGTCGACGATATGTGAGATGGTGTTGGCGACACTCGCATTAAAGTGCGTCATGATGAGCACGCCGAGGAAGTTGAATGCGGCGCTCATGAGGATGGCGGCGCGGGCGGGCATGCAACGCGTAGTGACGCAGGTCGCGATGGCGTTGGGCGCGTCGGTCCATCCATTGACGAAGATGGCGCCGAGCGCGAGGATCACGGTGACGGCAAGGACTGGGTTCGACACAATTTGGCCGAGGAAGGTTGAGAACGTTACGTCCATATATGGGCTTTCTCGAAGTTTGCAGGCACGTTACAAAAACATGATAAATCGTATCACCTCCTGTGGGTTTCTTAACGGAGTTCTGACGTGAGAAGTGGATTTTTTGGCACTAAAATTGAATATTAGCCCTGTTGACCGCGGGTGTTCTTTTTGCTAACACGCCATGCGGACACGTGCGATTACTACGACACTCCAAAACCACAGTCTGTTCGCTTTACAACATGCAAACATGCGTTCGATAATAGGAGGCATGGAATATCGACAGACAGATGGCAAAACTCGGCGCGTGCACAAGCAGTATGTGGACGTCGTGGCTCGCATCCTCGCGGGCGGACAGGTCGTGCCGGTCACCGTCTGCTGGGTCGACGGTCGTTGCTTTACGATTGACGAGATTGTCTCGACCACTGGGTTTGGCCTGACGGTTCACGGCATCCGTACGGCAACCTATAAGGTGCGTTTTGGCGGGCACGCGACCGAGTTGTATCTGGAGGACCAGACGCGCGAACGACCAGATGGTTCGCAGGCCCATCTGATGCGTTGGTGGGTGTGGGCATTCGACCGTACGCTCGAGGGCGAGCGCCGTGGGTAAGGACGTACGGCATTCGGGTACAATGACAGGAATCTTGTCACCTGCTGCGCCGTCTTTCACGGCACTTTATGAAAGGACGAACCTATGAACGATATCCAGGGCTATCAGAACGGCCCCGTCGAGAGCGGCGCAAGCCGCGCCAAGGAGATGTCGCCGCGCGCGTACAATCTCGCCATGTCTGCCCTGATCTTCTTGGGCTTTTGCGCCATGGGCGCCGGCGCCTACTTTACGAGCACCATGTCGTTTGCGCGCATGATGATGAGCGGCGCCGCCCTGCCGCTGGTCTTTGGCTCGTTTATTTTGACCATCGTCGGCATGGTCATGATGTCGGCCGCCGCCAGCAAGCAGTCCGTGGGCCTGTCCCTTGTGGGCTACGTAATCTTTGCGAGTACCTTTGGCCTGACCGCGTCGTTTGGCCTTGCCAACTACGACCTGCCCACCATCAACACTGCCTTTATCGCCACGGCCGCCATCACCTTTGTCTTTGGCGCCTTGGGCGTGACGTTCCCCAAGTTTTTCCAGCGCGTATATGGCATCGGTTTTGGCATTCTGCTCGCAACTATTCTGGTTGAGATTGTGCTGATGTTCATGGGCGTCTCGCAGACCATCACCGACCTGATCGTGATCGTGGTGTTCGCCGGGTTTATTGGCTATGACACCTATGTTGCCACGACGGTGCCGCCCACACTGCCCAATGCCGTGCTTATGGCCTCTAACCTGTTCGTGGATATTATCAACGTGTTTTTGCGCATTTTGAACATCCTCGGCCGTCGCGATTAAAGCGCGGCATTGCGACGCTTCCTGCCGGACACGGTAAAACGATGCGAAAGGCGGTCCTTCGGGGCCGTCTTTTTTGTGCGCGGCGGGGTATCATGGATGGGAAAAAGCCGATAGCGGCAGCGACAGGAAAGGTGGCCACGTATGGCAGACGTCGACAACAGGAACCGTAACCGCAGGTCCAACCGAGCGGGTCAGCCCAATCCCAAGCGCGAGGCCCGTGCCAAGGCCGCCGAGCGTCACGTGGCAACTGTGTCCGAAGCGTGCGCCAAGGATATCGAGCGTTCGCTTGCCGGTGTTCGCGAGTTTGACGGTATGCCTGCCGGCTTTGTCGCGGCGATGAAGGCCAAGGTCCAAGCGGCCGACGCTGTCGAGGAACAGGTTGCCGAGGAGTCTGAGGCCGCCGAGGCCGAGACCGCTGAGGTTGCGTCCGCCGAGACCGAGGTTACGGCCGAGCCTGTACCCGCAGGGGAGGCCACGGAGACCGAGTCCGCGCCTGCCGCCGAGGAGCCCGCTCCGGTCCTGCCCGAGGTCACCGTGCTCGACGCCTCTGCCACGCAGGCCATTCTGGATAACGGCCGAGGTTACGCGCAATTCTGCGACATGGCCGTGCTCGCCTTTGCCTCGTTCACCAACCCGGGCGGTGGCTATATTCAGGGTTATCTGGGCCAGGAGGCCACGCTGTGCGCCGATTCGTATCTGTACAACGTTCTCGATAAGCAGCGCAAATGGTACGGCGAGAACCGTCGCCGCAACATCAACTGCGAGCTCTATCGTAACCGCGCCCTAGTGGTGCCTGCGGTGCGCTTCGACCGCAACCACGTGCATGCATACGCCGACGTGATCGTGGCCGCCGCGCCCAACGTTAAGCGCGCCCGCCAGGAGTATCGCGTGAGCGACGATGCTCTGCTGGATGCCCTGCGCGACCGCATTCGCTTTGTGCTTGCCATCTGCGACGAGCTGGGTCGCGAGAAGCTCGTGCTGGGCGCTTGGGGCTGCGACAACAACGGCTTTGACGCCGAGGCCGTGGCCGAGCTCTTCCGCAAGGAGCTCGTGTCGGGCGACTTTAAGGTCAAGCAAGTCTTCTTTGCCGTGCCTTCTACGCGCTGGGATGAGGATTTTGCCAAGTTCGAGCACGTGCTGGCAAACTTCCCCGAGCGCAACGAGGAGTCCTATGCCCAGGTTGCCGCTCGCGCTGCGGCAGCTCGCGCCGCCGAGCAGACCCAGGCTGCTACCGAGGATGATGAGGACGAGGACGATTGGCGCAAGTACCTGTAATTGGTACGTGCTGACAGATAGGTCGAGCCGGCGGGAGAGGCTGCTTCCGTCGGCTTTTTACTGAGCGAGGGGCTTACGATGAAAAACGTTCTATGCTTTGGCGACAGCAACACCTATGGTTACGATCCGGCGGGCATGCGCGACGGCACCGCGGTGCGCTATGCGCAGGATGTGCGCTGGTGCGGCGTGGCCCAACGTGACTTAGGCGAGGGCTGGCATGTAATTGAAGAAGGCCTCAACGGCCGCACGACGGTACGCGACGACATGTGCCATCTGGACACCAATCTTAACGGCATCCGCGCACTTCCGATGCTGCTCGAGGCCCATAAGCCGCTGGACGCCATTGTGATCATGCTGGGCACCAACGACTGTAAGACGGTCTTTAACGTGACAGCTTCCGATATCGCCCGTGGCGCCATGGCGCTGATTCGCGCCGTCCGCGCGTTTCCGTGGACCGACGCTGCGCCTTGTCCGCGCATTCTGCTGATGGCGCCTATCAAGATCAAGCCGCAAATCGCCGATGTATATATGACCGATTTTGACGAGCGTTCCGTCGAGGCCTCGGAGCATTTTGGCGAGTACTACGCACATGTGGCTGAGCAGTTTGGCTGCGACTTTTTGAATGCCGCCGACTTTGCCGAGCCGGGCGATATCGACTATCTGCATATGATGCCCGAAAGCCACGAGAGCTTGGGACATGCCGTGGCGGCCAAGCTCCAAGAGATGCTCGGTGAGTAGCACGGCCCCAAGCCACCACAGAAGTTCCCCTTGCGGCGGCTTGTTTCGTTGCTTTGTCTCGATCTGTAACAGTTGTAAGGCCGAAAACGGGCTAGATGTTACAGATTGAGATTATTTAGGTCGATATCGGTCGTTTGTCTCGATCTGTAACATCTAGGGTCGATTTCGCCGAGTTACTGTTACAGACCGAGATTATCTTCTCAGCGGAATTTGAATGTCTCAATCTGTAACAGGTGGGCCGAAAAATGGACTCTAACTGTTACGGATCGAGATGCTTGTGGGAACCACCGCAAAGGTGCCTGTCCCCTTTGCGGTGGTTTTGGGCTGTGAATCTTAATACTGCCACAACTAACGGCGCGCCATCTACCTGCGGCTTTGCGGGGGAATATCCTAACTTATCCCAAGCGCGTCGAAGGCGGCGCGGACGACCTGCTCGGCGGTGGGGCGGATATAGTGCCGTCCCGATACGCCGGGGAGGGCGTGGCCCATCAGCATCTCGATGAGGTCCCACGGCAGGCGAAGCTCGACCTCCGCTATCGTACGCCACGAGTTGCGGAGGTTCGACCACGGAATGTGCTCGATGCCGCGGGCGTCGCAGAGTTTCCGCCAGCGGTTGTTGCAAATGCTCCGGTTCATGGGTAGCCCGTCGCCCCGGTCGCACATCCACTCGCGGCCCTCGGCGGCGCGCGAGGCCGCTATCTCGACGAGGCGGTCAGCGGCCTGCGGTAGGATCACGACGGTGCGGGCGGACTTGGCGGTCTTGAGAGCGCCAACCGGCTCGGTGCCGGACTGCTGCATCTGGCGGCAGATGTCGGCCGAGGCGAGTACGGTGCCGCTACGCTCCCAGCGCAGCACCTCCTCGGTGCGCACGCCAAGCGACTCGCCAGAGCGGCAGGAGCCGAAGCACGCGAGGATGAACGCGGGCTCCAGGGGGTTGCCGCGCAGTGCGTCGAAGACGCCCAGGGCCTCGTCGAGGGTGTAGACGCGCTTTGAGCGCTCGCGGGTCTTGCGGGTGGGCATGGTGTACCTGACGCTGGCGGCGAACGGGTCGAGCGGCAGGCGGATGAAGGTCGAGACGCAGGCGTAGGCCTTGCGCAGGGTGAGCAGGGCGGTATCGGCGGTGGCGGCGGGAAGTGTCAGCAGCCAGTCCTGCAGCTCGACGGCGCGCAGCTGGTCGACGGGCATTGCGCCCCAGCGGGGCCCGACGTAGTTCCTCCACGAGCGCAGCACGAGGTCGCGGGTGTTGGGGGCGAGCGTCCCCGCCTCGACCTGTGCGGCCATCTTGGGGACGAGCCACGTCTCGTAGGCCTTGGCTATGGTGGGCACGGGCGCGTCGTCGGCGTGCTCGACGTGGATGCGGTCCAGCTCCGCGCACGCCTCGCGGTAGGTGCCGTACACGGTCTTGGTCTTGCGCCTGCGGCCCTGCGGCGTGTTCTGCATCCAGCGCAGGACGTACTTCTTGCCGCGCCTCATCTCGGTCACGGAGCCCCAGACGCGGCGGCGCTGCTTCTTTGTCATATAATCAGATCCGTTCAGATCGCGGGCTTATTCTCCGTTTCGCCCGGTTCTGACTCCGGCCCCGTCTCACGTTCCAAAGTGCAGGGGTCGTATCCTTAGTCTCGGGGCCGCGGCATCAGCCTGCGGTCCCGAGATTTTTCGCTTTCATGGGCATCACCTCCCTAGATGTTGACGCATGGAATCTCGCCCTTGCCGGCCCCCAATCTCCACAACGTGTTCGGTTTACATTTCGCTGCGATGGGGCGATAATCGGGATAGCTCATCCACCGTGTGTGTGAAGGAGTCCTCTGGAGGCGCCCAAACAGCGCCTCCTGCTTTTTCGGCGTGGTTTCTCGCCATCTCGCGTTCAATCATCTTCCTACTGTGGTCGTTGTCGACGTAATACGCGGTTATCAGCAGGCAGTAGTGCTCTCTCGGCTCGAATACGACAATGTAGCTCTCTTCCTCAAGGTAAAACTTAATCC
>URBM01000100.1 GCA_900545995.1 uncultured Collinsella sp. | reverse complement strand
CGAGCCTTATCGTCGGCAGCGTCAGATGTGTATAAGAGACAGATGGTGAGCAACGGAAACGCCAGACCCCACACGGCGGTGCCGAGGGTGTTCCAAAGATAGTCGCGGCTGGTGGCGTGCTCTTCGTATTCAGCCTCTTGCGTGGAGAACCCGCCGCCGTAGACGGCGCCGAGCAGACGGTTCCACCAAGCGTTGACCATGCGGCGGACGGGGCCGGGCTCCCGATCGCGTTCGCGCCGGCGACGTGTGGCTTGGCTGCTATCGGGCCCGCCGGCGTTGCGCTGACTCAGCTCTTGGATGCGTGCGAGTTCCTCGGCAGTGTGCGAGGCAGGGAAGAGGCCGTTCTCGATGCGGCCGCCCTGGGCCTTTGCGGCGCCGTCCTTCGATGCAGCGGGGTTGGAGGTGCCGTTGCGGCGGGCGATGGCGCGGCGAATGCTATCGAGGGGCGTGATACTCAAAGCGGAGTCCTTTCTATTGCTGCGCTTTAGTATAGACGCGACGGTGTTCGCTCGTGTTTTTGAACGGATTGTTCAATAATTTCGGCGGGCGGCTGTAATTTGTCGGTAAACGTGCGGTATCCTGTTGAAGTTTTGTGACACCCCCGATGCCGCCCACGCGGTACCAAGGAGCTTCTACCTATGGACGTCGCCGCATTCTTACTGGCTCTTGTGCCGATTATTTGGCTGGTCGTGATGCTGCTGTGCTTTAAATGGCCAGCTTGGAAGGCCGCTATCGGATCGTTTGTCCTTTCGTGCTTGCTTGCCTTCGCATGGTGGCACCTGCCGGCAGCGCAGATCGCGACCGCCTCGCTCGAAGGTTTTTTGATGGCTCTGTGGCCCATCGTCCTGGTGATCATCGCCGCGGTGTTCACGTATAACCTGTGCGTTCGTACGGGCGCCATGGACGTGATCGGCAGCATGATCACCTCCATCAGCAGCGACCGCCGTCTGCTGGCGCTGCTCGTGGCTTGGTGCTTCGGTGGCTTTATGGAGGGCATGGCCGGCTTCGGTACCGCTGTCGCCATTCCCGCCGGCATGCTCGCGGGCCTGGGCTTTGAGGCCGTGCCTGCCGTGCTCATCTGCCTGCTGGCCAACGGCGTGCCCACGCCCTACGGCTCCATCGGCATCCCCACGGTGTCCGTTGCCGACCTGGTGGGTTTGGATTCCCTTCACCTAGCGACCGTTCAGCTGGTGCAGCTCGCACCGTTCTTTGTGGTGATGCCGCTATTTATTGTGCTGGTTGCGGGCCGTGTTGCCGATGACCAGGGCAATGCCGCGAGTGTGGGCGAGCGTCTGCACGGTGTTGCCGGCGTGGCGTTGCTCTCCGGCGTGTCGTTTGTCGGCGCGGCTCTGGTCGTTGCCATGTTTGTGGGCCCCGAGCTGGCCGTGGTCGTAGGATCCATCGTTTCGCTCGCGCTGACAGCTGCGCTTGCCATGCGTGCCGAGAAGTCGGGGCATCTGGACGCACGCTTTCACATGAATATCGAGGCGGGGGAGAAGCTCACCGTTAAGTCGGCGCTTTCGGCCTGGTCGTGCTTCATCCTGATCTTTGTGTTGCTGCTGGGCACGTCTAATCTGGTGCCCGCTGTACATGCTGCGCTCGCGCCGTTTGCGAGCCATGTGCAGGTGTATTGCGGTGAGAATCCCGGTATGCTTACGTTTTCGTGGATCAACACGCCAGGCGTCTGGATTTTCCTGGCGGCGTTTGTCGGCGGTGCCATTCAGGGTGCTTCGCCACGCATGATGGGCGAGGTGCTGGCCGCGACTGTGAAGCAGATGATGCCGACGGTGATCACGATGCTTTCGGTGCTGGGCTGTGCCAAGGTGATGGGCTATGCGGGCATGATCTCTTCGATCAGCGCGTTCTGCATCGCCGTCGCCGGTGGGCTGTACCCGATTCTGGCTCCGTGGATCGGCGCAGTCGGTGCGTTTGTGACCGGCTCGGGCACGTCCTCGGGCATGCTGTTTGGCCCCATTCAGAGCCAGGCTGCCACTGCGCTGGGTGTGAGCGACTACTGGATGGTCGCGTTGAACGCCCTGGGCGTCGCCGCCGGTAAGATGATCTCGCCGCAGACCCTCGCCATTGGTCTTGCCGCCGTGCTCGTGCGCGGTAAGGATGCCGAACTCCTGGGCGCCGTCCTGCCCTACGCCGCCGGCATGCTGGTCCTGATGAGCGCCATAGCCATGCTCGGCCAAGGCCTGCCGCTGTAGTCGGCACTTAGGGACGTTCCTTATGTGCCGGCACTTTGGGAACGTCCCTAAGTGCCGGCATCTGGGGACACTCCTTGAATGTTGTCTGTTCAAGAGTGTCCCCAATGACTAGTCGTTTAAAAGCGTCCCCAATGACTAGGCCGCTTGCCTGCGATTTTTGACCGTTGGGCGGGCTTGCCGCCCTTGCCGCAAAAACGTTTTTGCATATCGGGTACAACGGGCTTTACGTGAGTAAAGTGCGCGTCGCGTCAACGTGTCGCGTTTTTAAAGGAGGCCCCATGCCTGGTGTTACCCCTGCAGAAGTTCTGTCCAACTTTGGTATTACGCTCGTTGAAGATCCCGCCGAGAATCAACCCCGTCTGCTGGTGGACCTGCCGGCGGCAGAGCTCGTCGAGCATGCCATCCGCCGCAACGAAGGCCGCATGGCATCCAACGGCGCGCTGGTGATCGAGACGGGGGAGCGTACCGGACGTTCGCCCAACGACCGCTTTATCGTTGACACCCCCGATGTCCACGACAAGATTGCCTGGGGCGCCGTCAACCGCCCGCTGTCCGTCGAAAGCTACGAGGTCATCAAAGCCGGCATCGTCGACTATCTCAACGAGCGCGATGTGTTCGTCACCCGCGGCATGGCCGGCGCCGACCGCAACCATACGCGCCGCCTGCTCGTCGCCTGCGAGCGTGCCAGCCAGGCGCTCTTCATTAAGCAGATGCTCGCCCGCCCGCTCGCCCGCGAAATCGCGCGCACCGGCGAGCCGGACTTCTGCGTGCTCGCCGCGCCGGGCTACCAATGCGACCCTGCCATCAAGGGCCTCAACTCCAGCGCCGCCGTGGTCATCAACTTCCAGGAGTGCGTGATTTTGGTCGCGGGTACCGGCTACTCCGGCGAGATTAAAAAGTCGATCTTCAGCGTCATGAACTACCTGCTGCCCGTCGAGGACGACGTACTGCCCATGCACTGCTCGGCCAGCATGGATCCCGTCACGCACGAGACCGCCGTGTTCTTTGGCCTGTCCGGCACCGGCAAGACCACGCTTTCGGCCAACCCCACGCGCCTACTGATCGGCGACGACGAGCACGGTTGGTCCGACATGGGCATCTTCAACATCGAGGGTGGCTGCTACGCCAAATGCGAGGGCCTGGACGCGTTCCACGAGCCCGAAATCTTCAACGCCGTCCGCTTTGGTGCCATCTGCGAAAACGTGGTGCTCGACGAGAACCGCAAGCCCAACTACGACGACGTCTCGATCACGCACAACACGCGCGTGGCCTACCCCGTCGAGCATATCCCCAACGCGTGGACCAAGGGCATGGGCACCACTCCAAGCGTCGTGCTCTTCCTGACCTGCGACGCCTTTGGCGTGTTGCCGCCCATCTCACGCCTGACGGCCGACGCCGCCATGTATCACTTTGTGACGGGCTTTACGGCCAAGATCCCCGGCACCGAGGTCGGCGTCACCGAGCCCACGCCCACGTTCTCCTCGCTGTTCGGAGAGCCGTTTATGCCGCTCGACCCTATGGTCTACGCCAAGATGCTCGGCGAGCGAATCGCCGACGGTCGCACCCGCGTCTATCTGGTCAACACCGGCTGGATTGGCGGCGGTTATGGCGTGGGCCATCGCATCGAGCTTGCCTACACGCGCGCCCTGGTGGCCCGCGCCCTCGACGGTACCATCGAGGACAGCGAGTTCGTGCACGACGATATCTTCAATGTCGACATTCCCACGACGTGCCACGGCGTGCCCGACGGCATCCTGGTGCCGCGCCAGTACTGGCAGAGCACCGCGCGCTACGACGAGGCGGCGCACAACCTGGCCGTGATGTTCGAGGAGAACTTCGAGAAGAAGTACTCGCACCTGCCCGAGTCCGTCAAAGCCGCCGGCCCGCACGTTCAAGTACACGCCGACGCCCGTCATCGCGGCCGCGGGCTGCTGGGACTTCGCCACTAGCTTCGCCGTGAGTCCATATCCACCACAAAGGGGACAGGCACCTTTGTGGTGGTTTTGCTCGCGTGGATGACTCGGGTTACAATACGCCTGACATATCGTCCCCTTCTCCGGATGGGGACAGCGCAAGCGTTCTTGTGACGGCACCGTAGGACTTTGAAGGTGGCCGTTGTAAGGGCGCTTTTTGTTTAGGCGCCCTCACTCGGGCGCGCACAATGAAGGGAGAGCGTATGAAGAGCTTTATTGCCGAGGATTCATTCTGGGAGCTGTTTCCGCAGGCAGCGGTCGGTGTTGTGGTCGTGGAGGGCATGAAGCCCACGGCTCAGATTCCTCAAGAGGACGTGGATGCGATTGCGGCGTTGCTCGACCGCGCCAATATCGATGCGGAGCGTCATCTGACCAGCGACACTATCAGCGAGAACGCACCGGTCAAGGCATGGCGCGAGGCCTATCGTCTGTTCAAGACCAAGAAAGGCGCGCGCTGCTCGATCGAGAACTTGCTCAAACGCGTGCTCAAAGGCAAGCCGGTGGGCCACATTACGCCCGCGGTGGATATTTACAACACGGTGTCGCTGACCTATGCGCTGCCCGTGGGAGGCGAGGATCTGCATGCGATCGAGGGGGACCTTCGCCTGAAGGTGACCGACGGTGGCGATGCGTTCTTGCCGCTTGGCGAGGAGGCGGACGATCCGACGCTGCCCGGCGAGCTCGCCTACATCGACGATGCGGGCGCTGTGTGCCGCTGCTGGAACTGGCGCGACGGCGTTCGAACGGCGCTGTCCGATGATTCGGCCGATGCGTTCCTGGCGATTGAGTGCGTGGAGCCCGAGCGGATGGGGGATTGCCAGGCTGCGATCGATCGCTTAGCCGAGCTGCTTGAGCGCTATCTGGGAGCGACGGTTGTCATTAAGACGCTTGTGACCCGCGACAATCCTTGCGTGGAGCTGTAGCGGCGCCTAGAACCTATTGATGCCCCAAACCACCACAAAGGTGCCTGTCCCCTTTGTGGTGGTTTTTATGTTGATGGGTTAACAAATAGGGTGCGCAGGGCTGGCGGCCGATAAGTACGGTTAAGATGTTTACCCGTTAGCATTATGCAAGCGAAAGGCGGTCGTCTCCCATGCAGCAGAACGACGAGACACGTTTCGAGGACTTTGTCGGACTGATCAGCGGGCTCTACAAGGAGATCCAGCGCATTAAGACATCCGAGGGCGCAAGGCTGGGCCTCAAGGGCTCCGACGTTATGTGCCTGTACTATCTTGAGCGCAGCAAGGACGGCCTGACTGGCGCCGACCTCGCTCGCATGGCAGGCGTGACCCGCGCCGCCGTCTCGCGCACGCTCGCGCATCTGGAGGAGGGCGGCTACGTCGAGGTCGATGATTCGGGCGATGCCGCCGTTAAGTATCGTGCTCCGGTGCGCCTGACCGCTCTGGGCGGCGAGAGTATGAGCGAGGCGGACCGCATCATTCGCGAGGTGCTCGATACCACCGGTAAGGCTATGGGTGTGGAGCAGCGCGAGCAGATGTATGCGTCGCTACGCACGATTCTCAACACCCTGCGCGAGATCTAAGGCCGCCAAGGCATTTGCTTCCAATTAACAACTGCATAGTCCCGTTTGAGCGCGTATGCCGTGCCGGGGCTTGCTGTCAAAATTCCCTGCGAGAGGTCCGCGCAAGAAAGGATTCGCTATGTCCATTCGTATTATTACCGATTCCGCGAGCGATATGTCGCCGGCTGAGCACCCCGCTCTGCGTGTTCTGCCGCTGTCCGTCACCTTTGGCACCGATGTGTACATGGATGGCGTCGACATCGATCACCAGCGCTTTTACGAGATGCTCGTGGAGCGCGATGAGCTGCCTAAGACCGGCCAGGTCAACCCGTACGCGTTTTCGCAGGCTATTGCCGAGGCGCGTGAGGCCGGCGATGAGGCAGTGATTATTACCGTGGGCGCTAAGCTTTCGGGCACCAACCAAAGTGCCCGCACCGCACTTGCCGAGGCGCCGGGCGGCGATGTGTATGTGGTGGATAGCAATAACGTTACCCTGGGCGAGCGCGTGCTGGTTGAGTACGCGCTGCGTTTGGTGGACGAGGGCCAGGGCGCGGCTCAGATCGCGGCGGCTGTCGAGGCCGTGCGCGACCGTGTAGTCGTCATCGGCCTGCTCGAGACGCTTGAGTACCTCGTTCGCGGCGGTCGCCTGTCTGCTGCGGCTGGTGCTGTGGGCACGTTGCTCAATGTGAAGCCCGTTGTGGCAGCGGAGGACGGTCTGATCGTGCAGCTGGGCAAGGCTCGTGGCTCCAAGAACGGCCGGAACCTGCTCAACCAGAAGGTCGAAAAGGCAGGCGGCATCGACTTTTCCATGCCGCTGGCGCTCGGCTATACGGGTCTTTCGGATGCGGTGCTCAAGAAGTATGTCGAGGACAGCGCGGCACTGTGGGCTGGCCACACCGAGGGCGAACTGCCCGTTCACACCATCGGCGCCACCATCGGCACCCACGTAGGCCCCGGCGCCGTAGCCGTAGCCTTCTTCCAGCCCGCTAACTAACCGACCTGCCATAAACCTGTCTCTTATACACATCTCCGAGCCCACGAGACATCTCAGGATCTC
>URBM01000099.1 GCA_900545995.1 uncultured Collinsella sp. | reverse complement strand
GTATACTAGAGCAGTTTAACTGTTATGCGGAAGGGAGCGCCTATGGCACTCAGCGAGAAAGACGTGCGCGGCATCGCCGAGTACGCAAAGATCGCACTGACCGATGACGAGCTCGCCCAGATGACGTCCTACATGAACGACGCCGTCCAGATGCTCGAGCCCGTCTTGCAATATGACTTGCCCGACGTGGAGCCCACGTTCCATCCCATCGGAAGCCTGTCCAACGTGATGGGCGACGACCTGCGCGAGCCCGAGCGCGACCTGCCGCTCGACGTTGCGCTCGAAAACGCCGGCAGCGCGCGCGACCGCTACTTCCGCGTGCCGTCCATTTTGGGAGAGGGGGAGAGCGAGTAATGGCGCTAAGCTTCGATTCCCTTACCGCCGCCCAGATCGCCACGGGCGTTGCCGCCGGCGACTTTACCGCTACCGAGGTGGCCCAGGCCTCCCTTGCCGCCATCGAGGCGCGCGAGAGCGGGGTCCAGGCATTCCTGCAGGTGGCGCCCGAGCTTGCGCTCGAGGCCGCTGCGCGCGTGGATGCCGACCGTGCCGCCGGAAAGCCGCTGCCCCCGCTCGCGGGCGTGCCGCTGGCCATCAAGGACAACATGAACCTCGTGGGCACGCGCACCACCTGCGCTTCCCGCATGCTTGGGGACTACCAGAGCGTCTACACCGCCACCTGCGTCCAGCGCATGCTCGACGCCGGCTGTCTGCCCATGGGCAAGGCCAACATGGACGAGTTTGCCTTTGGCAGCTCCACCGAGAGCTCGGCCTTCCATCGCACCAACAATCCCTGGGATACCGAGCGCGTGCCCGGCGGCTCCTCGGGCGGCTCCGCTGCCGCCGTCGCCGCGGGCGAGGTCGCGCTCTCGCTGGGCTCGGACACCGGCGGCTCCATTCGCCAGCCGGCATCGCTGTGCGGCGTGGTGGGCTTTAAGCCCACGTATGGCGCCGTGAGCCGTTACGGCGTGGTTGCCTTTGGCTCGTCGCTCGACCAGGTGGGGCCCTTTGGCCGCACGGTCGAGGATGTCGCGCTGGCCATGAACGCGCTTACCGGCGCGGGCCACGATCCGTACGACTGCACCAGCCAGGATTGCGCCGTCGACTTTACCGAGCATCTCAACGACAGCATCGAGGGCAAGCGCGTGGGCATCATCCCCGCGTTTATGGAGGCCGAGGGCCTGACGCCCGAGGTCAAGGCCGCTGTTCAGCGCGCCGCCCAGGAGCTGCAGAACCAGGGTGCCGAGCTGGTCGAGGTCGACCTGCCGCACCTGGATGCCGCCATCGCTGCCTACTACGTCATCGGCCCGGCCGAAGCGTTCTCCAACCTGGCTCGCTTCGACGGCATTCGCTACGGCTACCAGGAGGAGGGCTGCGCTAACCTGTCCGACCAGAGCTCGCTCTCTCGCGCCCACGGCTTTGGCGCCGAGGCCAAGCGCCGCCAGATGCTCGGCGCCTACCTGCTGAGCTCGGGCGTGTACGACAAGTACTACTACGCCGCGCAAAAGGCCCGCACGCTTATCACGCAGGACTACGACGCCGCGTATGCCAAGGTGGACACCATCCTCATGCCCGCCTCGCCGCGCACGGCCTTTAAGTTTGGCGAGATCAGCGACCCCACGCAGATGTACCTCTCCGATCTGTACACCATCTCGCTCAACATTTGCGGCAACGGTGGTATCTCGGTGCCGCTGGGCCTGGGCGAGGATACCCAGCTGCCCGTTTCTGCTCAGCTGGTGGGTCCGGCCTTTAAGGACCGTCAGCTGCTCACGTTTGCCCGCGCCCTGGAGCGCGGCTTTGCCGATGCCGCCACGGGAGCGCCCGCGCTTTCCGTCGCGCCCGATTTTGCCGGGAAGGGAGGCGAGCTGTAATGAAGGAGCTTTCCGAGGTCCTGCAGGATTGGGAGGCCGTGATCGGCCTGGAGATCCATACCGAGCTCACCGCACTCGATACCAAGATGTTCTGCAACTGCAAGCTCAGCCACGATGACGAGCCCAACGCCAACGTGTGCCCGGTGTGCCTGGGCCTGCCCGGCGCCCTGCCGGTGCCCAACAAGCGCGCCATCGAGAGCATCGTCAAGGCCGGCCTCGCTACCAACTGCGAGATCCAGCGCCACTCGATGTTCTACCGCAAGCACTACTTCTATCCCGATATGGCCAAGAACTTCCAGACCACGCAGGGTCCGGTCGCCTTTGCCATGTACGGCCACCTGGACTTGGACGTGACCGGTCGCGGTGCCGCCGAGCGCCCCGACTGCGCGTTTGGTGAGGCAGAGGCCCAGAGTCTGGCAAGCGCCTCGGCCAACGCCGAGGGCCTGTCCACGTCCATGACGTCGACCATGCGCGAGGGCAATCAGCGTGCCGGCCATCTGGCCAGTTACGATGCGTCCAACCTGCAGATGCCTGAGCGCCGTGAGGACGGTTCCTACACGGTGCCCATCCGCATCCTGCGCATCCACATGGAGGAGGACGCCGCCAAGATGGTGCACGTGGGCGGTGCCGAGGGCCGCATTACCGCCGCGGCCGAGTCGCTCGTCGACTACAACCGCTGCGGCACGCCGCTGATCGAGCTCGTTACCGAGCCCGACCTGCGCACGCCCGAGGAGGCTCGCCTGTTTATGGAGAAGCTCCGTCGCATCTTTGTGACGCTGGGCATTTCCGACTGCTCCATGGAGAAGGGCTCCATGCGCTGCGACGGCAACGTGTCGCTGCGTCGCCGCGGCGAGACCAAGCTGGGCACCAAGACCGAGCTCAAGAACCTCAACTCGTTCAAGAGCCTGCACGACGGCCTTGCCTACGAGATCTGCCGCCAGGCCGAGGTGCTCGAGGAGGGTGGCATCATCTATCAGGAGACCCGCCACTGGGAGCCCAGCCGCAAGCGCACCGTGGTCATGCGCGTGAAGGAGACGGCTGACGACTATCGTCTGTTCCCCGATCCCGACTTGGCGCCGTTCGACTTGGACGACGAGTTCATCGACCGCTGCCGCGGTGAGATCCCCGAGCTGCCCGATGCCAAGCGCGCCCGTTTTGAGGCCGACTTTGGCATTAAGGCCGCCGACGCCGAGCAGATTGCCGGCGACCCCGAGTTTGCCGAGTTCTTTGAGGCCGCCGCTGCCGGTATGGCCGGCAAGGAGGCCCAGACGGTCGCAAACCTGCTGGTCAACGAGATGATCGCCTACCTTAAGAGCGCGGGCGTGTCGCTCGCCGAGTCCGGCATCGCGCCGGCTCAGGTGGCGGCTCTTGCCAAACTGCTGGCGACCGATGCCATCAGCTCCAACCAGGCGCACGAGGTCTTTGAGGCCATGGCCCAGACGGGTGACGATCCCAATAAGATTGTCGACGAGCGCGGTATGCGTCAGGTGAGCGATGCCGGTGCGCTGCAGCCGATTGTGGACGAGGTGCTGGCAAACTGTGCCGAGCAGGCGCAGCAGTATCGTGACGGCAACCAGAAGGTCATCGGCTTTTTGGTGGGCCAGTGCATGAAGGCGAGCCGCGGCAAGGGCAACCCGAAGCTCTTCAACGAGTTGCTGAGAACGTCGCTCTCGTAAGCGGGAACCCGGGAGCCCCGGCAGGGTGGGTGCTTCCTCATAATTTCGAACAGTCCTGCGCAAGACGAAGGCCACATTAAGTGGCCTTCTTTGCGTGCGGAACTCATTTTGAGCAAGCACCCGCCCTGCCGGGGCTCCCGGGTTCCGTGACGACTCGGCCGTTCGGGTCAGGTGGGCTGAATGGAATTTGGTGAATGAGGGCGCCGTTGGCGCCCTCATTCTTTATATATGTTGGGAGCGCCAGGTGGTGGGGGTGGTGCCGGTGTGTTGCTTGAAGGCTTGGGCGAAGGCGGCCTGCTGAGGGTAGCCTAGACGCTCTGCAACCTGCGCTATCGTGAGCGAGCTATCGGTCAAAAGGTCCTGCGCTCGCTCTATACGGCGTCTGCGAATGTAGGCGCCCAGGGACTCGCCAGTTTGGGCTTTAAAGGTGGCGCACAGCTTGGAGCGGCTTGTGTAGAGCCCCTCGGCCACCTCGTTGATACCCACATGTCTGCCCTTATCGAGCGAGCGTTCTACAAGGCTCGTCGCTTCCTCGGCAATAGTCACGCTGGCACGCGTGTCTGCCGCCTGCCGCGCCAGCTTGTGGGCCGCGCGCGAACAGGCGAGCTCGGCGACCATGGTCTCAACAATACCTTGCATATAGAGGTGCCCGCCCACGGTGCGGGCGCGCTCCTCGTTAATTCGGCGCAGCGTGTTGCAGATGGCTGACGCCGCTTCCTCGTGCCAGGGCTCGGCAAACGCCTCAAAAATCCCTGTAAACTCGGTAGGATAGCGGCTCTCTAGCTCATCAAAATACCCGGGCAAAAAGAGCACCGAGCGCGAGTGATAGAGCTGCCCCGCAAACAGCGGGCTTAACTCCTCGCCACAGTTATCTTGAATAAAACTGCAAACCGCGTTGTTCGGCCACGGTTCGCGCAGCGGCTTAAGGTTCGCGGGCGTTATGCCGGCCTGGGGCATGCACGTAAGCGTGGATGCGCTGACCTCGCTTACGCAGGCGTATGGCTCGGGCGTGTACTCGGCTAGGTGCATGTCGCGCGTCGGGGTAATGAAATGCTCCATGACGATGCAGCTGGGGGAGAGGGGCATGATCCACGCGCGGCCGTGTGCCCGGTCGTTAGCCACCTCGCCGGTAAAGACGGCGCCCCTGCCGGTAAGCTCCAGGCCAAACTGCTCAAACTGCGGTGCGTAGAGCTCGGTTATGTCGGTTGCTGCCCGCCGCATTTGCAAAAGCGTCCCCTTCCTTTGCGGAAACGTCCACGCCTGGCTCAATTGTGAGCCATGGCTAACATGCCAATGATAAGTTGATTGCGGTTAACTCTCAAGCCGTTAGAAGGGAATCTTATGGCGAAGGAATCAAAAAAGGAAGGTGGCGGTATCGGCGAGCTGCTCGCATATGCCGGCGACCGCAAATTTCTAACGTATCTGGGCATGGCACTCTCGGCACTCTCGCAGCTGCTGAGCTTTGGTCCGTACGTGTGCATCTGGCTTGTCGCGCGCGATCTTATCGCCGTGGCGCCCAACTGGGGCGAAGCCGCCGACATTGCGATGTATGGCTGGTGGGCCGTGGGATTTGCCCTGGCAAGCATTGTGGTCTATTTCGTAGGCCTTATGTGCACGCATCTGTCTGCGTTTCGCTGTGCGTCCAATATCCGCAAGGCCACGAGCGAGCATCTGCTTAAGCTGCCGCTCGGCTATTTTGACACGCATGCCACCGGTGAGCTGCGCCGTGTCGTAGACGGTTGCGCCGCTTCTACCGAGACGCTGCTTGCCCACATGCTGCCCGATATCGCGGGTGCTGCTGCTATGGTCGTGGGCCTGCTCGTGCTGTTATTCGCCCTCGATTGGCGCCTGGGCGCGGCGTGCCTTATCTCGGTCGTTATTTCGTTGGGCGCCATGGCTACCATGATGAGCGGCAAAGGCGCCGAGTTTATGAAAGCCTACATGGGCGCGCTAGTCAAAATGAACAAGACCGGCACCGAATACGTGCGCGGCATTCCTGTGGTCAAAGTGTTTCAGCAGACGGTCTACTCCTTTAAGGCTTTCCACGATGCGATCGCCGAGTACGCTCACATGGCGCAAAGCTATGCGGGCACGTTCTGCCGAGGCCCGCAGGTGCTCAACCTTACGGCGCTCAACGGTCTCGTGGCATTCTTGTTGCCTGTGGCGTTGCTGCTGGCACCGGGCGAGACGGATTTCGCGCACTTTATGACTAACTTCACCTTTTACGCAATCTTTTCTGCCGTGGTGCCAACGGCCATGACCAAGCTCATGTTTGTGGGCGAGGCGTCTCAAATGAGTGCCGATTCGCTGGCCCGCATCCGCAGCATTATGGAGTCACAGCAGCTTCCCGTGTCCGCCCAACCCAAGCATCCTGCCAGCAGCGATGTGCGTTTTGATGACGTGAGCTTTACGTACGAGGGTGCCGAGGCGCCCGCCCTCAACCATGTAAGCTTCAACGTTCCCGCAGGCAGCACCCTTGCGCTGGTTGGTCCCTCGGGTGGCGGCAAGTCGACCTGCGCGAGCTTGATCCCGCGTTTTTGGGACGCTTCTTCGGGCCGCGTGCTTGTGGGCGGCGTGGACGTTCGCGACATGGACCCGCACGAGCTCATGGACCAGGTCGCGTTTGTGTTCCAGACCAACCAGTTGTTCCGACAGACGCTTGCCGACAACGTGCGCGCATCCAAGCCTGCGGCCACTGACGACGAAGTGCTCGCGGCCCTCTCTGCGGCTCAGTGCGACGACATCGTTGCCAAGCTTCCGCAAGGCATCAACACCATGCTCGGTGCCGGCGGGGCGTATCTTTCGGGCGGCGAGGTCCAACGCGTGGCGCTTGCCCGCGCCATCCTCAAGGACGCGCCCATCGTGGTGCTCGATGAGGCCACGGCTTTTGCCGACCCCGAAAACGAGGCGCTCATCCAGCGCGCCTTTAGCAAGCTGGCGGCGGGCCGCACGGTCATCATGATTGCGCACCGGCTTTCGACCGTGGTGGGCGCCGACCAAATCGTGGTGCTCAACCAGGGCAGCGTGCAGGAGGCGGGCAGCCATGCCGAGCTTTTGGCGGAGGGCGGCCTGTACGCCAGGATGTGGGCCGAGTACGAGCAAGCCGCAAACTGGAAGATTACCGCTGCGACCGCGGATGTCGCCGCCGCGAAGGGAGGCGAGGCCTAAATGTTCGCCTCATTCCAAAAGAAGTATTTCCTATCCGACAAAGGCATCGCCGGTGTTAAACGCGGCATATTCTGGACC
>URBM01000098.1 GCA_900545995.1 uncultured Collinsella sp. | reverse complement strand
TCTACACGAGCCTTATCGTCGGCAGCGTCAGATGTGTATAAGAGACAGGCTCATGACCTGCCCGGGGTGGCGCGCGAGGTACTCGCAGATGGCGTACTCGGTGGGCGTGAGCGGCACGGCCTTGTCGCCCACGGCGAGGCCGCGCGCCCCGAGGTCGATCCGCACCTCCCCGAAGGAGAGGGCGTGCGAGCGCGGCCGGCGCTCACGGCGTAGATGGGCCGCGACCTTGGCGCGCAGTTCCGCGGCCCCGAAGGGCTTGCGGACGTAGTCGTCGGCGCCCAGGCCGTAGGCGGCCACGGCATCCTCCTCGGCCACGCGCGCGGTCAGGAAGACGATGGGCCCGTCGAAGTCCGGGCGGATCTGCCGCACGAGCTCGAAGCCGTCGAGCCCCGGCATCATGACGTCGCAGAGCACGAGGTCGAAGCGCGAGAGGTCCATCCCCGGGACCGCCGTCGGGTCCGCTGCCCTGACGACCTCATGGCCGTCGCGGCCGAGGACGCGCGAGAGAGCGTCGAGGATCGCCCGTTCATCATCCACTGCCAGTATCCTCGCCATGTTAGACCTCCTGAAACTCTCGTCGGAATTGTACTAGCGCCGCATTCAGCGGTCCAGAGCCCCGCGCGCAGCTGCGGGTGCCAACATGACGATCTCAGGGTTGGGCAGCACGCGGTCGGCGATCGAGCGCAGCGCCGACCCCCAGCCGGCGTCGAGCAGGGCATTCCCGCCCAGAAGGAGCGCTGCGGAGAGGAGGGCGAGCATGGCGGCGAGCGGCCTCCTACGCATCTGCCCTCCCGTACTCGAAGCGGCAGAACCAGGCGAGAAGGACGGCGTCGGCTGCCAGGGTGAGCACGAGGCCAGCGAGCGCAGTCGTGAGGAGTGGGCCCGCCGCGCGTGCGGCGTCGATGAAGGCCTCAACCCCGAGCGACCCCAGGCGCGCGGGCCAGGCGAGCGGCACCCAGCTCAGGGGCGTCGCCAGGGCACCGGTGAGCTCGCCGGTCATGAGACCGTGCGCAAGTCCGCCCACCGAGAAGAATGCGAGGAGCATCCCCGCCGCGCCGGTGCCGATGACGGCGTTGCGGCCGAGGCGCAGGGCCACGCCGAGCCCCAGCGCGTAGAGGGGCAGGCTGCCCAGCACGATGCCCGCCCAGGCGACCGCAAGCGGAGCGGGCCCGAGCGGCAGGCGCCCGGCGACGGCGAGCACGGCCCCGAACACGCCGAGCGCCACGGCCAGCGCGCCCGCGCCGAGCGCCGCAAGGGCGAGCAGCTTCGCCGCGACGGCGCGCCCGCGCGAGGGGACCGCCGTGAGGTTAGCGAGGCGCCCGGCAGCGCGCTCCTCGTCCACGGCGAGCCCGCAGACGATGGCGGACATGAGCGGCATGAGGGCGCCGAGGAACTGGGCGTAGGCGTCCGCGCCCAGCGCCGGGTCCCATCGGGTTACGGAGAAGTACTCGCCGCAGGCAAGACCGGCTGCCAGGCCGCAGACGAGATGCACCGCCGTGAGCGGGGGGCGCGCCAGGCGCAGGGCCTCGGAGAGCAGGGCCCGCGAGAGAGTCATGCGCGGCATCGGGTCGGAGAGTCGTGTCATGGCCATCACCTCTCCTCGGAGTGCGCGAACCAGGCCGCGCCCGCCGCCGTGAGCGCGGCGAACGCGAGCGCGCAGACCGCAAGGCCCGCCAGCGTGAGCATGCCGTCCGACGCGAGCGCCCCGCCGAGCGCCATGTCCGCCGCGAGTGGCTCGCCGCTCGGCAGCACGGGGATGAAGCTCGTGGGGATGACCATGTTCGCCGACGGCGGAAAGAGCTGCGGCAGCGGCACCAACGACCAGGCGAACCCACCCACGAGTTGCGCGGCGAGCGGGCAGAAGATGCCCGCGAGCATGCCGAGCCGCGCCGTGAGGAAGAGCCCTGCGGGGATCATCCACGCCGCGGTCACCGTGTTGACGAGCGCGCAGAGGAGCATCGTGAGCGTGCCCGCGGTCGTGAGGCCCTGCGAGGAGAACGCCGATCCCGCGAGGTAGATGCCGAAGACCACGAGGTTCGAGAGCGTGCAGAGCGCGAGGCACCAGAGCGCCTTGGCCCACCAGGCGCGCCCGAGCGGGAAGCCCAGGCCCAGAAGCCCCCGCATCCGCGTGCGAGCGTCCGCCCGCGCGACGCACGCCACCACGAGCGAGAGACACACGGGCAGGAAGAGCGCGTACCAGTAGTTCCACGCGCTGAAGATCTGCACGCCCCGGTAGGGCATCGCGCCGAGCAGCGGCATCGGCAGCGCCATGAGCACGGCCAGGCGAACCGGTGCCGCGTGGCGCGACTTCAGGGCCTCGGCGCGCAGGGCCGCGAGCAGGCCGCCTTTCTCACCCGTCATGCCGCCACCTCCCCGCGTGCTCGTCGCCCTTCCCGACAGAAGCTCATGAAGAGTTCCTCGAGGTCCTGCCCGGGCCGAAGCGCATCCTCGTAGGCGAGGCGCCCCCCGCAGATGATGCCGATGGTGTCCGCCATCTGCTGCACCTCGGAGAGGATGTGGCTCGAGACGATCACCGTCGTACCCGCCGCCGCGAAGCCGCGGATCTGGTCGCGCAGCTCCTCGATGCCGATGGGGTCGAGCCCGTTGGTGGGCTCGTCGAGCACGAGCAGGCGTGGCCGGGCGATCAGCGCCAGCGCGAGCCCCAGGCGCTGCCGCATCCCCATCGAGAAGCGCCCGGCGCGCTTCTTCCCGGTGTCCGCGAGGTCCACGGCGGCGAGCACCTCATCTATGCGGCTCTCGGGAAGGCCCAGCAGCGTGGTGCGCACGCGCAGGTTCTCGCGCGCGGTGAGGTTGGGGTAGAGCGGCGCCTCCTCGATGAGGCTGCCGATTGCGTAGAGGTCCTCGCGGCGCCAGGCGTGCCCGGCAAAGAGGATCTCCCCGGCCGTCGGCCGCAGCATCCCGCAGATCATCTTGAGCGTTGTCGACTTGCCGGCGCCGTTGGGACCGAGCAGCCCGTACACCTCGCCCTCGCGGATATGAAGGCTCACGTCGGCCACGGCGTCCTGCGCCTGGTCGCCGCGGCCAAAGCGCTTGGTGAGCCCGCGCGTCTCGAGCATGTAACCCATGGGTTTATCCTTTCTCTTCCGGGAGCGCGGGCCGAGTCACCGTGCCCGCGCGCCTTACCTTTCGGGTTCACCATCCATGGTGGGGCGTGTTTCTAACGAAGCCGTAACGGCCGTTGGGCTCTTTTGGCGCCAACCCTTCTCGACCCGCACATCATGATTAATTTGCTTAAGGCAACAACTTTCCCGATCGATGTAATCACCGAATCAAAACGTGTACATCAGCCATCAAAGATGCCGAAAAATGTCATATTTGGAGGCTGATGTACACAAATGCAGAATGCCGCACAACCCAGTAGCATCCTCCATATGTCTGGACTCTCTATGCTTACGCTGGATAGACATCGCCGGAACGGGTATAGTATCGAAAGTTTTGTCGTTAACTAGCGGGGGAGTCCTGTGGGCATCAAAAAGAAGATCAAAAAGGAGCTTATCGGCACTTCCGATTACCCGTCGAATAAGATCTTTACGATCTCCAATTTCATCACCTTTACGCGCCTGATCCTCACCCTGGTATTTCTGTACCTGTTTGTGACGGATAACAACCGCGTCATCGCCATCGTTATCTACGCCGTTGCCGCCTCCACCGACTGGATGGACGGTCAGATCGCCCGCATGACCAAGACGGTCTCGTGGCTCGGCAAGGTCATGGATCCCATCTGCGACCGTGCGCTGCTGTTCACCGGCGTACTTGGGCTGGTGGTTCGCGGAGAGCTGCCAATCTGGGTCTGCGTGCTCATTATTGGCCGCGACATCTATCTGGGCATCGGCACGCTTATCGTGCGTCATTATCACCGTCGCCCCATCGATGTCGTCTTTCCCGGAAAGATTGCCACTGCACTGCTCATGACCGGCTTCTCGCTCATGCTGCTCGGGTTCCCCGTTATTGACGGCCTGCATCTTTTACCTTCAACCCTTACGGCCTTCCCGGGCCTCAACGGAAGCTCGGTGCCCCTCGGCATCTTCTTTGTGTACGGCGGCGTGATCTTCTCCATGCTCACGGCTGTCATCTATTCCATTAAGGGCGGAGTGGGCATTAAACAGGCTCTCGCGCATCCCGAGGACGAGGACATCGACTTTCTGAACCCTGAAATCGAAGACTGATTCGTTGGGGTATGATTACGTACGGTTCATTATTTGCGGCACGTCCGCGATAAGTTAGGGGTTGTCATGGACAACATGGTTAACAATATGCCTCAGAATGATAAGACTGCTGACGCTACCTGCGTATTCCGCGTGCCTTCAAGCGACGTCACCGTTCCCGACCTCATGGCCAACGTGCGCATCACCGCACCCGTTCTGTCCATCGTCAAGGGTCCGCAGACTGGTGCCGCCTTTGAGCTCGAGGACGACGTGACCACCATCGGCCGCGATCCTGCGAACGGCATCTTCCTCAATGACATGACCGTTTCGCGTAGCCACGCGCGCATTATTCGCGAGGGCCTCGGCGCTCGCATTGAGGACCTGGGCTCGCTCAATGGCACCTGGGTCGACGGCGCCATTGTCAACGCGGCCCCGCTGCACGATGGTTCTTCCGTCCAGATCGGTACGTTTACGCTCATCTACCACGAGAGCACGCCGGAGCGCATCGAAACCGGTGAGTAGGGCATGGCCGAACGCAACTATCTGAGTATCGGCCAAGTCGTCAACCTTCTTCGAGGCGCATACCCCGATCTTTCGAACTCAAAAATTAGATTTCTAGAAGATGAGGGGCTCATTACCCCTCATCGTACGCCTAAGGGATACCGTCAGTACTCTAAGGAGGACGTTGATCGCCTGGAGGTCATTCTGCACTTGCAGAAGACCCGCTACATGCCGCTCAACGTGATTAAGCAGCGCTTGGAAAACGCCACGGACCTGTCAACGCTCGCCTACGAGGTGGGCTTGCTGTCCGATGTTCCGCTCAAGACGGAGCCCAAGGAGACTAAGCAAAAGCTGCATCCCATCGAGACCATTCCCGATATGCTGGGCGTCGAGATTTCGTTTATCCGCTCGCTCGCCGAGAACGACCTCATTCGCATCATCAAGAGTCCGCAGAATCGTGAGCTCGTCGATGGTCGCGATTTTCCAATCATCCGCTACTGCTCCGAGCTGTCACGCTTCCATATCGAGCCCCGCAACCTGCGTCAGTACGTGTCTTCCGCCAACCGCGAGTCCTCGATGTTTGAGCAGGTGCTCGTGAGCATGCTCGGCATGGATACCTCCGATGACGAGCGCGACGCCAAGCTCGAGCGTGCGTTTAAGAAGCTTCACGACCTGACCGAGGGTGTGCACACTGCGCTGCTCAAGAACCGCGTTTTTGAGTCGCTCAACGCCGTGGTCGAGGACGCCGACATCGATGCACTCGATGAGGAAATCACTCGCTCCGAGTCCACCAAAGCCAAAAACGAAGAGATAGCCACGCCGGCTTCGCACGAGGATTCTCTCGTAAAGCCGCTCAAGGTCGTCGCCCCTTCGCACTCCGGCACCGCCACGGCGGGCAAATAACCGCTGCCGCTTATCCGGCAACCCATTGAAAGGTCATGCAATGTACGACTTCGAATCTCAAATCGTCGACATCCCCGACTATCCCGAGCCCGGAGTCGTCTTTAAAGACATCACGCCGCTCTTTGGCAATCCCGAGGCGCTCAAAGCCATGACCGATGCCCTCGCCGAGCACTTTGCCGGCATGGGGATCACCAAGGTCGTGGGTCCCGAGGCTCGCGGCTTTATGGTTGGCGTACCGGTGGCTGTAGCCCTTGGCGCCGGCTTTGTTCCCGCACGTAAACCGGGCAAGCTGCCGCGCGAGACCGTAAGCCAGAGCTACGAGCTCGAGTACGGCACCGATTCAATTGAGATCCATGCCGACGCTATCAGCTCTAAAGATACCGTGTTGATTCTGGACGACTTGGTCGCGACGGGCGGAACCGTCGAGGCAACAGGTAAACTGGTGCGAGATATGGGCGCAAAGCTTATCGGTTACGGTTGTATACTTGAGCTTGCGTTTCTCAACCCGCGCGAGAAGCTCACGCCGTCTGATGACGATGTGGAGCTCTTTAGCCTGGTGACGGTAGGCTAGCCGTTACCCTTAGTTACTGGAAAGGAAGCTACATGCGCACAGCAAACACGCACAAAAACATGGCACGCTGCGCTGCTACGGCAACCCTCGCTTGTGTTTTGGGCTTGGGCCTCGCGGCTCCTGCCTACGCCGATACCGCATCCGACCTTGCCGCTGCTCGTACGAAACTCGAGCAGATCGGCACCCAAACCCAGCAGATTTACGATGAGCTTGCCACGCAGACGCAGGCGCTCGATCAGACTGCCGGCGAGATCACGCAAAAGCAGCAGGAGATCGCCGATGGTCAGGCCAAGCTCTCGACCTATGTCGCCGGCGAGTACAAAACCGGCGGTCTGAGCCTGCTTCAGGTTTTGACGGGTGTCGATGATCTGAGCGATATGCTCAACCGTCTGTTCTACTACGGCAAAGTTTCCGATAAGCAAGCGCAGACCATTCAAGAGGTCAAGGAGCTTAAGCAGCAGCTCACCGATAAGCAGGCCGAGCAGGAGAAGAACGTCGCCACCACGCAAAAGAAGGTCGACGAGCTTAACGCCCAGCAGGCTGAAGCCCAGAACGTCGTAAATTCCTTGGATTCGCAGCTGCAGGCCGAGCTTGCCGCCGAGGCCGAGGCCAATGCCGCGCTGCAGGCCGGCATCAACGCCAGCACCGCCGAGAAGGCCACGGTGAGCAACGAGACTGCCGGTACGACCGAGAACAACGATGGCAACAAGGGTGGCGGCTCGAACCAGCCCACTCCGACCCTGTCTCTTATACACATCTCCGAGCCCACGAGAC
>URBM01000097.1 GCA_900545995.1 uncultured Collinsella sp. | reverse complement strand
ATACGAGGTCCTGAGATGTCTCGTGGGCTCGGAGATGTGTATAAGAGACAGGTTGGGCGAGCTACTGGGGTCGCCGGTGACCACCTCACCCCAGGCTCGCTTTGCCGGAGCGATCGGCGCGGCGATTCGCGCCGCCGCCTTGGCCTAGGGGTGTACCGCGACATGCGCATCCTCAATATCACGGCACAAAAACCAGATAGCACCGGCAGCGGCACCTACCTTGCCGCGCTTGTGCGCGAGCAGATCGAGACGGGGCATCGCGCCGCCGTGCTTTGCGGTGCGGCGCCGGGTGATACCCAAGGCGAGCTGGACCGGCGTGCTGCCGTGTTTGCCGTACCGTTCGAGTCGCCCGAGCTGCCGTTTCCCATCTGCGGTATGTCCGATGTCATGCCCTATCCCTCTACACGCTATCGTGACCTGACGCCTTCGATGCTCAAGGCATTTGAGCGGGCATTTGCTAATGCAATCGATCGGGCGGTGACTGAGTTTCGGCCCGATCTGGTGCTCTGCCATCACCTGTATCTGGTGACCGCATTGGCGCGCGAGTGCGTCCGGGGCGTGCCGGTTGTTGCCGTGTGCCATTCGACCGATCTGCGACAGCTGCGTTCGCATGCGCTCGAGCGCGATCGCATCGTACGTGCGGTTCGTCGGCTCGATGCCGTCTTTGCGCTCCATGCTGAGCAGGCTGAGCAGATTGGCCTGGTGTGCGGCGTCGATGCCGATCGCATCCACGTGATTGGGACGGGTTACGACCATCGCGTCTTCTGCCGCGACGCAAGCGTGGCGAGGCAGCCGGGATCGCTTGTGTACGTGGGCAAGATTTGCTTTAAAAAGGGCATCGAGTCGCTGGTTCGAGCCGTGTCATTGCCGATTGACGATGACGTCCGCTCATCTGGCTTGGTACTCGTGGGCGGCCGCGGGGACGATGCCGAGTACGCGCGTATCGAGCGCTTGGCCGCGGCCTCGGATGTGCCGGTGACGCTGGCGGGGCGCCTGGATAGCGATGGACTCGTGCATGCCTACCGCAGTTCCGACGTCTTTGTGCTGCCTTCGTTTTACGAGGGTCTGCCGCTCGTGACGATTGAGGCCCTCGCGTGCGGCTGCAAAGTTGTGGCGACCGATTTGCCCGGCGTTCGTCCCTGGATGGAGGCGATGCTTCCCGGTGCGCCCGTGACGTGGGTGGCGTCGCCGCGTATGACGGATGTCGACACGCCCGTGGCGGCCGACCTTCCGTTGTTTGAGCGCGCGCTGGCAGATGCTATCGCGCGGGCGCTTGCGGCGCCGCCTTCGACGTTCGAGCCGTCGGCGGTCTCTTGGGAAGCGTGCCTGGCGCGTATACTTAAAGTCGTTGATTTGTTGGAAGGGGGTTCGTATGGCTAGGGACACCATGAGGCTCACGTCTATGACTGCCGCGAGCGGTTGAGCCGCTAAGTTGGCTCCCGGAGCCCTCGCCCAGGTCCTGGGCGATTTGCCAAATGTGCATAACGACAACTTGCTCGTGGGGTTCGATACCTCTGACGATGCGAGCGTCTTCCGCGTAGGGGAGAACCTGGGGCTTGTGCAGTCCATCGACTTCTTTCCACCGATGGTTGACGACCCGTTTCTGTTTGGCCAGATTGCCGCGGCCAACTCGCTGTCGGACATCTACGCCATGGGCGGGCGGCCGAGCCATGCCATGAACCTACTCTGCATACCCAGTTGTCTGGGCATCGAGGTTGCCGGTCAGATTCTGGCGGGCGGCGCCGACAAGTGCGTCGAGGCGGGTTGCTCTATCGCGGGCGGCCATACCATCAACGACGACGAGCCCAAGTATGGCCTGTCTGTGAGCGGCTTTGTCGCGCTCGACCGCATGCTCGCCAACAGCGGCGCACGCGTGGGCGATGTTCTGCTGCTGACCAAGGCGATCGGCTCGGGCATTATCACCACGGCCATTAAGGGCGAGCTCATCGAGCAGGACGAGGCCGCGGCCGCGGCCATGTTTGACTCGATGCGCACCCTCAACGAGGCGCCGATTCGTCTGGCCGAGGGGCTCGAACTTCACGGCTGCACTGACATTACGGGCTTTGGTCTGATCGGGCACGCGTGTGAGATGGCCGAGGGCTCGGGCGTGCAGGTTGAGCTTGCGTCGGGGGCGGTGCCGCTCTTTGACCAGGTGCTCGATATGGCGCGTCTGGGCATTATCCCCGCGGGCTCCTACCGCAACCAGGACTTCTTTGGCCCGCGTGTGGCTGCCGACGAGGACCTGGAGCCGGGTATGCTCGACGCGCTGTACGACCCGCAGACGTCTGGTGGTTTGCTTATCGCGGCGCCCGCGGCGGATGTGGATGAGCTTGCGCGTCGCCTGGATGCCGAGGGGTGCATCGCCGCCGTTGTCGGGCGCGTGTGCGAGGCGGAGCCGGGCGGTCCTGCCGTCCGCGTTGTTCGCTAGCCCGCACGCTTATGTAACTGTTTATCGTTCTCTAGAACGGTTCTTTCGAAAGGATTTTGCTATGTCTACCAAAATTGAAGTCAATGCCATGGGCGATGCCTGCCCGCTGCCCGTCGTCAAGACGCTTAAGGCACTCAAACAGCTTGATGGCGAGGGTGCCGTGGTGACCTCGGTCGATAACGAGACCGCCGTCAAGAACATCTCCAAGATGTCGCAGGAGAAGGGCTGCACGGCCTCGGTCGAGAAGATCTCGGACGCCGAGTGGCACGTGACCGTCACGACCGCCGGTGCCGTGGCCGTTGCGGACCCCGAGCAGGACGGTGCCGCTTTCTGCGACGCCAACGCCGGCAAGGGCAAACTCGTCATTTCCGTCTACACCGATTGCATGGGCCGTGGCGACGACGAGCTGGGCCACAAGCTCATGAAGGCGTTTATCTTTGCCGTGACGCAGCAGGAGGAACTGCCCGCGACCATGCTGTTCTACAACGGCGGCGCCAAGCTCACCGTCGAGGGCTCGCCGGTGCTCGATGACCTGAAGGGCCTGGCCGAGCAGGGTGTCGAGATTCTCACCTGCGGTACCTGCCTCGACCACTATGGCATTAAAGACCAGCTTGCGGTGGGCGAGGTCACTAACATGTACGTGATCGTGGAGAAGATGGAGCAGGCCGTGCGCGTCGTGCGCCCGTAGCGTATTGGTTGGAGTTGCCATGAGGGAGAAGCGCCCGGCGCTTGTCATCACGTTTCCCACCACGGCGGCCGCCATGGGCTGCGAGTCCCTGTGCATCGAGCGCGGCCTTCCCGGGCGAACGATTCCCGTGCCCGGGGAGGTCGCTGCCGGCTGCGGTCTGGCGTGGAAGGCGTTGCCTGCCGATGAGGAACTGCTGCGCGGAGAACTCGCCGAGGCGGGTGTTCCCACCGAGGGCTATACCGTGATTGATATGTGGGAGGTCGTGCGATGATCTATCTGGATAACGCGGCGACGACCATGCACAAGCCGCAGACGGTCATCGATGCCGTGACGCAGGCGATGTGCTCGCTCGGCAATGCCGGGCGCGGCGCCACGTCGGGTCCCCTCGATGCCGCTCGTACGATTCACGCTTGCCGTGCCAAGCTCGCGCGCCTTTTGGGTTGCCCGAGGGCGGACCATGTGTGTTTTACGCCCAACTCCACCGCGGCGCTCAACACCGTTATCAATGGCGTGGTGCGCCCCGGCGACCGCGTGGTCACGACGGTGCTTGAGCACAACTCGGTGCTACGTCCGCTCAACCGCTTGGCGGCAGAGCAGGGTGTTACCGTTGAGCATACGGGCTGCGACGCGAACGGCGTGCTCGACTATGAGGAGCTCGAGCGGTTGGTCACGCCGGCCACGCATGCTGTGGTGGTGACGCACGCCTCCAATGTGACCGGCAATGAGGTCGACATTGCGCGCGTGGCCGCCATGGCCCATGCGGCCGGCGCGCTTGTGATTGTCGATGCCTCGCAGTCTGCCGGCACGGCGCATATCGATATGCAGGCCATGGGGCTCGACGTGGTGTGCTTTACTGGCCACAAGGGCCTCATGGGTCCGCAGGGGACCGGCGGGCTGGCCGTGGCGGAGGGCATTGACGTGGCGCCGTGGGCCATGGGCGGCACAGGCGTGCACAGCTTCGATGCGCTGCAGCCGCTTGAGTGGCCCACGCGCCTGGAGGCGGGCACGCTCAACGGCCACGGTATCGCCGGCCTTTCTGCCGGCCTCGACTTTATCGAGGCCCAGGGCGGGGTCGAGGCGATTACGGCGCACGAGCGTGCGCTCGCTGAACGCTTCCTTGCCGGCGTGTGCGAGATTCCGGGGATTAAGCTCTACGGTGCGTTTGACCAACCGACGCGCTCTGCGATTGTGTCGCTCAACGTGGGCGATATCGACTCTGCAGAGATCTCGGATGCACTCATGCAAGGGCGGGGGATTGCGACGCGCCCCGGCGCCCATTGCGCCCCGCTCATGCACCGTGCGCTGGGGACCGAGCGTCAGGGTGTCGTTCGCTTCTCGTTTGGGTATTTCAACACGGACGAGGAAGTCGACACCGCGATTGACGCTTTGCGCGATTTAGCCTGCTAGAGCGTATATACTTGCGGGACGGGTCTTTTGCCCGTCCCGTTTTTGTTTCGACCCGAAAGGTGTGTCTATGGCCTCATCCGCCTCGCGTGGTCTGCGCTCCGACCATGTCGTTACCGTCGGCATCGCCCTGTTCTCGATGCTCTTTGGCGCCGGCAACCTTATCATTCCGCCGCTGCTGGCGCTGCAAGCAGGTTCAGCCACGCCGGTCGCCATGTTCGGCTTTCTGATTGCCGCTATCGGTTTGCCCGTCATGGGATTTATCGCCGTCGCGCTCGCCGGCACGGCCCGCGAGCTGGCCGGCCGCGTGCATCCCAAGTTTGGTGAATTCTTCGTTGCGGCGGTCTATCTGGCCATCGGTCCGTGCCTGGCTATTCCTCGCACAAGCTCTACGGCGTTCGAAATGCTGGTGCCGCTGCTGCCCGAGGGTGTTTCGCTCGGCACGGCTCGCCTAGTGTTTGCCGTTGGCTTCTTTGTCGTCGCGTTTGCTCTCACGCTGCGCCCGGGTGTCATCACGCGCGTGCTCGGCCGCATTACGGGCCCCGCGCTCATTGCGCTCATCGTGCTGGTTGTGGGTGCTGCCGTGATCTCGCCGCTGGGACCGGCTGCCGCGCCTCAGGCTCCCTACGATGCAGGCGCTGCCGTGCAGGGCTTTTTGACCGGCTATCAGACCATGGACCTGCTCGCGTCGCTCGCCTTCGGCATCATCATCGCCGAGACCATCCACGAGCTGGGTGTTACCGATGACAAGCGCGTGGCCTTTGAGATTTCGCGTTCCGGTGTAATCGCCGGCGTGCTTATGGCCATCATCTACTGCGGCTTGGGCCTTGCCGGAATGCAGCTCGGCACCGTGATGCCCGACGCCACCAACGGCGCCGCCATCCTTGCCCGCTCTGCCTCCATGCACTTTGGCCTTGCCGGCACAGTCGTGGTCTTCGCCATCTTCTTCCTCGCCTGCATGAACGTGTGCATCGGCCTCATCAGCTGTTGCTCGCGCTACTTCTGCGAGACGTATGTGGTCGAAGGGGGAGCGGAGGCTTCCGAGGAGGCCATGCGCCGCCCCTTCGCGATCCTCGCCTTTGTGTTCGCGGCTTTTTCGTGCGTGCTCTCCAACGTGGGCCTCGATGTGATCCTTATGTTCTCGGTGCCCATGCTCAACGCCTTGTATCCCGTCGCCATCGTGCTGGTCCTCATGGGTTTGGTACACGGCTTTTGCGACGCTCATCCGCAGGTGTGGGTCTGGGTCGGCGGCGTGGTTGCCGTGCAGAGCGTGATCACCTCGGTCCGCGATGCGTTCTTTGCGGGCGCGTGGCTGCCGTTCGATGCGTTGCCGCTGGCAGATATCGGTGCTGCGTGGGCACCGGTTGCCGTGGTGGCATTTGTGATCGGTCTGCTCCATAGTCGTTTTGTCGCACATTCGAGGAGCTAAGGCATCAATGCTTGCACAGGCGGGGAGTCTCCCCTATAATTTCCTTCGCTTTGGGACACGCAAGGTTTAGACCTTAGCTGCTCAACACCTTCGGGACGTGGCGCAGTTTGGTAGCGCGCCTGCTTTGGGAGCAGGATGTCGCAGGTTCAAATCCTGTCGTCCCGACCATATCTTGCGGGCGTAGTTCAATGGTAGAACCCCAGCCTTCCAAGCTGATGACGCGGGTTCGATTCCCGTCGCCCGCTCCATAAGATAGATGAATGGCTCTGGTTCCTTTTGGGACCAGAGCCATTTTCATATACATGCCGGGACCCCACATCCCCTTCTAAGTTGCGGTGAAATACGGACTGTTTTTCGGCTTTATGGCCCATGTAGTCCGTATTTCACCGCAACTATTTGTAAGGTTGGATTTTGATGCCGTTGGGAGGGTCGTAGCGACCGTCTACCGAGAGTGGAAATATTTTTTGAAGCTCTGACCTGCGACGTCAAGCTTTTGGTCAGCTTTTGGCAAGGCCTGCGGACGGAAGCATGCGATAGCGTAATGGTATTCTCTCCGCCGTGATGGTTATGGGGTTGGCCATGCTCGATAAAGGCAAACATTTTCCGCAGTCATATGCAAGAATGCTATTCTCGGCCGTTGGAATTCATCAAGATGGACAGCTGCTTATAACAATTGATCCTTGGGATGAACGCCGTGCGCGTGAGCTTATGCAGGAAGAGCTCATGCTTCGTCTTTACAACCACGTGTATGCGGATCCGGTCTATTGGAATAATCTTGGGGTTGAAGATCGCATCTTTCAGCTGGCATCCGCTATTGCGGTCGTTGAACCGGATGCTGTGTTTT
This sequence comes from uncultured Collinsella sp., assembly GCA_900545995.1. Taxonomy (GTDB): domain Bacteria; phylum Actinomycetota; class Coriobacteriia; order Coriobacteriales; family Coriobacteriaceae; genus Collinsella. Next base: position 332 of record URBM01000097.1, on the reverse strand, counting down.
GCGGATCGACAGCAGCGCTGCTCTACGGCATCGGCTCGGCGTATACGCTTCTGGATAAAGTGCAAGTACTGCTGCCACGGTCTACAAGGCGTGATACGTATGAGTTCGTTGAATACAAGCGCTGGCGGGTGGGCGAAGTGTGGCGTCTCGGTCTGTTTACGCTGACGGATCCGTATCGAACGGTTGTTGATATCGCTCGAACGAGCGCCTTTCGTTATGCGCTGGGCTATGTCGATGGCTTGGCCCGTGAGTACGATGTCGAACGCGAAGAGCTGCGGGGGTAGTGTCGAGAAAGTTGGTGTAGAGCCCCATCCGAAACGAGTCGGCCCGGC
>URBM01000096.1 GCA_900545995.1 uncultured Collinsella sp. | reverse complement strand
GTCGCCTTCACCCGCAACCCGGCCGACGGCACCAAGGAGTTCTACGGCGACTTTCTGGTCAACGCCCAGGGCGAGGACGTCGTCGCCGGCATTCGCAACACCGAGCCCATCGCCGATCTCAAGACCACTCCGGGGCTTGAGTCCGCAGGCGAGGAGCTCGAGCGCGTGTTCCTGACGCTCGAGGATCACTATCGCGACATGTGCGACATCGAGTTCACCATCGAGCAGGGCAAGCTCTGGATGCTCCAGACCCGCGTGGGCAAGCGAACCGCCACCGCCGCCCTGCGCATCGCCATCGAGATGGTCGAGGAGGGCCTCATCACCCGCGAGGAGGCCGTGGGCCGCATCGATCCTGCGCAGCTCGATCAGCTCCTGCACCCGCAGTTCGACTCCTCCAAGAAGTACGAGGCGCTCGCGACCGGTCTTAACGCCAGCCCCGGTGCCGCCGTGGGCGAGGTCGTGTTCTCGAGCGACGACGCCGTCGCGCGTTCCGCCGAGGGCCACAAGGTCATCCTGGTCCGTTGGGAGACCAACCCTGACGACCTGAAGGGCATGGTTGCCGCCGAGGGCATCCTGACGAGCCACGGTGGCAAGACGAGCCATGCCGCCGTTATCGCCCGCGGCATGGGTACGCCCTGCGTCTGCGGCGTTGAGCGCTTCCATATCGACGCGGCCGAGAAGGTCGTGCGTATCGAGGGTAGCGATCGCGTACTGCACGAGGGCGACATCATCTCCATCGACGGTACCCAGGGCATCGTTGTCGACGGCGCCGTTGACTTGGTCTCCGCCGAGCTTACTGGTGACCTGGACACTATCCTGTCCTGGGCCGATGAGATTCGTCTGGATGAGACCTGCGGCCACGCCAACCACGTGCGCGTCAACGCCGACAACCCCGAGGACGCCGAGCTCGCGCTCGAGTTTGGCGCCGAGGCTATTGGCCTGTGCCGCACCGAGCATATGTTCCTGGGCGATCGCAAGAACATCATCCAGAGCTTCATCCTGTCCGATGACGAGGCCGTGAAGCAGCAGGCCTTGGCCGATCTGCTCAAGGTCCAGACCGAGGACTTCCTGGCCATGTTTAAGACCATGACCGGCCGCGACGTGGTCGTTCGCCTGATCGATCCGCCGCTTCACGAGTTCCTGGACGATCCCCGCGAGCTCGAGGTCGCCATCACCAAGAAGGAGGCCGCTGGCGCTCCCGAGGAGGAGCTCGCCGCCCTGCGTGCCCGCCTGCGTCGCATCGACGGCATGGTCGAGTCCAACCCCATGCTCGGCCTGCGCGGTGTGCGTCTGTCCGTCGTCTTCGGTGACCTGCCGCTTATGCAGGTCCGTGCCGTGGCAACGGCTGCCGCCCGCCTCATCAAGGAGGGCGTCGACCCGCGTCCTGAGATTATGGTCCCGCTCGTCTCCATCACGGCCGAGCATGTCCAGACCCGTGAGGTCATCGAGCGCGTCATCGCCGAGGTTTCCGCCGAGGAGGGCGTGGAGCTCAACATTCCTGTGGGTACGATGCTCGAGCTGCCGCGCGCCTGCATGGTCGCCGACGAGATCGCCCAGCACGCCGATTTCTTCTGCTTTGGCACCAACGACCTCACGCAGACGACCTTCGGCTTCTCCCGCGACGATGCCGAGGCCAAGTTCATCCCGCTGTACCTGCACAAGAAGATCTTGAAGGAGAACCCCTTCGAGACCATCGACACGGCGGTGCTCGAGCTGGTGCGCATGGCAGTCGAGAAGGGCCGTGCCACCAATCCCGGTATGCACTTTGGCGTATGCGGCGAGCACGGCGGCGACCCCAAGTCCATCAAGGGCCTGTTCAACGTGGCCGACGTGGATTACGTATCCTGTTCGCCCTACCGCGTGCCGCTCGCGCGTCTTGCTGCGGCCCAGGCCAAGCTCGAGGCCAAGCGTAACGCCTAAGGTCTTGCGTTTCCGCGCGTAACGTAGCCCCCCTTCATGCCGCCCGTCTCATTCGTGAGGCGGGCGGTTATCATGTGCGGGTTTTGTCTTTTTGTCTGCGTAAAAAATAGTTCTTGCAGCGCAAACCTGCGCGTGTATACTCGAATACGTTTGTTCAACTACGTGCCGGCCAAGGTGGTACGGCACCTCTAGAAGAGTAAGGAATTGCACATGGATTACATCCGCGCAATCGAGCGTCAGCAGATCCGCGAGGACATCCCGCAGGTCCGCGTTGCCGACAACGTCAAGGTTCACTACCGCATTAAGGAAGGCGACCGCGAGCGCATCCAGGTTTTCCAGGGTGACGTCATCCGCATGGCCGGCGCCGGTGCCCGTGAGACCTTCACCGTCCGCAAGATTTCCTTCGGTGTCGGTGTTGAGCGTACCTTCCCGCTTCACAGCCCCAAGATCGCCAAGCTCGAGGTCGTCCGTCATGGTCGCGTCCGTCGCGCCAAGCTGTACTACCTCCGCGACAAGGTGGGCAAGGCTGCTCGCATCCCCGAGAAGCGCTAAGAAGATCGCAGCGTCTGTCCACTCGTTTGGACAAAAGGGTCACCTTCGGGTGGCCCTTCTTTTTATATGATTTGCATGCAAGGAGGCCCCGATATGGCCAACATGACGAGTTCGGTTTCGGCATCGCAGGTTGCCGGCGAGCTGGCGAGCGCCACGTTTGAGGAGATCCCCGCCCTCGTGGAGCATTATCGTGAGGATCCGCGCCAGCAAGTGATCAAGGCTTGCGAGCGCGCTCTTAAGCGCCATGCCAAGGAACTTGCCGAGCGCGAGCGCGTCAACGGCATGTACGAGCTGATGCACGAGCTCGGTGGGGATGGCGTGGTCGTGGGCGTCGACGAGGTGGGTCGCGGCTCGGTGGCCGGTCCTTTGACGGTTTGCGCCGTGTGCCTCCCCATGGAGCCGCGCGTCTGGGGCATCAATGATTCCAAAAAGCTCACGCCGGCGCGCCGCGAGCTGCTCTCGGTGAAGATTGCCGAGGTCGCGACGGCGATTGGTTTTTGCCATATTGCGCCTGCGGATATCGATGATATGGGCATGGCCCGCGCCATCCGCGCTGCCGTCGCGGGCGCCGTGGCCGATACGGGGCTCGAGCCCGATTGCGTGCTTATGGACGGTAACCCCTTGGGCGCCGTTCCCAACGAGCGCGACGTGGTGAAGGGCGATGCCAAAATCGCCTGTATCGCCGCGGCGTCCATCATGGCCAAGGTCACGCGTGACGAGATGATGGTCGAGTACGACGCCGAGTATCCCGAGTATCATTTGGCCGAGTCGAAGGGCTACGCAAGCCCCGAGCACATCGAGGCCATTCGCAAACATGGACTTTGTCCGTGTCATCGTGTGAGCTTTTGCGGAAACTTTCTGCAGACTGAGCGTCTTTTCTAGGTCAATTGTGGAGACAGGGACCTCTGGCGTTTTATAAACCTGCTGGTAGCGGGCCGTGTGCAACGTGAGTGTTGCGTACGGTCCGTTTTTTGTCGGCATTTGGTCAGCTATTGGTTTGCTTCCGGTACTTACCCGCATGAAAGGTGCCCTCATCATCGGGGCAATGCAGTGTGCGGGAAAGGAGACCCCATGTGTGCCGCAAGCAAAAAGAGCAAGACGCAGCAACTCAAGGAGCGCTGGGAAGACGGCGAGCTCGACTGCGGGGCGATGACGCCCGAGTTTATCAAGGGGCTCAGTCCCCGCGAGCTCGGCATGCTGGGCGAGCTGATCACCATCGACTACTTTAACGAGCGCGGCTACACCTTGCTGGAGCAGGGTTATCGTTGCACCGAGGGCGAGGCCGATCTGGTGCTGCTCGATGAGCTCGACGATGTCGTGGTGATGGCCGAGGTCAAGACCAGACGCGTCGCACTGGATTGCAACACGCGGGTCTTTCCCGAGGAGGCCGTGGACGCCCAAAAACAACGCCGCTACCGCCGCATCGCAAGTTGCTATCTCATGGAGCATTATCCGCTCAAGGCGATTCGCTTCGATGCCGTGGGTGTCACCATTCGCGGCGGGCATATCGCCGAGATCGAGCATCAGTACAACGCATTCGATTGGCAGGTGTCGTGATGGCGTTCGAGACGTTTGCCGTTCACGCGGCCTGCATCCGCGGCGTCGAGGCAATTCACGTCACGGTCGAGGTCTCGCTTGCCGGTGGTGTTCCGGGCATCCAAATGCTCGGCATTCCGAGTATGGAGGTGATGGAGTCACGCGGTCGTATTCGCTGCGCGATGCGCTCCGCCGGGTTCGAGATCCCACGCTCGGGCATTACGGTCAACCTAGCGCCCGGCGATATTCGCAAGACCGGTAGCGGCTTTGATTTGCCCATCGCCATCGCGGTTCTGGCGGCCGATGGGCAGATTCCCCGTGACGACCTCGATCGCTGCCTTTTCGCCGGCGAGCTCGGCTTGGACGGTACGGTGCTTCCCGTCAAGGGCGAGGTGGCGTTTCAGCTATTGGCGCGTGATATGGGGCTGTCCTTTATCGCCGGCAGGTCCGATCAGCATGTGCCACTCGCGGGCGTGGATTGCGGATTTATCGATCATTTGTCTCAGCTTGCCCATGGCATGGGCGATGCCGCGCGGCACTACTTGGATTCTGAAGTGCTCGAGGCGTCCTTTGAGCCCGAACTCGACTATGCCGACGTACTGGGGCAGGAGGTCGCCAAGCGCGGCATGGCGCTGGCGGCAGCGGGTGAGCTCGGTTTGCTTATGATCGGGTCCCCGGGATCGGGCAAGACGATGCTCGCGCGTCGTATGACCGGCATCCTGCCCGAGCTTTCCGTTGAGGATCAACAGGAGGCGCTGTGCATCCATTCGGTTTTGGGTGAGAACATTGATGGCTTGTTGGCGGGGCACCGGCCCTTCCGCAGTCCCCATCACAGTATTTCGACCGCAGGTCTTATCGGCGGTGGGCGCCCGGTGCACCCGGGTGAGATCAGCCTTGCTCATGGCGGCGTGCTCTTTTTGGACGAGCTTGCTGAGTTTCCCACGGGTGTGCTGCAGACGCTGCGTCAGCCCATCGAACGCGGCTACGTCAGGATCGTACGCGTCGACGGGGCCTTTACCTTCCCGTCGCGCTTTCAGCTGCTGGCTGCGAGTAACCCTTGCCCCTGCGGCTTCTTGGGTGATCGCGAGGTGCCGTGTCGCTGCTCGGCGGCGATGGTCGAGCGCTATCGGTCTAAACTGCGCGGTCCTTTGGCCGACCGTATCGACATGATGATCGATGTGACCCGTCCCGACCCCCAAGTGATTATCGAGGGTGCGGAGGGTATGTCGTCTGCCGAGTTACGTGACTACGTTGTGCGCGGTCGCGCTTTTCGCGCTTGGCGCGAATCCCGTATGGACGATGCGGATGCCGAGGCCGAGGATGACGAGACACGGTCCATTGACGGCGTCGTTTCGACCTTTGAGCTCGATGATGCGGCGGAGAAGTGTGTGCTCGGCCTGTCGAAGCGCACACATCTCACGGGTCGCGGCATTGTGCGACTGGTGCGTATCGCGCGTACAATCGCCGACGTCGCCGAGAGCGAGCAAGTGACGCAGGACCACGTGCTCGAGGCAGCGATGTACCAGGGAAGGAGGGACCAATGATGGCCGAGGGGACCTACGAGCTGCATCCAGGTGATGCGTTGTATCCCGAGACCGTTTTGGAGCTTTCTGATGTACCCCAGACGCTCTATGTGCGCGGCAACCCCGAGGTGCTTTCGACGCCCGCGCTCTCCATCATCGGCGCGCGCAAGGCCTCGCCGTATGGTCTTGCCGTGGCAGAGCTTGCGGCAAAGGTGGCGGTCGAGGCGGGAGTGACGGTAGTTTCGGGCGGCGCGGTCGGTTGTGACCAGGCCTCGGGTTGGGCTGCGGTCAACGCCGGCGGCAAACACGTCGTGGTGCTGGGGACGGGCGCCGACGTGGTCTACCCGCGTTCGAGCGCGGGGCTTATTATGCGCACGCTCGATACGGGTGGCTCGGTCGTGTCGATCTCTCCGTGGGGCATGGGTCCGCGCAAGTTTGCCTTTCCGCGCCGCAATCGCGTGATCGCGGCCCTGTCGCAAGCCCTTTTTGTTTCCGAGGCGGGTATGCCTTCCGGGACGTTTTCTACAGCCGAGGCTGCTATGGATTTGGGGCGCGAACTTCTTGTCGTGCCGGGGTCGATCCTATCGCCCGAGTCGCGTGGCACGAATTACCTCATTGCGAACGGTGCTTGCTGCATCATCGACGAGGAATCTATCGAGATGGCTATCTCACGCATCTACGGCACCCTGCGCTACTCGCGCCCCGATGCTCCCGGCATTGCCGACCTGGATCCAACACAGCAGACCGTGATGCATGCGCTCATCGCCTCTCCGCTCAAGGTCGACGACATCGCGGCGCTCGTCGCGCTCGATGCTGTCGGCGTACTCAAACTCTTGGGTTCGCTTGAACTCGAGGGCCTTATCGAGCGCATGATGGATGGAAGGTATGCGCCCTCCAAGTTTGCCCTTCACGCCCAGACGCCCTTCGGTCACAATGGAAAACGTGTCAATTAGAAAGGTGTTTGCAGATGCAGTTCGATCAGGTGACGGTTATCGGTGGCGGTCTGGCGGGTTCGGAATGCGCGATCCAGCTGGCAGACCGCGGTTTTGCCGTAAAGCTGTGCGAGATGCGCCCCCAGGTTAGCTCCCCGGCTCACCATACCGATCACTTGGCAGAGCTCGTCTGCTCCAATTCGTTTAAGTCGACCCGTCCGGATTCCGCGGCTGGTTTGCTGAAGGCCGAGCTTAAGCGCATGGGTTCAGTCCTGCTCGATTGCGCCCATCGCGCGGCTGTTCCCGCCGGCGGTGCCCTGGCGGTCGACCGCGTCAAGTTTTCCGAGCTTGTCGAGGCCGAGGTTGCCGCCCGTCCCAATATCGAGGTCGCGCACGGCGAGGTCACGCAGATTCCCGAGGGCCACGTGGTCATTGCCGCGGGCCCGCTGTGTTCACCGGCGCTGAGCGAAGAGGTCATGAAGCTCGTCGGTGGCGACGCCCTTGCGTTCTTCGATGCCGCGGCGCCGATCGTCGATGCCTCCACGCTCGATATGGACGTGCTGTTTTCGCAGTCGCGCTACGAGGAGCAGGGGAGCGGCGACTATCTCAACGCTCCGCTCAACAAGGAGGAGTACGAGGCCTTTATCGAGGCACTTACCACGGCCGACCGCGTGGTGCTCAAAGACTTTGAGGGCGGCGATCTGTTCCAGGCCTGCCAGCCTGCCGAGGAAGTTGCGCGC
>URBM01000095.1 GCA_900545995.1 uncultured Collinsella sp. | reverse complement strand
GTCGTGGCTTGGTCGTTGCATGCGGCTCGCTTTTCGGAACGGGGCTGACGGATACGTTCCGAAATCTACCCCAGTCGCTGTGCAGTGTGTCTATAAAGAGCCGTGGCCAAAAAACATCAAATATGAGTACTGATATTCTTTTAGTAGCAGTAATTTTGACCACATTTAAGGTGATTTGACGTGTCGATCGAGCAGATAAGCTGCCGTATCTCCTCAAGTGTTCATTAAAGGAAGACCTCGATGCGAATAAGTCTCATTAAGATCTTCTTTTATTAACGAAAATAATGTAGCTACACCGGTAACAGTACTCATATTTGCCGTATTTTGGCCACAGTCCTTCGGAGAGTCCTCGAAAATAGTCCCGAGCCGGCACTTGGGGACGTTCCTATAATGTCGGCACTTAGGAACGTCCCCAAGTGCCGACACCGCGTCTGCCTGCGGCGGCCGCGCGCCGCTGCGTCGCTCCGCATCCTTGCGGGTTCGGATCCCTCCGCTTGGCGGCGTTGGCTCGATTTGCTTGACGTGAGGGGCTCTTGGCTGGTGTGGGACGGAGGGATTCCGCGTCCGCCTGGTCGGCGGCCGCGCCCCGCTGCGTCGCTTCGCTCCTTGCGTGCTGCGCTGGAAAACGCTTCGCGTTTCCTCAGCTCCGCACCCTTGCGGGTTCGAATTCCTCCGCTTGCCCACAAGAAAGCGCCCTGGGCCGTTATGGGCTTAGGGCGCTCAGTTTTAATGGCTGGGACGGAGGGATTCGAACCCCCAACAGCCGGCACCAAAAACCGGAGTTCTACCGTTGAACTACGTCCCAATGTGTGGTGTTGCCCAAAAGCAACTCGTCTAGTTTACCTAATCTGCGAGGGCATCGCAAACGCCGTCGAGTAGGCGTACGGCGAGCGTCTGCGCGTCGCTGGCCGTGAAGGTGCCGTTGTAGCGCGTCATGCCCGTGAGCTCAATGCGAATGCGAGCCGGCTTCTGCTGCGCGGCGACATTGGCGGTGCGGATGCGCTGGGCCAGGTTGTGGCACTCGGCGAGGGCAATCGTGGCGCGTGGCGCGGCGTCGGTGGGCAGCTCGTCGCTTGCGATCTCGAGCACGAGGTCAACGTCGGTTGGGACCTCGGAGTCGCAGAGCATCATGCCGCTGTTGTCGGTCGTTGCCGTGGCGATATTCCACATGCGCGACGCAACACTGCGCGCGATGGGGTCCTCGCCGATAACGGCAATCTGGAAGCGCTCGAGCACGTTGGCGGCGCGAGCAAAACCGATGCGGGACTCGGCTTCGGTGACCGAGGGCTTGCCCTCCCACACATGGTGCAGGCGGTTGATGTAGGCGTAGGTGTCCTGGAAGGCCATGCCGTCGGCAAACAGGCCGACATTTTCCTGGAACTGCTGCAGGGCGGCCTCGGTATGCGGACCAAAGTAGCCGTCGTCCTCGCCGCAGGCAAAGCCCAAAACGTTGAGAGCGTGCTGCAGGGCCTGCACATCGGCGCCATGGAAATTGGGCATGCGCAGATACAGAGTGCGGTCGCCCAGCTTATACGAGGCGTCGACCAGGGCGCTCCAACAGGGGATATCGACGGCATGACCGGCAGCAAGGCCGCTGTCGAGCCTGAAGGTGCTGACGGCCTGCTCGGTGGTGGTGCCAAAGCGCTTGTCGGCAACCTCGGTGTCATCGATTGTATAGCCGAGCTGCAGAAGGCGGGACTGGACGTCCTCGACGGCTGCTCCCTGCATGCCCGTTGTAATAGGTTCCATGAACGAACCCCTTTCGGCGTACCATTCGTACTATTTGAGCGTGTGTCGGATAGACAACGCAAAGGGATGCATAAACATGCACTCAACAGTGTAGCAAGTTGTACCCAAATACGCTGCTGACAGGTTTTATAACCCCCGCTAGTTAAGGCGCTCCACAAAGAAATCTGCCATGGAGAGGAACAGTTCACGTGCATGCGGGTCGAGCGAAACGTCCTCGATGGCCGCTTTGGCCTTGGCGGTCAGGTCGAGCGCATAAGTGTGGGCGTAATCGATAGAGCCGGTCTCCTGGAAGATCTCCACGGCGCGTGCGAGTTGCGCGGGGTCCTCGGTGGCCGAGGAAAGGATCGCTTCAATCTCGTCGTGATAGCGCTCATCAGACAGGGCGTGCACGGCAACGAGCGTGCGCTTACCCTCGGTGATGTCGGTGCGGAAGTCCTTGTTGGCGGCCTCCTTGGTGCCGATCAAGTTGAGCAGGTCGTCTTGAATTTGGAAGGCAAGGCCCGTGTGCAGGCCAAAGGCGCGCAGCGCCTCAATTTGCTCCTCGCTGCCTCCGCCAATGATGGCTCCGGTGGCAAGCGGCGTGGCTCCGCTGTAGTACGCGGTCTTGTGCGTCGCCATGTCCAGATAATCGTCGACCGAGATGTCGAAGCGTGCGTCATGGACCCAGCCCAAGTCGAGCGCCTGGCCCTCGATGGTGCGAACGATCATCTCGGTGAGCTCGTGGAGCACGCGCAGTTTCACGTCGGACTCCAGCGTGGGGTCGTCGAGAACCGTCTTGGTGACCATGGTGAGCGCTAGGTCGCCACAATTGATGGCAAGCCCCGTGCCCTCGGTGAGGTGCATGCAGGGCTTGCCGCGGCGCAGCTGTCCGTTGTCGGCGATGTCGTCGTGGATGAGTGCGCCCGACTGAAAGTGCTCGATGGCCGCCGCGGCGCTGCGGGCGCTCTCAAAGCTGCCGCCTACCGCGGTGGCGGCGAGCATGCAGATGAGCGGGCGGTGGCGCTTGCCAGCGTTTGCCGTAAATGCCGAGAGCGGGGTATACAGGTAGCGCTCGATATCGGCGGAAGTCGCCTGTCCGTCAAAGAACGTGGCCAGATAGTCGTTAATCTGGTCAAAGTGCTGGGCTAAAAAGCTGGTAAACGGACTGGACACGGGTTCTCGCATTCTTTGATAGGTTGCATCGTTGCATTATGCAGACAACATATTGCCACATTAGGGCGTCGAGCGCGGCGGTTGAAGACGATTGGTCCATGCGGCCGCAAGTGCGGTAGGGGCTTGGCTAGATAAGCCCAAAGTGTTCGAGCGCGGTGACGACGCCGTCGTGGTCGATGCTGTCGGTGACATAGTCGGCCTTTTCCTTGAGGAAGTCCGGTGCGTTGCCCATGGCGATGCCAACGTCGACGGCGTTCATCAGCGAGACGTCATTGCTGGCGTCGCCGATGCCGTATACGGTTCCGTGGTGGGGGTCGAGAGCGTCGAGTACGGACTGGATACCCTCGCGCTTGGTGCATTCGCGAGGCGAAATCTCGGTCACTTCGAGCTCGAGCTCGTTAAAGCAGAGCAGCGGCTCAAACGCTTGATCCTGAGCGATGCGGTTGGCAAGCGACGTGGACATTAAGATCTTGTAGGCGCTGTAATGTTGCAGCTGCGTAATTGCATCGCCCACGGTGCGGGCGTATCCGGGGGCGTTGGGCGCATCGGCACTCATGCGAACGACGCCATTGAGTCCCTCAAAACGAATCACTTCGTCCGATTGCTCAAGAATGGGAGCAAGGCGCTGCAGCATGCCGGGCGTCATCGCCAAATCGCGAATCACGTGTCCCTCAAGTTCGACATAGCCACCCGCGAGGCAGACGATGCCGGTCCAGGGCAGCTCGAGCAGCTTTGGATGGATGCAGCTCAGCGTGCGCCCTGTGCAGATAAACGCCATATTGCCCTTGGCGACAAAATCACGGATGGCTTGCGAGACCGCTTCATTGGGATAGGGGGAGAGGTCTCGCTCGCTCTCGGGAAGCTCTTGTGCCACTCGAGGGTCTTGCCAGGCGAGTGTTCCGTCGATATCGAAGAAGCAGATATCGCCGCGCTTATGGGCTGCGCTGGCGGCAGGGGAGGCCGAGGTGGTGGGCACAAATCCCGGCTCGAGGCCCATGATCTGGTCAAAATGCTCTTTAACGCGGGGAACGGAGATGCCGATAATCACCTGGGCGGTCTTGCCCGTAATGATGAGGCCCTTGGCGCCCACCGCGACAAACGACGCATTATCTGCAACGATGGAAGGGTCTGCGACCTCGACGCGCAGACGCGTGGCGCAGTTGGTTGCGCCCACGATATTGCCAACGCCACCTAAAAGCTGAATTACCCGCTCAGCGAGGACGTGATCTTGATCGGATTGAATACTGACCTCGCCATTGGGAGTTTGCTCTTTGGCAAAGCCGCTTCCCGTTAAACGATCGATTGCCGCGCGATTGGAGGCATGATCCTCGCGGCCCGGCGTCTTAAGGTCATAGACCAAGATGAGTGCTCGAAAACTAACAAAAAAGATGAGGCTAAAGGCAAGACCGATACCGAGCGCCAAAAGGTAGGAGCCGGCATGCATTCGCATGAGTGGGATGAAGTTGAAGGCCGTCATTTCCATGAGACCGCCCGAGAAGATGCCGACGATGCCAAAGAAGTTCATGGTCATGGCAAGGCAGGAGGACAGGACGGCGTAGAGCAAAAAGAGTCCGGGATAGGTGAACATAAAGAGAAACTCGAGCGGCTCGGTGACGCCGCAGACCACCGAGGCGACGATGGCGGGCAAAAGGATGACCTTAAGGCCGGCGCGGCGTTCGGGTTTGGCGGTGAAATAGAATGCTGCCGCGATGGCGGGAAGGCCAAAGAGCTTGCCCCAGCCGGTGGCGGTAAAACCTGCCCAGGGCGCAAGTTCATTTAAAGGGCGCGTGCTATGGGAGAGAATGGGGAGCAGGTTGGTCCACGTGGCGTAAATACCGTCGTGAATGACCAGATTGTCGTAATAGATGGGCATATAGAGCAGGTGGTGCAGCCCCATGGGCTCGAGTGCTCGCTCCAAAAACACAAAGATGCCCACGCCGAAGGGGCCGACGCCCGCAAGTGCGTGGCGCAGCGTTTCGGTTACAGCGTATGCGAAGGGCACGATGGCGGCCGAGATGGCGGCAAGGGCAAACACGGCAAAAAAGCTGATGAGGTAGACCAGCGAGGAACCCGAGAAGGTGCCGAGCCAATCGGGAACCTTGGCATCGTAGAAGCGGTCATGGATGGCGACGACGGTTGCCGATACCGCCAGCGGGCCGATAATGCCGGTGTCGAGCGTCTTGATGCCGTCGATGACGGTGATACCGCTGGCGGGGGTCAAAGATGATGGGTACTTAAGCCCAAGGTTGTCTCCGCTCAGCTTAATGATCTCACTCAAAAAGAAGCAATAGGCAAAATAGGCCACAAGCGCCTCGAGGCAGCAGCGTGCCGGTTGCTTTTGGGCAAGACCGATAGGCAACGCTACGGCAAAAAGGAGCGGGAGACGTTTAAAGACCGTCCACGAGCCGCGCTGGATGATGGTCCAGAAAACGTACCAAGGGGTTCCGTATACGGCGAGGTCACCGACGATGTCTACGGTCGTGGCGAGGGCGGAGATGCCGACCATGAGGCCTGATATAGAAAACAGCATGGCGGGCGCGAACATGGCTCCGCCAAAACGTTGGATTTTCTGCAGCATAATATGCCTTCCGGATGCAACATGCTGTGCGAGCAAGAACGTTTAAACAATGAACTCATTGTAGAGGACTGGCTGCTTGCCGCATTGACGGTTTTGATTCGAATCGATTGGAGCATCACGGGCGCCGTTGACAGTTAATAATCGGTGCTTTGCCGATAGACGGTTTAAACAACCCAAAGAAATGCTATCGTGCCTAGCCATACATATTAATTAGAGGTGAAACAATGCCAAAAGCGATATACGAAGGAATCTACCGAGAAATACGCTCGCGCATCATTAATGGGACCTATGCGTTTCAGGAGATGCTGCCAACCGAAGCTGAGTTGACCGCGGAGTTCGGATGTACTCGCAATACTGTCCGTCGCGCCTTGGGTATGCTGGCCGACGGGATGTTTGTGCAGCCCATACACGGCAAGGGCGTGCGCGTTATTTGGCTTAAGGGCGAAACCGACATGTTGGGCGCACTCGAAGAGGTTGAGTCGTTTGGCGAGTTCGCAAAACGCAACAATGCCGTCGCATCGACCGAGGTCAAGTCTTTTGAACATTTGATTTGCACGGAGCAACTTTCTCGTCGCCTGGGCTTTAAGGTGGGCGAGGAGCTGATTCGTGTAGTGCGTGTCCGAAGCCTCAACGGCAGTGCTCGCCAGGTGGACCACGGCTACTTTTTGGAGTCGATTGCCAAGGGCCTGACGCCCGAGGTCGCCGAGAAGTCTATCTACGACTATCTGGAGCACAAGCGCGGCATCAAAGTGATGGCGAGCCGCCGTACGGTGAGTGTCGAGCTCGCCAACGATGAGGACTGCAGCTACTTGGACCTTGGCAAATACAACTGTGTCGCCGTCATGGAGAGCCAGTCGTACACTTCGGACGGCATCTTGTTCGAGGTCACGCATGCCCGCACGCATCCCGAGATCTTCCACTACCGCGTCAACTCCAAGCGATAGCCGGCTAGCTCGCAGCCTGACGAGACTCATGCCCTCAAAGAGAAAACGCCCGGTCAAACCGACGATGCATCGGCTTGACCGGGCGTTTTCTCTGCATTCGATAACAAATAATTGTTTATACAAAACTTGTCAAGTATCAAGTTGAAATTACCGTTCACCGAAGTTTTTCTACCGCTCTAGTAATACTTGTTCAAACAACTAGCCAAATAGCGTATTGTACAAGTCAGCAAAAGGGGCAAAGTCCCCGAGCCAATCTCCGAAGGCGGCGGCAAAGGGTGCCGCCACGGTGTGAAAGGGTGGATTGTAATGAAGAACGAAATGAGCAGAAGGCAGTTCCTGGGCTTTGCTGGTTCCGCGGCTGCGGTTCTTGGTCTGGGCCTCGTGGGCTGCGGTGGTTCTGCCGGCTCTGGCTCCTCTGCTTCTGGTGACGCTGCCGAGGTTTACTTCCTCCAGTTCAAGCCCGAGGTCGACAAGGAGTGGAAGGAGATCGCCAAGGCGTACAAGAAGGAGAAGGGCGTCGAGGTCAAGATCGTGACCGCCGCCTCCAACACCTACGAGGAGAAGCTCAAGTCCGAGATGTCCAAGAGCTCCGCTCCGACGCTGTTCCAGGTCAACGGCCCCACCGGCCTTAAGAACTGGAAGGACTACTGCGCCGATCTTTCCGACACCAAGCTCCGCGGCGAGCTCATCGACGACTCCCTGGCGCTGCAGTCCGACGGCAAGGATCTGGGTATCGACTGGGTTCAGGAGAGCTACGGCATCATCTACAACAAGGAGCTCCTCGAGAAGGCCGGCTACAAGGCCGAGGACATCAACTCCTTCGACAAGCTGAAGGCTTGCGCCGATGACATCCAGGCCCGCAAGGACGAGCTGGGCGTTGACGGTGCCTTCACTTCCGCCGGTATGGAT
>URBM01000094.1 GCA_900545995.1 uncultured Collinsella sp. | reverse complement strand
GATGATGACCTCACCAGGGCGATCGCCGCGACCGGCGCGACCGGCGACCTGCTCAAGCAAATCGTAGGCGCGCTCCCCTGCCCTAAAATCGGGCAGCTTTAACGCAAAGTCGGCATTGACCACGCCTACAAGCGTGACCTCGGGAAAGTCGAGGCCCTTGGCAATCATCTGGGTGCCCAGCAGCACCGCGCAATCGGCGGCATCGAACTGCTCGAGCAGTTTTTTGTGCGCATCCTTGCCGCGCGTGGAATCGGCGTCCATGCGAATGATGGCGACGTCGTCGGGCAGCATCTGGTGCAGCGCGTCCTCGATCTGCTGCGTGCCCAGGCCCATTTTTGCAAGATAACGGCTACCACATTTGGGGCAGCGGCTCGTGGGCGCCGGATAGGGCTGCACGCGCCAAGACGAACCGCAAGTGTGGCACTGCAGCGTATGCGTGCGCTCATGATACGTGAGCGCAGTGGAGCAGTGATTGCAGGTGGGAACGCAGCCACACTCGCGGCACATCAAAAACGGCGCAAAACCGCGGCGGTTGTGCAGCAGCACGGCTTTCTCGCGGCGCTCGACCACGCGTTCAAAGCCTTCCATCAGCTGTTTTGAGAACATGGAGCGGCTGCCGTGCGAAAACTCGCGGCGCAGGTCGGCAATGCGGACTGTGGGCAGCACGGCGTGTCCCGGGCGCTCGGGCATCTCGACACGCGTCCAGGTGACGCCGTTGTACGTGCCGCGGCGGCAGCGGTCGAGGGCCTCGGCCGAGGGCGTGGCGGAGCCCAACACGAGCGGGCAGCGATAGCGCCGCGCCATCTCGGCCGCCACCTCGCGCGCGTGGTAGCGCGGACTGGAGCCCTGCTTGTAACTGGTCTCGTGCTCCTCGTCGATGATGATGAGGCCCAAGTCGCTGAGCGGGCAAAAGAGCGCCGAGCGAGCGCCGACGACCACGCGGGCCGCACCGCTGGCAACCATATCCCACTGGTCCAGGCGCTCGCCGGCCGAAAGCCGCGAATGGAACACGGCGACCGTCTCGCCAAAGCGCGAGCGGAAGCGGCCGACGGTCTGGGCCGTCAGCGAAATCTCGGGCACCAGCACGCAGGCCGAGCGACCGGCTGCGAGCACACGCTCGATGGCGGAGAGGTAAACCTCGGTTTTGCCGGAGCCGGTGACGCCGTCGACCAGCACCACGTCGCCATGAGCGTCCAGACGGGCGCGCTCAATCTGCGCGAGTGCCTGTTGCTGGCCGTTGGTAAGGGAGACCGGCGCCTTGCCGCTTGCCGAGGACAGCGTGGTCTGCTCGCTGCAGCCACGCCAGGCGCGGCGCTCTTCCACCACCACGACGCCGCGTTTTTCGAGCGACTTGATGGTCGCCGACATACTGTTATAGAGAAGGTTGAGGTCGCGCGTCGTGACAGGACCACACTGGAGCGCCTCGATGAGTTGGCGCTGGCGGACCGCGGTCTTGGGTGGCGTGTAGTCAAAGCCTTCGGGCGTAAGCATCACCCAGCGGTTTTGGATGGGTTTGACGGCTGGACGTTCAACCGTCCACACGCCGTCGTCGCCCTTGACCACACGCGGGCTGCCGCCCGGTGGCAAAAACAGGCGCAGGCACTCGGAAAGCGTCGCGACATACTCGCGGCTCATCCAGCGCGCAATGCGTGCAGCCTCGGCGGTAAAGAGCGGTTTGCTGAGGATAGCCTCGATGGGCTTGATGCGCACGGGGTCGAGGGCGTTGTTGCCCGGCAGATCGCCCAGATCAGGCGCAATGTTGACGACATAGCCCGCGGCGGCACGGTTACCAAAGTGGACCAGGACCGTGGACCCGATCTGGACCTCGTTGGCAAGGGACTCGGGGATGCCGTAAGCAAACGGTTCCGACAGCGCACGGGTGGGGATGTCGAGGACCACGCTCGCGTAGGCGGCAGGGGGCTCGGGCGCAGGCTTAGACTGAGCCGAGGCAGCGGCAGGCTTGGGCTTCACCGGAGCTTCCTCCGGTTCCGGCGAACCAAACAGCGACAGTTGTTGAGCCATACACCACCTCTAACGAACGGACCTGAAAGGGGTGGGACAAAATAATCAGTAGAGTTTGTCCCATGGCCGATACGAGTGTCGAGCTTGTTGCGTCACTCGAACATGGGACAAACACTACTGATTATTTTGTCCCAGCAACCCACTCATCGGTACAGAAACAAGAGCCCCGCTCGGGGTGAACGGGGCTCGGATACAAACGTTTGCGCAGCGACTACAGCGCCATCGTGCGGGCGCGGTCGATGCGTGCCAGGCAGTCATCGCGGCCGACGAGCGCCATGGTCTCGCCCAGCGGGGGGCTCACCATGTTGCCGCAGACGGCGACGCGCACGGCCTGGAACACCACGCGCTTCTTAAGGTCCATCTGCTCGGGCAGCGGCTCAAGCGCGGCGTCGATGGCCTCGGCAGTCCACTTGTCCACGCCCTCGAGCGCGGCCTTGGCGGCATCCAGAATGGCGCCCATGCCTTCCTTAGCCAGGCCCTTGTTAACGGATTTCTCGTCATACTCGAGCGTCTCGGCCGTAGCGAAGATGGGAGCGGCGACGGTCACGGCGTCGGCCGGCATCTTGGTGCGCGGCTTGACGATTGCGGCAAGCGCGTCGATCCAGTCCTCGCCGTACTCGACGTTGCCCTCGATGAGACCCGCCTCGTACAGCTCAGGGACCATGATCTCGTCGGCAAACTGGGCATCGGACATGCCGTTGATGTACTCGGCGTTGACCCAGTCGAGTTTCTTTGGGTCGAAGGTCGCCGGGTTCTTGGAGATGCGGTCGAGCGAGAACTTGCTGGCCAGGACATCGCGCGGGATGATTGTGGTCTCGCCGTCGAGCGACCAGCCGAGCAGCGCCAGGTAGTTGACGAAGGCGTCGGAAAGGTAGCCGGCGTCGCGGTACTCCTCCACCGAGGTGGCGCCATGGCGCTTGGAGAGCTTCTTGCCGTCGGCGCCCAGGATCATGGAGATGTGGGCGAACGTGGGCACGGGCGCGCCGAGGGCCTCGTAGACCATGACCTGACGCGGGGTGTTGGACAGGTGGTCGTCGCCGCGGATGACATGGGTGATATTCATCATGGCGTCGTCGACGACGGTCGCAAAGTTGTACGTGGGCGTGCCATCGGAGCGGAAGATCACAAAGTCGTCGAGCTCCTTGGCGTCGAAGGTCACCTCGCCGTGGACGGCATCGTGGATGATGACGTCGCCGCGGTCCTCGGGCACCTTGATGCGTAGGACGTAGGACTCGCCGGCCTCGATGCGACGGCGGGCCTCCTCGGGATCAAGATCGCGGCAACGGCGCTGATAGCCCTGGAAGGGGTCCTTGCGCTCCTGCGCGGCCTTGCGATCGGCGTCGAGCTGCTCCTTGGTGCAGAAGCAGGGATAGGCCTTGCCCTCGTCCCAAAGCTTCTGGGCAGCCTGCTTGTACAGGTCCAGGCGCTCGGTCTGGGCGTAGGGGCCAAAGTCTCCGCCCACCTCGGGACCCTCGTCCCAGTCCAGGCCCAGCCAACGCATGGCGCGCAGGATGATCTGCGTGTTCTCGTCGGTGGAACGGGTGGGATCGGTGTCGTCGATGCGCAGGATGAACGTGCCGCCGTTAGCACGGGCGAAAGCCCAGTTATAGATAGCGGTGCGGGCGCCGCCGATGTGCAGCTTGCCCGTCGGTGAGGGTGCAAAGCGGACGCGAACGTCTGATGCCATGGAAATCTCCTCGATTGCAGGATGGATGTCTAACCGCACCAGTATAAAGCATCAAAGCAACCTCCGCACAAAGGGCACCGACCTACTCATTGGGGACAGACTTAAATGACCATTCTTTGGGCAACCTGTCGGCACTTAGGTAAGGCTGGTCAATTAAGTCTGTCCCCAATGAGTAGGTGCGGAAAGCGTGTGAATGTTTGATTTACGCGCTATGATGTGCCCTTGCATAGAGAGCTCGGCGGAATGGTAACGGTCGCCGGGACACGTATTTTGAAAGGGGCAATCATGCCAGAAGAGCTTCGTTCCATCCCACCCCAACACGGGTCCTTTGTTTTTACGTCGGAGTCGGTGACCGAAGGTCATCCCGATAAGATCGCTGACCAGATCAGCGACGCCGTCCTCGACGCAATCCTCGCCAAAGAAATAGAGCTCCAGGAGCAGGGCTACATCGCCCCCAACGGCGTGCCTGCCAACGTGGAGAACGTCCGTTGCGCCTGCGAGACCCTCGTGACCACCGGCACTGTCATCGTCGCCGGCGAGATTCGCACCCAGGCCTACGTCGACGTACAGGAAATCGCCCGCGGTGTTATCCGCCGCATCGGCTACAACCGTGCCAAGTTCGGTTTTGACTGCGACACTTGCGGCGTTATGAGCCTCATCCACGAGCAGTCGCCCGATATCGCCCAGGGCGTTGACGAGTCCTTCGAGACCCAGACCGGCGCTACCACCGACCCGATCGACCTGATCGGTGCCGGCGACCAGGGCATGATGTTCGGCTACGCCTCCAACGAGACCAAGACCCTCATGCCCATGCCACACTATCTGGCAAGCCGCCTGGCCGAGCGCCTGGCCGCTGTGCGCCACGACGGTACCCTGCCCTACCTGCGTCCCGACGGCAAGACCCAGGTCACCGTGCGCTATGAGGACGGCAAGCCCGTGGAGGTCACGACCATCGTCATCTCCACGCAGCACGCCGCCGAGATCGAGGACATGGGCAAGATCAAGGACGACCTCATCGAGCACGTCATCGCCCCCGTCATGGCTGCCGAGAACATGCCTTGGGACGGCGCCGACATCTACGTAAACCCCACCGGTCGCTTTGTCGTGGGCGGCCCCATGGGCGACACGGGCCTGACCGGCCGCAAGATCATCGTCGACACCTACGGCGGCTACGGCCGTCACGGCGGCGGCGCCTTTAGCGGCAAGGACTGCACCAAGGTCGACCGCTCCGCCGCGTATGCCGCGCGCTGGGTCGCCAAGAACGTGGTCGCCGCCGGCCTGGCCGACCGCTGCGAAGTCGAGCTTGCCTACGCCATCGGTGTTTCCAAGCCCCTCTCAATCATGGTCGACACCTTCGGTACCGCGCATGTTGCCGAGGACAAGATCGTCGAGGCCGTCGAGAAGACCTTCGACCTGCGCCCGGGCGCAATCATCCGCGACCTAGACCTGCGTCGCCCCATCTACGAAAAGACGGCAGCCTACGGTCACTTTGGCCGCGAAGACGCCGACTTCACCTGGGAGAAAACCGATCGAGTCGAAGAACTCAAAGCAGCCTGCGGCCTGTAAGCCAACGGCAAAAGCTGCAGCCACATATCGATGCACCAAAAGAAGTACCGGCCCCAACCGGTACTTCTTTTTTATATAAACGGTGGTGAAGATGTCTTGATAAGCAAGGTAAGACACGTCCCTAGCTAATGAATTTTGCCATCTAGCAACTCCAACCATGTATCCTTAGTCCCGAAGGGCGGGGCATAAGGTCGATCGTGAGTTCCGCACGAGCCGGAGAGCACTTAATGTGCTCTCCGTGCGAGTCAGGACTGCCCGAGCAGGCGACCTTATGCCCCGTCCCTCGGGACGACGGGATAGAACAGGAGCACCCATGGCAGGCAAGCCGCAAACACTAGCTACGACCTCGGCATTCGAGATCTTGGGCCCCGTCATGGTCGGCCCCAGCTCATCGCACACCGCCGGCGCCCTGCGCTGCGCCCAAGTTGCCGCCAGCCTGCTGGAAGGCCGCATCACCAAAGTCACCTTTGGCCTGTGGAACTCCTTTGCCCACACCTACCGCGGCCACGGCACCGACCGTGCGCTCGTCGCGGGCATCCTGGGCCTCGACACCGATGACGAGAACATCAAGCAGGCCTTCGACCTCGCGCGCAAGCAGGGCCTCGAATATCACTTTGACATCAAGGGCGACGACGCCTCCATCCATCCCAATACCGTCGACATCGACATGGTCGACGACACGGGCGCTACGGCACAGATCCGTGGCGAGAGCCTGGGCGGCGGCAAGATGCGCATCAGCCGCATTAACGGCGTCGGCGTCGACATCTCGGGTATGTACTCCACGCTCTTCGTGGCGCACCAGGACGTCCCCGGCGTGCTCGCCGCGCTCACGAACCTGCTCGCCTACGCACACGTGAACATCGCCTTCTGCCGCACCTACCGCACCGAGGTGGGCGGTCAGGCCTACTCCGTCTTTGAGACCGACGGCGCGCCCGACGACACCGTCGTCCCCTTGCTGCGCAAGCTCGACAATGTCGATTACGCGACCTTTATCGAGCTCCCCGGTTCTGCCTCGTCGCTCTCCCCCGGCGTCTCGGCCAAAGAGATCTTCGACGACGGCGAGCAGCTGCTCGATGCGTGCGAGGAACTGGGGCTCAGCATCGGCGCCGTCATGGCCGTGCGCGAGGCACGCCTGACCGGTAAGGCGCACGCTGTCGCCGCCATGAGCCGCGTGCTCGACGTCATGCGCGAGGAGACCACGGCCCCCATCGTCAATCCGCAGCGCTCGCTCGGCGGGCTTATCGGCGGCGAGGCCAAGCTTGTCGATGCCACCGGCCGCAACGACCTTGGCTCCAACTTAATGGGCCCCGTCCAGACTAACGCCGTGGCCCGTGCCATGGCCGTGCTCGAGCGCTCCGCCACCATGGGTGTAATCGTCGCAGCTCCGACGGCAGGATCCGCGGGCGTCGTCCCCGGCTGCGTGCTGGCGCTCGCCGACCACCTGCAGCTCGATGACGAACAGGTCATGGACGCGCTCTACTGCGCAGCCGCCATCGGCCTCAACCTCACCACGAGCGCCTGCGTTGCCGGCGCCGAGGGCGGCTGCCAGGCCGAGGTGGGAAGCGCCGCCGCCATGGCTGCCGCCGCACTGGTGCAGATGCTCGGGGGCACGCCCGAGCAGGCGCTCGACGCCAGTTCCATCGCGCTGAGTAACCTATTGGGACTCGTATGCGATCCCGTAGGAGGCCTCGTGGAGGTGCCCTGCCAAAACCGCAACGCTATCGGCGTGGCCGCGGCCTTCAGCTCGGCGCAGCTCGCCCTCGCCGGCATCAAGAGCCTGGTGCCGTTTGACCAGATGGCACACGTCATGCTCTCGGTTGGCCACGCGTTGCCGGCCACGCTGCGCGAGACGGCAAAGGGCGGCATAGCGCAGGCTCCGGCCGCACTTTCGGCCTGTGCAAAATGCGGTGTGTGCGGGTAGTGACCAAGAACGACTCGATAGTGGGACAAATGTCCCACCTCTTTTGAATGCCACCGTTTCCGTACCACAAACAACTAGGTAATCGCTATAATGCAAGCCCAGTAAAAACACGATGAACCGCAAGGCGAAAATCGAAGGATATGCATACGATGTCGCAAAACGATCGAACTCAACTGATTCCCGATCCGCAGCAGCCGAGCAGGCACACCGGTGGTGTTCAGTCGCCGCGTCCTATCGCGCCGAGTCACGGTCAGCAGCGTGGTGCGGCAAACGCTTCCCAACGCCCGAATCAGCAGCGTCAGCCACGTCAGCAGCGCCAGGCAAACGGCAATGCGCCCAAGCAGCCC
>URBM01000093.1 GCA_900545995.1 uncultured Collinsella sp. | reverse complement strand
CGAGATCCTGAGATGTCTCGTGGGCTCGGAGATGTGTATAAGAGACAGGGTCGTAGTCGAAGGCGTCGATCTGGAGGTTCGCGCGGGCGACGTCGTGGCGCTCATCGGGCCGAACGGCTCGGGCAAGTCGACCATCTTGAAAACCATCACACGCCATCTGGCACCGCTTGCCGGCGCGGTCGAGCTCGACGGGCGGGAGATTTCCCGATGGAAGACGGCGGAGTTCGCAAGGAACCTTGCCGTTATGCTGACAGATCGCCCCCGGACCGAGCTCCTCACCTGCCGCGATATCGTAGAGGCGGGAAGGCATCCCTACACCGGGCGAATGGGCACACTCTCGCCCGACGACCATAGTCGGGTCGACGAGGCCATGAAAACCGCACATGTGGAAGAGCTCGCCGAGCGCGACTTCATGCAGATAAGCGACGGGCAACGCCAGCGCGTCATGCTCGCACGCGCCATCGCGCAGGATCCGCGCGTGCTCGTGCTCGACGAGCCCACGTCGTATCTCGATATCCGCTACCAGATCGACCTGCTGCGAATACTTCGCCACCTTGCGAAATCGCGGAATGTGGCTATCATCAT
Source organism: uncultured Collinsella sp. (assembly GCA_900545995.1). GTDB lineage: Bacteria > Actinomycetota > Coriobacteriia > Coriobacteriales > Coriobacteriaceae > Collinsella. Next base: position 7,008 of record URBM01000093.1, on the reverse strand, counting down.
GTCCATCCACGAACTCGAGCTCGCGCAGAAAAGCGCCGACAAGGTGATTTGCGTGAAGGACGGCCGGGTCTTCCGCGCCGGCGCACCCGAGGACATATTCACGCGCGAGACGATTGGCGAGCTCTACGGCCTTAAACATGGCACCTTCAACGAGCGCTTCGGCAGCGTGGAAATTGGGCGCCCACACGGCGATGCGCACACGTTCGTCATCGCTGGCGCAGGTACGGGGTCGGCTGTGTTTCGCCAGCTCATCCGACAGGGCAAGGCGTTCTACGCGGGCGTTCTGCACGAAGGGGACATCGACTGCGAGCTCGCGCGCGACCTGGCGACGGAATGCGTGGCCGAGCGCGCCTTCGAGCCGATCGGGGATAAAACCATAGCCCGCGCCAAAGAGCTCCTCGTCCACTGCGCGCGCCTTATCGTGTGCCCCTCCGCCTTCGGCACCATAAACGCCCGCAACGCAGAGCTCGTCGAGTTCGCACGCTCGCATGGTATCGAGGTCATGCGAGTATGCGAAGGCGCATCGGAGGATTCCCATTTGGAGTGGGAAGAATAAACTGGACTTTCTTTTAAGGATCCTCAGGCTACAGCTCCTACACCGGCGAGGTCTCCAAGGCGCCGGAGAACCTCGTGAACAGGGATTTCCACGCCGACGAGCCCAACTAGGCCTAATCCAAGCGAGATTCCAGACTCGAAAGGCCGTTGAGCGTGAGGTCGTTGGCAACCTCCGAGACGCGCTCGATAGGAACCGAGCCATCAGACAATGCCCACGTGCGATAGATACCGATAATACCCGACAGCAAAAACGCCAGATAGTAGTCGAACATCTCGTCCTTGAGACCTTGGGGCAGCAGATCGCGCTCGGCAATCTCATGTTCGAGCGGCGCACGAAGACGAGCCATGAAATCATCGAGCGGAATATTCTCGATCAGCTGACGATTGAGCACTAAGTTGTTGCACAGTGCCTCATTAACGGTTTTAAAGAAGGTCGCCGCCGCGCCAAGAGCGCGCTCGCTGGTGTCACCGTCCATAGAAGCAAGCGTTTTCTCGACCGAGTCGACAATCATCTCCACCACATCGACGGCAATGGCATCGAGCAGGCCGTCAACCGTACCAAAGTGAACGTAAAAGGTCTTGCGGTCGACATTGGCCTCGCGCGCGATGGCACTCACCGTAATGTCTGCCAGCGGCTTTTCCATGAGCAGGCGCTCGAAAGCCGAAAGGATGGCATTACGGCTGCGAATGATGCGACGATCAAGACGCGGTTTGCTGGTTGCCATGGGCGTGTCCCTTCGATATGCAAGCATTCATCAACAGATGAGAGATAATCTACGTAAGAGGATTATCCCCCATACAGCACAAATATGCCCCGCATCATGAAGAACGCACGACTGCCCTACTGCGACTTGGGATGCTTCTTCTTATTGAGTGCCGACGGAGATACGCGAATACCATCGCCTGTCTGGCGCACATAGGCTTTATGAGCCGGCTTAGCGGTCCCAGAAGCCTTCTGAGCGCGCTTCTTGGGATCAACGGTAACAGCATTCGTGGGGTGCGGCATAGTGGGCGCAGAGGGCGTCTGAGGCGTGCGGCCGAGCTTGCGCATCACACGATCCCAGCGCGCATGGATGCTCTCGTTGTGGGCGCTCTTAAGTCCCAACAGGGGCGCAGCCAAAATGGTCGGCGCAATAAACGTAATGAGGCGCCACAGCAGATAGCCGGCGGTCGAAGCCGACCCAAAGAAATGACCTAGGAACAGCGCGAAGCCACCCTCGGCGCCGCCGGTGCCACCGGGCAGGGGAACAGCAGAGCTCAACAGCTGGACAAAGGCGCTCGCGGCCATGACCGAGAAAAAGTCGACCTCGTGGTGGCCAAAGGCAAGCATCAGGAAATACGGCACCAGATAGAAAAACGCGAGCTGCAGCATGGTGATAAACACGGTGAGCAGCATGGAAGAAAAATGTCCGGCCGAAAGCTTGAACTTCTCGGAGAACGAGTAGATCTCGCCATCGACAAACGTGCGCCATCCCTCGATCTTAGTGGACGAGACGCCTATGCGCTCGAGCCAATTAATGATGCAATGGGCGACGCGCGTGACGGTCTTAGGCATGAGCGCGACGGCGAAGATTCCCAGCAAGATGCAGCAGTGTCCGCCAAAGCTAAAGACGCACAGCAGCGTCATGTCGCCATAGCGCTCGGCGAAAAACGGCATGCGAGCAAGCAGTAGGATAGCGCCCCAGGCAACGAGGCCAAACTGATACACGATAAAGCGCGTGAACTGCGTGGCTCCGGCTTCGCCGACATTTTGGCCCGCTTTGGTCAGGCGGTAGATCTGGGCAGGAGTCGAGCCCATCATCATGGGCGTCAGGTTGCCAAAGAAGATGCCACTCGCCTCGACCGAGATCAGGTCGCGAATGCCGACGGGCGAATATGGGTCGAGCCAGACGGCGATCGCATAGGCCACAATGCCAAAGAACAGATACATGAACATGCAGAGGCACGCGACAACGAGCCATGGCGCCTGGACGCTCGACATAGCGGCCCAGAACTGCCCCATCTGTCCGGTTACTACCAGATAGACGATATAACCCACCAGCACGACGCCGATAAAGATGGCGCCGCGGCGTGCGCTCTTATTGTCATCTCCGCCCGAGGCCTCAACCTCGACCTGGGGCTTAGACGTATGCTGAGAGGACTCCGTCATGAGGCTCCTTCTGACCGTCAAAATATCTCGGATATTGTACCCGTAAGGACCATAAGCAGAACGCAAAGCTCTGGTTCAAACGGGAATTGCAGACGTTTGTTTGAAAATAAAAAACCCGATCTTCCACGAGAAGACCGGGTATCAGATGTGTGGTAGCCCGTACCAGATTCGAACTGGTGATCTCCGCCTTGAGAGGGCGGCGTCCTAAACCGCTAGACGAACGGGCCATAGCCCCAGCAGAAAAGAAGTGGTAGCCCGTACCAGATTCGAACTGGTGATCTCCGCCTTGAGAGGGCGGCGTCCTAAACCGCTAGACGAACGGGCCACATGACATCTGCACTGCCGTGCTGCGAGGAAATATATTACGGGACAAAAAACATCAGCGCAAGAAGAAATTCCAAATTGCCGAAAAATTGTCGGCAGGTTATGGAACACACAGGTAAACTGGGTAGCTAATTCAAGTTGAGATGGACCATAAGAGCTTCGCGATCGTTGGGAATGTTGTCTTCGACCACGGCGTCGAGGGCGGCGTTGAGTAGCTGACCCAGTTCCGGCCCGGGCTTGACTCCGACACGGATCAGGTCGCCGCCGTTGATGGCGAGCATCTTGAGCGTATAGGGCTCCCCCGCCTTCAGCAGCTCGTGCGCCATCGCGCGCATCTCCTCAATCGTCTCGACGTAATAGAAGCACGACGGGGCTTTGCCGAGCGTGTCAGCACGCTTAAGGTCCATGAGCTCGTCAATCAGGCGCGACGTATCGACGCCCTCGCCCGAAAGCGCGCGCATCATATTGAGCAGACAAGTACGCTCTGGGCGCAGCGGCTTGTCATGGTATTTGATAAGCAGGCACACATCGCGCACCAAGTCGTGCGAAAGCGCCAGGCGATCCATAATGACGCGCGCTTTCTTGGCGCCGAGCTCGGGATGACCGTAGAAGTGTCCGCTGCCGGCGTGATCGACCGTAAAGCAATCGGGCTTGGACACATCGTGCAAAAACGCCGCCCACATAAGGCTCGACGAGGGCGCGACGCCGTCGCACAGCGCCAGCTCCCCTGCCACCGTCAGCACACGGGCGATATGTTCGTAGACGTTAAAGGCATGGTAGACGCTACGCTGGTCAAAGCCACGGGCCGGGGCCAGCTCGGGCACAGCGGCGCAGATGAGCTCGGGATAGCGGAGCATCGCGTCTCCCCCATGACCGGTCGAAAGAATGCCCTCGAGCTCAATACCCACACGCTCACGCGCCACGGCATCGAGCAGCGGCGCGCACTCGGCAAGCGCGCGCTTAGTCTCGGGCTCAATCATAAAGTCCAGGCGGCAGGCAAAGCGTACCGCACGCAGCATGCGCAGGGCGTCCTCGTTAAAGCGACGCTTGGGATCGCCGACAGCGCGAATCAGCTTGCGCTCCAAGTCACCCTGGCCGTCGTAGCGGTCGACAAGCCCGCGCTCGGGATGCCAGGCCATGGCGTTGACGGTAAAGTCGCGGCGCGCCAGATCGTCCTCGAGCGAGGCGGCACGCTCCACACTCTGGGGATGGCGACCATCGGTGTAAAAGCCATCCATACGGTACGTGGTGACCTCGATACGCTCGCCATCGGAAATAGCCGTGATTCCGCCAAATTTAATGCCCGACTCCACAACCGCGATGCCGGCGGCCTCGAGCGCCGCTTTGGACTCCTGCCACAGGCCGCTACAGCACATATCAACATCGTGGCTGGGGCACCCCATCAGGGCGTCGCGCACCCAACCGCCCACGTACCAAGCCTCAAGACCAGCCGCCTCAAGCGCGCGCAGGACGCGCAGGGACGCATCGGACGGTTGCGTACCGTTGAGCGAAACATTGCACATGCCTATGGCCTCCTGCACTTGTGAGCGTAAATCGATGGTTCTCAAGAAGTCTAACAAGAAACGAGAAAGCACGCACACGCAATCGCGTCGTCGATTAGATAAAACGAGACAGCAGACGCCACATACGTTCAGCGCGCAAAAAACACCCGCTTTGGTAATCCAAAGCGGGTGTTCGGCAACGACGTATCGATGCTGCTAGCAGACCTGGCGAACCTCAATGTGCTTCTTATATTCGTCCACCTTGGCAAAATCGCCCAGACCGGGGCACTCGACCACGTTGGCGCCGGTGGCCATCGAAAGACGCAAGGCATCCTCGACGCGCTCGGGGGCGTCGTGCCACACGGACAGGAAGGCAGCGAGCGAGGAATCGCCGGCGCACACCGTCGACAGCAGCTTGACGTCGAAGGTGCGGTTGGCAAACCAGATATGCTCGCCGTTGGAGAAGTACGCGCCGTCGCCACCGAGGGTCAGCAGCACGTTCTTGGCGCCCTTGGCGTGCAGCTCGGCCATCGCGCCCTTGACGGACTCGTCGTCGCCACCGCTCACCTTGATGCCAAAGATGTCGAGCAGCTCGTCATCATTGGGCTTGATCAGCAGCGGCTCCATGGCAATGAGGTCTGCCAGCTGATGGCTCGAGATATCGAGGACGAACTCGGCCCCCTTGGCCTTGACGCGGCGCAGGACCTCGGCCAGGAAGCCCTCGGAAGTGTTGGGAGGCAGCGAGCCGCTGATGACCAAGCAGGTCATGTCATCGAGCGAATCGATGAGCTCAAACATCTCCTGCTCGTTGGCCTCGTTGATGGCGGCACCGGCGTTGACCATGTTGTACTCGGTGTCGGGGCCGGCGTTGAGGAACACGTTGACGCGCGTGATGCCGTCGGTCCACACGGGCTTGACGGGCACGCCCAGGGCCTCGGCGCCCTTGACGATGAACTCGCCCGAGAAGCCAGCGAAGAAGCCCAGGATCGTGGTGTCGACACCGTAGTGGTCAAGCGTAAACGAGACGTTGAGGCCCTTGCCGTTGGGCGTATAGACCGCGTTGCGGGTACGCGTGACTGTGTTGGCGGAAAGACCGTCGCAGGCAATGTTGTAGTCAATGGCGGGATTTGCAGTGAGCGTGTAAATCATGAATGTTCCTTTCACGAAGCAACGTGTTAATGAAAGTATATTCCACGCATAGACAAAAGGCTAGGACAACTCGGTGAACGGTGTGGAAGCGATGAAGTACGGCAGGACACGTCTCCCCCATGGCGGAACAAAAAAGGCGCCCCGGCCGAAACCGGGGCGCCGCATGCGCACGAATATGTCGCGTTTCGATTACTGACGATCGAGCTTGCGGACAGCAACGCGCTTGCTGTACTCATCGACGTGACCGAAGTCGCCAATGCCGACGGACTCAGCAACGTTGGCGCCGGTGGCCATAGCGAGCTTCATGGCCTCCTCGACGTTGTCGCGATCCCTGTACCACTTGTGCAGGAACGCAGCAAGGGTGCAGTCGCCGGCGCAGACGGAAGAGACCAGCTTGATGTTGAACTCACGCTTGGCGTACCAGATGTCCTCGCCGTTGGAGAAGTAAGCGTCGCCGCGGCTACCACGGGTGAGCAGCACGTTCTGAACGCCGGCGTCGTGAGCCATCTTCATGGCAACGCGGACCTCGTCGTCGGTGTCGACCGGCACGCCGAAGATGGCCTTCATCTCGTGATGGTTCGGCTTGATGAGCAGCGGCTTCTTGTGAGCGAGCTCCTTGAGCTTATCGGAGGACAGGTCCAGGACGACGTCGGCGCCACGGGCCTGAGCGTGCTCCATGACCTTAGCCAGGAAGTCAGGCGTAGCTTTGGGAGGCACGGAGCCGGAAACGATCAGGCACTCGAGATCGCCCGCGGTGTCCAGGATGTTGTAGAGCTCCTCCTGGTGCTGCGGCGTAATCGGAGCACCCGGGTTCAGGATGCCGTACTCGTGCTGGCCATCGTTGACGTAGGTGTTGATGCGCGTGATACCGTCGGTCCAGACCGGGCGGCAGAGGCAACCCAGGTTCATGACCTCCTCGACGATGAACTTGCCCGTGAAGCCGGCGAAGAAGCCGAGCGCGACGGTGTCGACGCCCATCTTCTTAAAGGCGAAGGACACGTCGAGGCCCTTGCCGTTAGCCGTGTAGCTGGCCGAGCCGGTGCGGACGTTCTCGTCGGGCTCGAGCGGAGAGCTCGAAACCGTCATGTCGACAGCCGGGTTAGCGGTTAGCGTGTAGAACATTTACAGTACCCCCTGTATATGTGAGGGCCGCGTGGCCGGCCCATTCCAACCACGCGGTTACCTCTGATACCAAATTAGCGAGCTGCGGACTCGAGCAGTGCCTTGACTTCGGCGGCGGTGTTGCAGGCGAGCGCCTTCTCGGCGAGCTCGTCGCACTCGGCCTTGGTCCACTGGCTGATGGTCTTGCTGTCTCTTATACACATCTCC
>URBM01000092.1 GCA_900545995.1 uncultured Collinsella sp. | reverse complement strand
GGATCCCACCTTGGTGCGCGGCCTGGACTACTACACCCGTACTGTCTTTGAGGTCGAGGCCCCTGGCGCCGGCGTCGGCTCCATCGGCGGCGGCGGCCGCTACGATGGCCTCGTCGAGCTCGAGGGCGGCAAGCCCACGGCAGGCGTCGGCTTCGCCGTCGGTTTTGAGCGCGCCCTGCTGGCCCTGCAGGCCTTTGGCAGCGACCTGGGTGCCGAGGAGGTCCCGTGCGTCTACGTCGCCAATGCCGGCAAGGAGCTGCGTCAGAACGTCTTTACCATTACGCAGCAGCTTCGCGCCGCAGGGATTGTGACCGAGGCCGACTATCAGGGCCGTTCGCTCAAGGCCCAGTTTAAGCAGGCCGATAAGGTAGGCGCCAAGCTCATCTTGGTCCTGGGTGGCGACGAGCTTGCCGCCGGCAAGGTCAAGGTGCGCGACATGCAGAGCCATGACGAGGTTCTCGTCGATCTGGCCAACGTTGTCGAGGCGGTTCGCGAGCGCCTGTAGCGTATCTTTTTGAGCTGCGGGCCTGCTAACGTGCCCTGCTCATGGAGAGCGATTGTTACGGGGGTGTTTCGCATTTATGCGGAATGCCCCCGTTTGCATATGCCGTCCACCGAGAAATACGACCATTTGGGGCAAAAAGCCTTGCAATGCAGAAAATACTTTTGTGTGGTAAAGCGCAATCAGCTTCGAAAGTTTTTGCCGAGTGCCTATAATAAATACCGCATGTTACGTGCATAGAAGGAGGAATGGGAGGAAACGTGGCTGAGAACCTAAGCAACCAGTCTGTACCCGAAGCCGCGGCGCGTGTCGCTGCCGTGGTCAACCGCCTCGTTAACCGAATCGGCTCGAATGCCGAGTCCAGGGAGCGTCTCGCCGAGATCGAGATCCCCGAGGAGCTGCGCGACAATCTGGCGCTGTTCTTGCGCCTGGAGCGCCGTGTGCTTAGCGAGTATGATCCCGAGATCGCGGACCTGTTCGACAAGATTTTGACAGCCGAGATTGTGGCCAACGCCGGAAACCCCGGCACGCGTGCTGCCGACGAGTCCGTCGACGAGCAGGGCGTGCCCACTGCCGACGAGCCCACCGCCGTGGCGTTTCGTGAGGTCGTCGATCTGATCGACAGCCTGCCGCTCGATAAGCAGCAGGTTATCGTCCGCGCCTTTACGAGCTTCTTCCATCTGGCTAACCTGTCGGAGGAGAACTACCGTGTCGCGCAGCTGCGTGAGCGCGAGGCCGGCGCATCGACCGATACCGAGGTCGATCCCGCCAACGAACTCACCGTCGCCTATCACCAGTTGGTAAACGAGATGGGCGTCGAGGGTGCCAACGAGCTGCTCGGCAAGCTTGAGTTCCACCCCGTCTTTACCGCGCATCCCACTGAGGCCCGTCGTAAGGCCGTCGAGGGCAAGATTCGCCGTATCTCCAACCTGCTGGAGGAGCGTCCGCGTCTGGGCGACTCCGACCTGGTGGAGAACGAGCGCCATATGCTGCAGGAGATCGACGCCTTGGTGCGTACGAGCCCCATCGCGCTCAAGAAGCCCACGCCGGTCGAGGAAGCCGATACCATCATCGACATCTTCGATAACACGCTGTTCGACGTCATCCCCGTCATCTATCGTCGTTTTGACGACTGGGTGCTGGGCGACAAGGCCGGTACCGTGCCGCCGCTGTGCCCGGCATTCTTCCATCCTGGCAGCTGGATCGGCTCCGACCGCGACGGTAACCCCAACGTCACCGCAAAGGTGAGCCGCGAAGTCGCCGCCAAGTATTTCACCCATATGGTGCTCAAGCTCGAGGACAAGTGCCGCCGCATCGGCCGCAACCTCACGCTCGAGGCCACCTACAGCAAGCCGTCTGCCGAGCTCATCAACCTGTGGAACCATCAGGTTGAGATGAGCACCCAGTACACGGCCCGCGCCGAGCTGATCTCCGAGCACGAGCCGCATCGCGCCGTCATGCTCGTCATGGCCGACCGCCTGAACGCTACCGTGCGTCGCATCACCGACACCATGTACCACAGCGCCGATGAGTTCCTGGATGACCTGCGCGTCGTCCAGCGTTCGCTGGCCGCCTGCGGTGCCGTCCGTGCCGCGTACGGCCCGGTCCAGACCATCATCTGGCAGGTCGAGTCCTTCGGCTTCCATATGGTCGAGATGGAGTTCCGTCAGCACTCCGTGGTGCACGCTCGCGCCCTCAAGGATATCCACGAGAACGGTATCCATGGTGATCTGCAGCCCATGACACGCGAGGTCATCGACACCTTCCGCGCCATCGGCTCCATCCAAAAGCGCTACGGCAAGAAGATGGCTCACCGCTATATCATCTCGTTCACCAAGAGCGCCCAGCATGTGGCCGACGTCTTTGAGCTTGCCCACCTGTCCTTTGCACACGAGGAGGATGTCCCCGAGCTCGACGTGATCCCGCTGTTCGAGCAGCTCGAGGACCTCGAGGGCTGCGTCGACGTGCTCGACCAGATGCTTACGCTGCCCGTGGTGCAAAAGCGCCTTGCCCAGACCAACCGCCGCATGGAGGTCATGCTGGGCTATTCCGACTCCTCCAAGGATGCCGGTCCTACCACGGCCATGCTTGCGCTGCACTCCGCGCAGGAGCGCATCGCCAAGTGGGCAGAGAAGAACGATATCGACCTGGTGCTCATGCACGGCCGCGGCGGTGCCGTGGGCCGTGGCGGCGGCCCGGCCAACAAGGCCGTGCTGGCGCAGCCCAAGGGTTCGGTCAACTGCTTCTTTAAGCTCACCGAGCAGGGCGAGGTCATCTTTGCCCGTTACGGTAACCGCACGCTGGCTCAGCGCCATGTTGAGTCCGTTGCCGCCGCAACGCTTTTGCAGTCGGCCCCGAGTGTCGAGAAGACCAACACCGAGACCACGCAGAAGTTCTGGGATATGGCCGAGAAGCTCAACGCCGCAAGCCACGAGCGCTATCTGGACCTGCTGAATACCGAGGACTTTACACCGTGGTTCTCGACCGTGACGCCGCTGACCGAAGTCGGTCTGCTGCCGATCGGCTCGCGTCCCGCCAAGCGCGGTTTGGGTGCCAAGTCGCTCGACGACCTGCGTACCATTCCGTGGATCTTCAGCTGGAGCCAGGCGCGCATTAACCTGGCCGCTTGGTACGGCCTGGGCACCGCCTGCGAGCAGCTTGGCGATCTTGACCAGCTCAAGGCTGCCTACCAGGAGTGGCCGTTCTTCCGCACCTTTATCGACAACATCGAGATGTCGATCGCTAAGACCGATCAGCGCATCGCCAAGATGTATCTGCACCTGGGCGATCGCCAGGATCTGTCCGAGAAGGTCTTTACCGAGATGCAGCTCACGCGTAAGTGGGTTCTTGCCATCGTCGGTGACGAGTGGCCGCTGCAGCGCCGCCGCGTGCTTGGCTGCGCCGTCCGCGTCCGTAACCCCTATGTCGACGCCCTGTCCATCGCCCAGGTCCGCGCCCTTCGCGAGGTGCGTATGAACCAGGACGAGATGGCCGAGGAGAAGAAGGCCGAGTACATGAGCCTGATTCTTTCGACTGTGACTGGCGTCTCGGCAGGTCTGCAGAACACGGGGTAATCGATAGCCCTGTGGCTCTCACCGGGACCCGATGGGTTTCCCTCTGAATGCGTCCTCGCACTTGAAGCCCCCTTATCCTGCTCCTTCGGAGCTGCGGATAAGGGGGCTTCGTGCTGCGGTATGCATTCAGAGGGAAACCCATCGGGTCCCTTCGTCCTCGGTCTTCTGGGATTAAAGCTGAGGAGAAGAATGGTGCGCTTCGCGCATAGCGTGGAGTGCGGCGAGGGCTTCTTGCGTCCTGCGGAGTTTGCCTAAAAGTAAACCTATGGCGGGCCCTGCGATGTCTGGTCTTCGGCGGATTAGCCGTTGGCTGAGGGTGGTGCTTGGGGCGACGTGCAAAAAACGGAGTTTTCAGCAGCCAAAGATTGATGTATAAGGCGATAGCCGATTTTCGCTGCCTTTGTTGATGCCTCTGCGCGCCAATTGGAGGCTAACGATGTTCAAATATGGATGGCTTATCGCAGTACGTCGTCCTGACGGGATGAGTCGTGAGGGCTTTCTGCCTTTTAAAAGACTCTTGGCCCCATAATCTGATTTCGTGATGCTGAATACTCGCAAAAATGCACGCTCCGGAGGGCACTACCCTGTTGCAGCTAGAAATCCATGCGCCATTTTATGCAATTAATTAACGCATATATGCAAAATGGCTTACGCGCGTACGTTTCGGGGTAGATGTTTGCCTCGGCGCTGCGTAAGTCATCCTGTCTATAGTGTCTTTGGCAGACGGCCGCGGTCCCGTTTGGGATCGCGGCCGTTTTGTTGTGGGTCAAATATGAACGTTGTGTTAATGAGTCGGTGGACGGTGGTGTTTTTCGGTGAGCGGCGTATCCTTCCAACGGTTTATCTAGTGTGTCAGTTGAAAGGAAGAGGGCGCTCGTCATTGTTTGAATGTGAACTGCCGTTTGACCACAAGACGTTGCATCTGGAGCTCGAGGATAAGAACTTCGCGGGTGTGATGGAAGGTCATCAAAACGAGTTTAAGACTACGAAATCGCAGGAAGAGCTGGTAGAGGAGTCGCTTGCCAACCCTTATGGCTCGCCTTCGCTCGAGGAGCTTTGTGCTGGCAAGAAGGATATTGTCATTATTAGCTCCGATCATACGCGTCCCGTTCCCTCGCGTGTGACGATGCCTATTCTGCTGCATCACATCCGTTCCGCTGCGCCCGAGGCTCGAGTTCGTATTTTGGTTGCTACGGGTATGCACCGTCCGTCGACGCATGAGGAGCTCGTCAACAAGTATGGCGAGGAGATCGTTGCCAACGAGGAAATCGTTATGCACGTCGCGACTGACGACAGCATGATGAAAAAGATCGGCACCTTGCCTTCTGGTGGCGAGTGCATCATCAACAAGATTGCGGCCGATTGCGATCTGCTGCTTGCCGAGGGCTTTATTGAGCCGCACTTCTTTGCCGGTTTCTCTGGCAGCCGTAAGTCCGTGCTGCCCGGTATCGCCAGCTACAAGACCATCATGTACAACCACAACGGTCAGTTTGTGAACGATTCCCATTCGCGCGCAGGCAACCTGTGCCACAATCACGTGAGCGAGGACATGTTTGCCGCTGCCGAGATAGCTCACCTTGCCTTTGTGCTGAACGTGGTGCTCAACGGCAAGCACGAGGTCATTGGCTCCTTCGCTGGCGACATCCATAAGGCACACGAGGCTGGCTGCGAGTTCGTGAAGAGCCTTGCCGGCGTTGAGCCCGTCGAGTGCGAGATTGCCATCACCACCAACGGCGGCTACCCGCTCGACCAGAACATCTACCAGGCCGTGAAGGGCATGTGCTCTGCCGAGGCCACGCTTCCCGAGGGTGGCGTGATCATCGACGTCGCCGGTTGTGCCGACGGTCACGGCGGCGAGGGCTTCTATCACAACATCGCCGACAACGATCCGGCAGAGTTTGAGCGCGCCTGTATCGACCGTCCTAAGGACGAGACCCTGCCCGACCAGTGGACGAGCCAGATTTTCGCCCGCATCCTGGCGCATCACCCTGTGATCATGGTCACCGACCTGTGCGATCACCAGATGATCAAGGATATGCACATGACGCCGGTCAACACCCTCGAGGAGGCGCTCAAGCTCGCCTTTGAGATGAAGGGTGCCGATGCCAAGGTAGCCGTCATTCCCGATGGTCTGGGCGTTGTTGTCGCGCAGCACTAGTGCGCGGCCTAAACGAATCGTTTATAACCGACAAGAAAGATAAGGTTTTATGCTTACCAAACTCCTCTGCGAATTCGGCGCAACGGCCCTCATGATCATCTTTGGCGTGGGCGTGCACTGCGATACCGTGCTCAAGGGCACCAAGTATCAGGGCTCCGGCCATATGTTTGCCATCACCACTTGGTCTTTTGGCATTTCGGTCTGCCTGTTTGTCTTTGGCGGCGCCGTGTGCATGAACCCGGCTATGGTGCTTGCTCAGTGCATCGTAGGCCTGGTGCCGTGGAGCAGCTGCATCCCCTTCATGATTGCCGATATGCTCGGCGGCTTTGTGGGCGCCGTAATCGCTTGGCTTATGTATGCCGATGAGTTCAAGGCTTCCGATGGTGTCGTCGACCCCATTGCCCAGCGCAACATCTTCTCGACCAACCCCACCACCGAGGGTACGAACTACGCCCGTAACTTCTTCTGCGAGGCTATCTGCACCTTTGTGTTCATCAGCGCCATCCTTGCTGCCGCTAACCGCGCCGGCGAGAACGTTCTGATGCTTGCCATCTGCGTCGGTCTGATCGTTTGGGCTGTTGGCATGGGCATGGGCGGCATCACCGGCTTCGCCATGAACCAGGCTCGTGACCTTGGTCCTCGCATGGCCTATCAGGTGCTGCCGATCAAGAACAAGGCTGACAACAACTGGAAGTACGGCCTGCTTGTTCCTGGCATCGCTCCGTTTATCGGTGCCGCTCTGGCTGCGCTGTTTGTGCATGGTTTCTTGGGCATGTTCTAGTCCAAGACAATGATATAACGCCCGGGTCCGGCATAGGTTAACTTTCCGCCGCGTCCTCGGACATGCAAGAAGCTCCCGCTGCGCACTTCGTGCGGCGGGAGCTTCTTGCGTCCTGCGGAGTGCGGCGGAAAGTTAACCTATGCCGGACCCTGCGGGAATCCAGTTGCGTTCGAACAAGCAACCAACATATATATCTGAATTTGGATGTGGTGGGCACTTTGTTGTTGGGCGCTTTGAGGTGCGAGTGACACTTTGGGATGCGTGGCGGCCTGAGGTGGGGCGGTGCCTTGGGATGAGAGGCTTACTTACTTAGTTGAAGAGGGGCTTGATGGCTGAGAGGTAGTCTTTGGCTACGTCGGCTTTATCTGCTTGGAAGTTGTGCCAGGCCCACCATTGGACTGTTCCTACGAAGCTTGAGGCTATGTGGTGTAGTAGGAAGCTTCGGTCCATGGTGCCGGCGGGGCCTGAGGGGTCGACGGGCACGGTTTCGGCTGCTCGTGACATGATGGTCTTGCGTAAGCAGTCGGCGAAGACGCGTGAGCCGGCGCCGGCTACGAGGGCTCGAACGCCCTGACGGCGCTCCCAGAGGTTGTTGAGGATATGCTCGACCTGCACGAATGGGTCGTCGAGCGGTGTGCCATCGTCGTCGAGGGCGTGGGTGCAGATGTCGCTCACGAGCTCGGACAGCAGGTCGTCTTTGCTCTTAAAGAGGCCGTAGAATGTCGCGCGGCCTACGTGAGCGCGCGCGATGATGTCGCCGACGGTGATCTTGCCGTAGTCCTCTTCGCGCAGCAGCTCGGAGAACGCCGCGACGATCGCGGCGCGGCTTTTGGCCTTGCGGGCATCCATGGCTATGCGTCCGCGTCAACGAGCAGGCAGCGGAGCGTACCGGAACAACCCTCGTAGGGGCGCTTGCCAGCGCCGTAGCCGACGGCTTCGATGCGGTAGCGTGAGGGCAGCTGGTCGGACGTACGCAGCGCGGTGACGATGGCGGCGCCCGTCGGCGTCACGAGCTCGCCGGCGACCGGTGCGGGCGCGAGGGCGATATTGCCCGCCTGGCACAGGTTGACGACAGCAGGGACGGGAATGGGCATAAGGCCGTGGGCGCAGCGAATGGTGCCGTGGCCCTCGGAGAG
>URBM01000091.1 GCA_900545995.1 uncultured Collinsella sp. | reverse complement strand
CACGTAGACAGGCCAATGGCGCTTAATATACGAAAACACGTTGACTCCTTAGAGCTCCGTCTACGAACGGCGGATAACCTCGGTCACGACCTCGGATACCGTGGCAATGTTCGTCGGGTTGACATTGTGGGGCAGGTCGTCCTCGGTACGAGCGCAAGCCAGACGCGTGCCGTCCACGCCGGCGATGGTGAGGGCTCGGCGGCTCGCCTCGAGCGCGGCATAGGCATCGGTCTTGGCATAGGGCATCTCGAGCGCGCCACAATCGACATGGAACGACTTGCACACCTTGCTGACCAGGTTCATGATGCGGCGATCGCCCTTGAGCAGCTGCTGTTCGCCCTCGACCGTCACCACCGAAAGCCTACCGGCGCCGACGGATTCAAGATTGATGAAGAATACGCCGCGGAGCTTATCGCGATGCGAAGCCAAGAAGGCCTTCATGCCGGCGCCATCACAATCCGAGGCGCCCGTTGCCACAAACCAGATATCGTGACCGAGCAGCTCATCATCGCCCATAGAGGCGACAGCCGAGAGCATATCTTCGGAAGAAGCGCCATCGGAAGACGTAGCGCCGCCCTTCCAGCCATCGTTATCGTCCTCGAAGTTATCCCACGAACCGATACCGCGACCGGACTTCTTGGCATCGTAATCGTCTTCGACGCCCAGCCAATCACTCATGCTGTCCTGCTCGTTTTTCCTTTTACGACCGAACAGGCCACCCAGGCCGCGTTTGCGAGACTTGGGTGCCGCCGGGGCGGGAGCCGAAATGGTCTCGATCGGCTGCGCGCCCGACGCAACGGGCATAGAAGGCGCAACGGGTGCCGATGTGGGTTCGGGACCCTGGGCAGTAGCAAAGGGGTCGTTGACCTGGGCAGAGGGATCGGGAAGGTCGAACAGCGACGTGCGAGACGCAACGTTTGCCTGCTTCATAGACGGCAGCGACGGATCGGGGACCGAAGCCAGCGGAGACGAGGAAGGTGCAGGCGACGGTGCCGACGCCGGATCGGGAACATTCATCTGCGGACGCGGCGATGCCTGGGAGGAAATCTGGGCCATAAGGGAATCGACCGTTTCGTCCTGGGTGGGAGCGACATTGGCAACCGTGGCACCGGAACCACTCGGGGTCGGCATGGTGAAAATCTGCGTGGAGTAAGGCCTCGACTCATCCGTCTCGGGAGTCTCGGAAACCGCAGGCACTTCCTCCTGCTCGACCTCGGTCGAATCACCTTGATCGGCTGCCGCGTATTGCTCTTCGTCAGAGTTGGCCTCGACGGACTCGTCCTCGGCGGCATCTTGAATTTCGGCAGCATCAATGGGCTCGTCATCGTCTGCCGCGTCGCCCTGCTCATCGGAAACAGGAAGGGGCTCGGCAATTGCGGTGCCTTGCTTTTCAAACGTTATCGTGGAATCGAACTGCGCGGCATCAAACGACATGGTGCTATCGACGTGCTGCTGAGCCTCGAAAGACGTTGTTGCCTCAACAACATCCGCTGACGTCGGTTGCTGGGACTCAAAGGACGTCGTAGCTTCGGCAGCGTCGACGGGCCCGGACTGCACAGCCTCGTTCTGCTCGAACTCTTGCGCCGCGCGCTCACGTGCCGCCTCGGCTGCCTGCTGCTGAGCGATAGCCTCCTGCTCGGCAGCCTCGCGTGCGGCAGCGCGCTTCTCCTCGAAATCGTCGACAAATTTCCTGCCCTTTGCAAGCGCACCCTTAAAGAAGCTGGAAGCGCTGGCGCCAATCGAAGAGAACGCGGATGCAATATCGGCATGGGGCGTTGCCGCGGGAATCTCGGCAGAGAAATCAGTATCGCTCTCGTAAGACACGCGCCTCGGCTGTTCAACGTAATCGTCGTCAGACTCGTCCGCAACGTCTTGCGCCGGCGCGGCGGGAGCCAAAATGTCCAGTCCTGCCGCGGGATCGATCGCGGACACCGCCTCGGGCTCGGCAACGGCAGCGGTAACCGCGGCAGACTCATCATCCGCAGTGACAACGGGCGCAGGCTCGGGCTCAAACGTCGGCTCCTCGCCCTCCTCGTAATCGAGCGTGCAGGACTCGGGAAGCATTCCGAGCGCACGGATGGCATCCGAACCAAAGCGGATGTTGCCGGCGGCATTGCGATAGAGCTTGGGCTCGGGCTCGGCCGCGACAGGCTCCTCCACCGGCTCGGCAGCGGAAACCTCGTCATTGAACTCTTCAGCCTGGACAGCCTGATTCTGATCCTCGGGCACGATGGCGCCAATCAGCGTCTCGTCGGCAGACGCACCCTCAAAGCCCTCGATCTGCTCGTCGAAAGCCTCACCCTGTTCGGGATCGGTCTGAGCGTCGGGGGCAATCGGCTGACCGAACTCGTCCTCGACGTAGGTAGGCTCTTCGTACTCGATGGTGTTGCCGTAGTCGTTTTGCTGCTGGGCCGCGGCATACTCCGCCGCCGCGCGCGCCATTTCCTCGGCACGACGCTTCTGCTCCCCAAAATAGGTATCGAACGGAACATCGTCGGGAAACTCGTTTTCACCCTGGAAGGGAGCAACGTTGTCCATAACGCCGAGCATAGCGGCGACAGAAGACTTGTTGCACACCGCGCCGGACGTATAGGGAAGAATGTGGCGGTTAGAGATGATGTTTGCCGCGTTGGCAAGTGCAACGAGGGAAGCGAGGATCGCGACAATCCACAGCAGAACCTTGAGCGCGCCGGGGAGCGGCAGGATACGCAGGATGGCAACGGCAGCAGGAGCAACCGTGGCAACGGGCAACAGCTTGGCGATGAGCGCACGATACGAAGCATAGGGCTCGCGGGCGAGCAGCTCAGCACGGGGAGAGTCGTAGTGTGCGACAACGACCACCGGGCGGTTGCGCGGAGACGCGAGCGGGCCCGAGGCCTTGTGGTAGGCGATGACATTTTGGCTCACGCCCGTCTTGCCCAGGCGCGAAACCACGGGGTGGCCCGTGCGCTCGAGCACGTAAAGAACGGCGCCGATGATGGCCAGCAAGGTGCCGACCAAGCCGATACCGCCGCCGATGCCCATCAGCAGGGCGCCGGCAAACGCAAGAATACCGGTAACGGCAAATGCCAACCTACTGGGCGCCGGGGCATTGAACTCCTGAACCTCGGGATCAAAGCCGTGGTTGCGGAAGATCTGAGCGATATCCTCGGCAGCCAAGCGCTCTTCTTCGCTGCATGCCGGCGTGATGCCGGTGTTCTGCAGCAGGTGGTTGATATAGTTCTGGGTGTTCGCCATGTGCGCTCCACATCCATAATCCGACAAATAGGCCCAATGCATGCACATTAGAACCGTATATAGTCGAAAGTATACCCCGAGCGAGCGCAAACGACCGAATTCGGGCCATCTTAACGCCCCGAGCGGACAAGGATATAGCCTAATCTCCATATCGGACTAAAATCATGGCAGCAAACCACCTTCCCATGCGAGGACTCTATGACGGCAAGCGACACGACCGCTATTAACAAAAAGGGAACGCCGGAACCCAGTTTCGATAAAACGGCCCAGCGCATCCTCAATCTTTTCTTTGTACTCAACAGTTCTCCCGAGCCGTTGACGACCGAACAAATCGTCTTGGATTCCGATTTGGGATATGGCTCGGGCAACATCGACTCGGATAAGCGCAAGTTCCGCCGCGATCGCGACAAACTACTCGAACGCGGCATCGTAATCAAAGAGGTTCGCCTCGCCGGCGCGCAAGAGACCGAGGAAAGCTCGTGGACGATCGACCGCGAGCACACGTTTGCGGCAGGTGGGCTCATCACCGCAGACGATGCCGACATCTTGCTAGACGCCATCGACCAGACGCTTGCGGCCGGCTCCTCCGCCTTTGCCGCGCCGCTTGCCGACATCCGGTCCAAGATTGCCTATCTCACCGGCATATCTGCCGCAGACGAGGCGCCGATTCACCGTTCTCCCACCGTCGATGCAGTTTGGAGCGCCTTTGCCGAGCGCTGTGCACTGCGCTTTTTGTATCAGAACGGTCGCGGCGAGCAGAAAGAGCGCACCGTCTGCGTCTACGGTATGTTCGAACACGATGGCACGGCGTATTTCTGCGGTCTGGACAATGCCACCGACAACATCAGAACGTTCCGCTGCGACCGCATCGTCCGTGCTTGGCGCCCCTCAAAGGCATACTCCATTCCCGCAGACTTCAATCTCAACGATTACCTGTTCTTTGAGTTCGATTTTGCCGACCGACCGCCCGTTGCGGCAACGTTCTCGTTCGCGCGCGAGTCGCAAGCCGATATGGTCAGCGGTCTCACGCGCGGGCGAGGCGATCTTGCACGCAGCGAAGAAGGATGGACCTGGACCGTTGACGTGCGCGACTTTGACGCCGCCGCCTCATTCTGCATGGCCCATGCCATGGACGGCATGAGGCCCGTTGCCCCCGATGCACTCAAACTGGCGTGGAACCACCTCATCGAAAGGACGGTGCATGAGCATGCCCGCTCGTAAACTCACCAGCGAGCAGAGACTCTCGCGTGCCATCGACATCATGGAAGCCCTCTACGCAGCCGGCGAGAGCGGCATGACACGAGCCGAGATTTGCAGCCGCTTTGACATCACAGGGGTGTCGCTCGACGAGATTCTCGAGATCGTCTCGACGCTCGCGGACCGAGAATCGGGCGCGCGCATCATCTGCGAATGCCGCGGCGAGCGTGTGGTCCTCACCGGCGACGCCGGGCGTGTTCTACCGTTGCGCCTGAGTGCCGCCGAGGGCGCTGTGCTCAACCACGAACTTGAATCGTTGGGGATCGAGCCACAGACGGCAGCCCGGATTCGGCATGCTCTTCTACCCGAAGAGCTCGGCTATAACCAGCGCGTCTTTGACACCGTCAACCACGGGTCGCACTGGCAGCAGCTGAACTGCGCCATTCAGGACGGCGTTCGCTGCCGCATCTCGTATCGCTCGATGGACGATGCACGGCCACGCGAGCGTCTGGTCGACCCCTTGCGCATTACGGCAAACGGCGACCAAACATACTTGATTGCCTGGGACATCGCAGTCGATGAGCAGCGCACCTATCGCATGGATAAAATCGAGGGACTCACCTTGACGGAAGACTCCGTCGTGTCTCACGCACCGGACGTCGCATCCCTCCACGATTCCCTTGCCCGGACGCAGCGTAGCGCAAAGCTCTTGATGCCATTCAATATGGCGGAACATCTGGACTGGGCCGGCATCACCCTAATCGAGCGCAGCGGGGCAGACATGGCAATGGTAACCGTGCATTACGGCTCCGAGCGTTGGCTACTGAGCCAGGTAATCGCAGCGGGCGGAGCCATCCGCATCTTGGATGACCCCGCCCTGTCAAAGCGTCTGTGCGATATGGCAAAAACCCTCGTTTGTCCGCTTTAGCGCCGCCGCTCGTGGCGTGCACGCCACAGTTGCAGATAGTGCCCGATCTGCGCCGATTCGATGCGCTGGTAGGAGCTCGTGGGCAGCGACGTTAAGAACTTCTTTCCGTAGCCCTTCGTCACCAGGCGCGGGTCGGCCAGAATCAGCACGCCGCAATCGGTCGACGAGCGGATAAGGCGGCCAGCCGCCTGCTTGACCTCGAGCACCGCCTCGGGCAGCGAATAGCGCGCCCAAGCGCGGTCTTCGCGCAGGTTGCGCTCGCACGAGAGCGGGTCCGTGGGGCTCGAGAACGGCAGCTTGGGAATGATGACGCAGCGCAGCGTCTCGCCGCTGGCGTCGAATCCCTCCCAGAAGGCCTTAAGCGCAAAAAGCGATGAAGTCGGCTCGCTGATAAACCGGTCGCGCAGGCGACGGGGAGATGAGTTGCGCTGCTGGCAGTTGAGTTCCAGACCCGCACGGGCCATCTTGGGCTCAACGCGGGTGTACAGGTCTTCCATGTCGCGCCGATTGGTGAACAGCGTGAGCACCGATCCGCCCATGGCAAGATGGGCGTCGACCAGCACGCGCTCGAGCGCCGTAAGATAGCTCTCACGATCGCGCGGATCGGGTATATCGCCCGCAACGACTACAGCCATGTTCGAATCAAAGTCGTAGCTCGAGTCCAAGTGCAGCGATGAGGATGTCGAAGCACCGATGCGATCGAGGCCGACCGCGTGGTTAAAGTGTTCAAAGCTTTTGGACACCGTCATGGTCGCCGAGGCAAAGATAGCCGTGTGAACCTCGGGCAGCCACTCGGTTGCCAAGGCCTCGCCAATGTCGATGCGCTCTGCGGTCATTGACTCTCCGCCGGCACGCAACCTGCGATTGACCTGCAGCGAATACACGTAGTGTTCATCGGTGCCGTCGATGATGAGTTTGAGGTTCTCGGCCAGCTCGTGCAGGCGGCGCGAGATATCGCCCAGGTCGACAACAACCTCGGGCTTGTCGGCGGCGACAGCCTGCACCAGCGCGTCGACGCTCTTGTCAGCTTGTTCCAATGCATCGATGGCAGCGTAGGCCGACGGTAAGAAATCATGCCAGTCGTCAGATTCGCGCAGCTCGGGGCCAATCCATAGATTGGCATTGTCATAACCCCCACGGGCACGGCGGCCGAGCTCGCGAACGCCATCGAACACGTCGGCGATTGCCATGCTCGCGCGCGCAACCGTCGACGTCGCCTTAGCAGTAAGGCCCAGATAGAGCGTAGAGCCCTCGGAGGTTGCCAAATCACGGGAAACCTGGCTTAGCGCACCGGTGCTCGAGCCACCCAGGCGCTCAAACAGAACGCGTGATTCGTCCGCCGACACCACGCGCGCCCACTGACGGCGCGCCTCGCGCTCGACGGAATGGGCCTCGTCGATTACCCAATGACGAATCGGAGGTAAAATCCTGCCCTCGGCCGCGACATTGCGGAACAGCAGGGAATGGTTGGTGACCACCACGTCGGCATGCGCTGCACGACGGCGAGCGCCGTGGACCAAACATTTATCAGGGAAAAACGGGCAGAGGCGACGAGCACACTCGCGCGAGGCCGTCGTAAAGTCGGGGCGGTTGACGCTGCGCCACCGAATGCCGAGCGAGTCGAGGTCGCCATCGGCTGATTGGCAGACGTACGCCATAATGACCGCGACCGCCGTGAGCGTGTCCGCCGGATCGCGCTTGGTGGTAATCTCGACCTGGCCGCGGCTCATGCGCTCAAGCTTGCGCAGGCACGGATAGTGGTCATAGCCCTTGAGAGCGCAAAATGACAGGCCACCGTCCAGTTGCTCGGCAAGTTTTGGCAGCTCATGGTACATGAGCTGGTCGGCAAGATTGTTCGATTTGGTCGCAACACCAACCGTGATGTTGTTACGGCGTGCTGCCTCGGCAAAAGGCACCAGATAGGCCATCGATTTGCCGACGCCCGTGCCCGCCTCAATTACACGATGAGTGCCCGTGACCAGCGCATCGCGGACCTCGAGCGCCATCGCGATCTGCTCATCACGCGGCTCGTAGGTGGGATACATGCGATTGACCAGGCCACCTGGCGCATAGTCTGCCTCAATCTCCTCACGACTCGGCATCTTGAGTACCGGCAGTTCGTCGGCGTCCACCCGATCGTCGGCGCGATCGGCCTTGAGAACGTCAGCACGAGCGGCGCTGAGAGAGAAGATAGAACCAGGGTTCTGCCCCGCCAAGAATGAGAAGATTGGACGATAGGACCAAGGCACGTCCGGATGCATGTCGGCTAGGCGCGCCATGAGGCCCTGGGGCAAGTCGGTGAGTGCCACGAGCAACACGCGCCATACGCCACACAGGGCGTCGACGTCGGCATTGGCACGGTGTGATACC
>URBM01000090.1 GCA_900545995.1 uncultured Collinsella sp. | reverse complement strand
CGCGGCTCATCCGGTCCGACCGGGCCGCGCGGCAAGGAGATATATTGCCAGACCGGAGGGGCCCCGGGGGCGGGAATCGCGCACTCCATATTTTGTTCACAAATGAATAGATCCCTCAGTCGCGTCACTGAGGTTAAAACTGAAGCATTGGCTTCTGATATTGGCGATGACCAGCTGTTTTATGAGTATTGAGACATCGGTCATCTCTGGAGCGCTACTTTACTCCAAAGGCATCAGCTATTTGTTTCCCATCGGTAAAAGGCGGGTTTTGTTCGCCAAGCGTTCTTATATATAGATAGATACGGGTTCGAACCCGTGCACCGGCAACAAAAAAGACGGCCAACCGAAGTTGACCGTCTCAACAATCTTTGGGTGGGCCGTCAGGGGTTCAGCCTGCTTCGCAGGCGGCCGCTGCGGCGCTTTCGCGCCTTGCGCGCTGCGCTGGCAAACGCTCACGCGTTTACTCAGCTCCGCGCCCTTTCGGGTTCGAACCCGTGCCGCGGTAACAAAAAAGCGGCCGGCATCCGCCAGTCGCTTTTCTATTCTATGGTGGGCCGTCAGGGGTTCGAACCCTGGACCTTGGGATTAAAAGTCCCCTGCTCTGCCAGCTGAGCTAACGGCCCGCGGGTGGCATTGTACCACGGTCTGGGACTATTCCCAACTCCATTGGCCGTTCTGGAAAATCACAACTTCACGTCCATCAGGCGTAATGCCCGTAATATCGATGTCGTCCGTGCCGATCATAAAATCGACGTGCGTGCTCGAGACGTTAACACCATGCTCCAGGAGCTCCTCCTTGGACATGTCGTACCCACCCTCGATGCATTCGGGGAAACCGACACCTAGCGCGAGATGGCAGCTAGCGTTCTCGTCATAGAGCGTATCGTAGAACAGAACACCACTTTCGCGGATCGGCGTGTTCTTGGAAATGAGCGCGACCTCTCCCAGGTGAGCAGCGCCCTCGTCAGTATCGATGATACTTGCGAGCGTTGCCTTGCCCACGCGGGCGTCGTAGTCCACCACGCGGCCGCCCTCGAACTTAATCCAAAAATCGTCGACTTTATTGCCGTGGTGGATGAGCGGCATGGCCGAGTACACGATACCGTCGGCGCGCATGCGATCGGGCGAAGTGAAGACTTCCTCGGTGGGAATGTTGGGGAAGAAGGGGTGCCCATCGGGCGTCTTGCCCTTGCCGCCGGCCCACTCGTGACCCTTCGTCATGCCAATCGTCAGATCGGTTCCATTTGCCGCGGTGTAATGCAGGCAGTCGAAACGATTGTCGTTCAGGAAACGCAGGTTCTTTTCGAATGCGGCGTCATGGAGCTCCCAGTCGCTCTCTGGGTCCTGGCCATCGGCGCGAGCGGTGTGCAGAATCGCATTCCACAGCTTATAGATTGCAACCTCATCGGCGTCTCCCGGGAACACCTCGCGCGCCCAAGCCACGACCGGAGCGCCGGCGATGCACCACGGATTGATGTTGTAATCCAGTCCACGGCGGAAAACTTTGCACTGCGTGTTCTTTGCCTTAGAAGCTGCAGCGGGCTTAGCGGGATCGATGCCCTTAAGGGCGGCGGGGTCCGCACCCTCGATAAAGATAAAGCAGGCACCGTCCTGGGCCAGGGAATCCAGCTGCAGGCGCTTCCACTCGGGCGTCTGCTCAAAATAGCTTTTCTCGACATGCTCGTACGTGAGCCTCGTCACGGCATCATCGGCCCAGATGACCGTCACGTGGCCGGCGCCGGCAGCATAGGCCTCCGCGACCACCACGCGCGCAAACGGCGCGCACTCAACCGGAGACTGAACGACGACTTCCTGGCCGGGCTTAACGTTTACGCCCTTGCGGACAACCAGGCGCGCATAGTTTTTAATCTTGGGCTCCAGGGACTTCATACCCTCCAGGGCCTCTTCGACCGTCAGGGCAGCTCGAATCATGTGCCACTCCATCTATCTATAGAACAGTAAAAAGGCGCGCCGCAAAAACGACGCGCCTTATATCTTAGCGATAAGTATGTATGCAAACGCTACTTCTTCTTGGAGTCCTTCTTGTCCTCCTCGGCAGTTGCGCGCTCGATAAGAGCGTTGAGCTTGTTCTCGGACATGCCCTCGGCCTGCGCGCGGTACATGTTGCGCAAGGGACGAATACGAGCGAAGTCGTAGATAAAGTCACCTAGGATGATGACATAGGACAAAACGATGCCGACCATCTGGACAGGGCTGGACACCATGCCAGCGGGAGCGAAGTACAGCGAGGCCCAAATTGCCACGACGAGCACCATGCCAATGGCGAGCACAATCCACCAGATGCGACGGCGCTTGGTGTAGTCCTCGTCCTGCTTGAGGAGGATATTCGACACCGTATAGATGCGGTCCTCCTTGGCGCGCTGCTTAGCCTTGCGGGCGCGCTTCTCCTCTTTAGAGAGGCCCTCGAGGTTCTCGCCCTTCTCGAGCTCTTTGCGGCGTGCCTTAGACGAAGCCGGCACGACGCGAACGGAGCTCGCTGCTTGGCGGGCGGGCTTAGCAGATGCGGCAGACTTGCGCGCAACCCCGGTAACTTCGTGGGATTGCGTGCGCTTGTTCGTGGCGCTACGGGTACTCACTTATGCGTTCTCCTTCATGCTTGTGAACTGGGAGCCCGTGATGATCTGGAAGGCCTCGCGATAGCGCTCGGACGTGCCATCGATGACCTCGGCGGGCAGGTGCGGGGTCTCCCCCGTCATATCCCAGTTGGCCTTGAGCCAATTGCGGACGAATTGCTTGTCGTAGCTAGGCTGGATCTTGCCCTCCTCGTAGCTGGCAGCAGGCCAGAAACGGCTGGAGTCGGGCGTGAGGCACTCGTCGATCAGCGTGACCTTGCCATCGATGACACCAAACTCGAACTTGGTGTCGGCAATGATGATGCCACGGGTCGCGGCGTACTCGGCAGCGGCCTTGTAGATCTTGAGGGAAAGGTCACGAATCTGCGTGGCGATGTCCTCGCCCACGATCTCGCAGCAACGCTCGAACGAGATGTTCTCGTCGTGGTCACCGATCTCGGCCTTCGTGGACGGCGTGAACAACGGCTCGGGAAGCTTGGAAGCCTCGGTCAGGCCCTCAGGCAGCTGGATGCCGCAGACGGTGCCGTTCTCGTCGTAGGTCTTCTTGCCCGAACCGGTCAGATAGCCGCGGACGATGCACTCGACAGGAATCGTCTGGGCCTTCTTAACCAGCATGGCGCGGCCAGCGAGGTAGTCACGATACTCAGCAAACTCCTCGGGGAAATCCGCCGGGTCGATGGAAACGAGATGGTTGGGAACGATGTCGGCAAACTTATCGAACCAGAATGCCGAGATGCGATTGAGCACCTCTCCCTTAAACGGAATCTCGTCGGGAAGAATGAAGTCGAACGCAGAAATGCGGTCGGTGGCGACCATCAGCAGGTTTTCACCGGCATCGTAAATATCACGAACCTTGCCACGGGAATCCGGACGACGCTCCATCGTTGTCACGTGAGTCACTCCTTACCTAAATACGACAGAAATGCGGGTTCTTTCCCGCATGTTTTCGCAAACTCGGAGCGGCAGGGACGCGGCCCCTCCTTCACCGAATAGCGAAAAGCTAGTGCTCCATTGTAGTAGATGCCGCGTCTGCCGTGTGCTCGCGGGGCAGATGAATTGTAAAAGTCGTACCCTTTCCAAGCTCCGACTCCACGGATATGTAGCCATGGTGACGCTCGACGATCTGCTTGGTCACGGCGAGGCCAACGCCCAGGCCGCCAGCTTCGCGGGCGCGGCTGGCATCGGCGCGCCAAAACCGCCCGAAGATGCGCGACAGATCGTCCTTGGCAATACCGATACCGGTATCCGAAACGGCAATACTGACGTGCTTGCGGTCACTGAGCACCGACACCACGACCCAACCGCCCTCGGGGGTGTAGCGCATGGCGTTGCTCATGAGGTTGATAACACATTGCGTGATCATGTCGGGATCGGCCTCGACGACATCGTCGTGACCCTGGGTCTCGTCCGCAAAACGCAGGCGCAGATCGCGGTCGACAAACAGGCGCTCCTGGGCATTAACGATGGAACGCACGAAAGGAACCATGTCCACCGGCTCAAGGTTGAGCGGAGCCGTGCTGTTTTCCATGCGCGACAGGTCAAGCATCTGCTGCACCAGACGAGCCAGGCGACGCGTCTCGGAAGCAACGGTCTCCAAGTGCTCATCGTCGGTAGGATATACGCCATCCTGCATGGCCTCGACCGTTGCGAGCATGGCCATAAGCGGCGTGCGAAGCTCGTGTGCAACGTCTGAGGTCAGGCGCTTCTCGTGTTTCATATCCTTCTCGAGCGAGGTGGCCATCTCATCGAAGGTCTCACCCAGCTGATCAATCTCGTCATCACCGCGCAGTCCCGTGCGAGCCGACAGGTCGCCGTCACGGATTTGCTTTGCGGTACTGGTGATGCGATGAATCGGCTTGGTGAGCATGCGCGACACGAGCGATCCGATAACGACAGAAATGCAGATTGCAACAACCGCGGCGAGGGCCATGGCGTTAAAGGTCTTCTCCCTAAACGCAGAGTCCGCCTTGGTGAGCAGAGCGTCGGAGCCGATAGCCCACAGCTTTACCTGTCCGACGTGCTCGCCGGAAGACGTTACAATCTCGACGTTAGCAACGCTATCGGAGTCGGTTGGAGCAGACGAGACCGGGCTATGCGATGCCCTCTTGCCGCTCGTGTCGTCGGTCGTAGCCTGGTTTTCGCGTACATCGGCGGTGGCGCTTGCCGAGGGCCAGGAATCGTCATAAACGATCACGCCCTTTTTATTGACGACCTGCATGCCCAGATCGTCGGAAACCAAACTCGACGTTGCGACCGTGCGCAGTTCTCCCGCGGTCCAAGAGCCGTTTTCCTCATATGAGGTCGCCAACTTCTCGGCAGCGGAATTTGCGATTTCGACGATATTGGAGCGTGTGTAATCCGAAAAGACCGTGCCCCACACAACAGAGACAACGCCCACCAGCACCAATACTGTCATGAGCGATGTCAGAGCAAAAGCAAGTGCCATGCGCGAGGGATAGCTCATCGTTGGCCGTGAATCGGAACGAGGCGTGTTCCAACTAGCCTTGGAACCCGCCTCGCTCTCCTGCTTGTGCTTTTGTCCGATTTCAAAGCGCGCAGGTGTCATATGTGATTTCCCTATTTCTCGTCCGACTTATCGGTCTTGGCCGGAGCCTCGAAGCGATAGCCGACACCATGGACGGTGTAGAGCCACTTGGGCTTCTTGGGATCATCGCCCAGCTTGGCGCGAAGGTTCTTCACGTGGCTATCGATGGTGCGCTCATAGCCCTCAAAGTCGTACCCGAGCACCTTCTCGACCAGCTCCATGCGGTTATACACACGGCCGGGATGGCGGGCAAGCGTGGTGAGCAGCTTGAACTCGGAAGCCGTCAGATCGACTTCCTTACCCTCGACCAAGATCTTGTGGCCCGAGATATCGATGACCAGATCGCCGAAGTCGAGTACCTCGACGGCGGGCTCGTCGGCCTGGTGGGCACGGCGGAACAGAGCGCGAACGCGGGCGACGAGCTCGCGCGGCGAGAACGGCTTAATCAGATAGTCGTCGGCGCCGAGCTCAAGACCGATAATACGGTCCTCAATCTCGCCCTTAGCCGTCAGCATGATGATGGGGACATCCGAGGTATCGCGAATGGTGCGGCAAACGCGCTCGCCGGGGATCTTGGGGAGCATAAGGTCGAGCACGACCAGGTCGAACTGATGCTTCTCGAACTCCTCGATCGCGGACTGGCCGTCGCCGACGCCCACAACCCAGTAGCCTTCGCGCTCGAGATAGGCAGCGACGGCGTCACGGATTGCCTTCTCATCCTCGACCAGCAGAATCTTTTTTGCATCTGAAGCCATAACACGGCCCCCCTGTCTCAATTAGCTAAGAACAAGCCCATTTTAACGCACCTGAGCCCGCCGGATGCCGCTATGACGCGGCAGCTCGGCGGGCGGTACTCACAATTACAACGCGTTTATTCCCCTGTTGGCGCCTTTTTAACCCCTCTAAGCTTAAAGAGAGAATAGGCGTGCAGTGACCGTCTCTGGTATACCCTGGCTATTGCGCACCGTGGCGTACGTAAGGAATGAGTCCGATTTTCCCGCCGTAGCTGGATAATCGCCATATTCCAAAGCGCGGTCGGGCGACAGCAGCGAGCCATAGGTCTTGGCAGAGGTGTCGATCAGGAAATGCGACGCCTGTACCTTAACAAGGTATTTATTCTTCTTGCCAGCCGCACATGCGAGCGGCTCGCGTGACAGGAAGAGGTACGGCCCTCCCTCATTACCGATATACGTGCCCATATTGCCCAGGCTGCCCACGCCACTATAGGCCGCCTCGATAGAAAACACGAAGGTATCGCCCATATATACGGCCTCGAAAGGCGAAACTGACGAAGGGAGGACCAGCTGGGCACGCTTGGTGTTGTTGCCGTCGGTCAGATCGATTGCCGTTATGCCGTAGTAGACGCCCTCGTCGTTGCGGACACGCGGCGAGATGGTCAAAATGCCGTCGCTCGCGCGCGGGGCCGATGCAAAGCGGCCCGTCGATTTCCAAATTGCCTCGGCTTTGGATTCATCAAGCGAGCGACGATAGCAAAACGAATCGCTACTCGTTTTATTGCCACCTGCCGAGGGCATTTTATACCAGATGACTGATGACCCGAACGCCGTAAACAGCGGCGGATCGTAGTCCTTGCCACCTCGATCGAGCTCAACCACGTCGCCAGAGAGCGAAGCGCCCGACAGATTTTGAGCGTAGAGCTTCCACGATGAATTGGCAAAGTTCATCTCAACCCACGCGAATACGCCGTCGCCGGCACGGACATCGTAGAATGCATATCCCGTGCCCTCGATAGGATCCTCGATTAATGTGGTAAGCGAGCCATCGCCCAGGTTGAGCACACCGAGTGTGTTGGCGTGCAGTGCCGATGCGGGCGCCATCATTGCCGCGGCGTAATCGCCGTCGCAGTAGTACAGCAGCGTACCCAGAGGCAGCGTCCACGACGCCGCCGGCTCAAGATCGATGTCGACAGCCTCATACTCATCCGTAATCGAGATGATTTTGGAATCGTCCTTGATAACCTGCGGCTCGCCGGCGGCATCATCGCTGGTGCCCGTTTTTTTCGAGCATCCGGCAAGCACCGTGGCAGCGCCCGCGGCAGCCCCACCGAGTACAAAGCCGCGACGCGATATTCCGTTCTTGATGTGATCGGCGATACCCATTAGGCGATCTCGGCGCGAGCGGCCTCGATAGCGCGCGTAAGCTGGTCGGCGCAGGAGGTCTTTTTCATACCGCAGGTATTACCGGCGAGAACCTCGATTACGCGATCGGCAGGAGCGCCCTCGACCAGTTTGGAGATTGCCTTGAGATTGCCGTCGCAGCCACCGGTAAACTCAACGCCCATCACCTTGTTGCCGTCATCGGAAAGGTCAAGGTGAATATTGCGAGCACACACGCCCTGAGGCTTGTAATCAAACGAAATCATGCGATCCCCTCTCAGAATGTTATTCGAGACGACTATTATCCCCGTCTTTCCCTAAATGCAACGAGGCGCTTCGCCGGCAACACACATTACCAGCAAAGCGCCCTAAAAAGCTAACGTTATGCCCGAACCTACTCGAAGCTCAGCTGCTCCAGACGATCAAAGACCGTGTCGATACGGGTGAGGAAGTCCCACGGATCAAAGATCTCGTCGAGCTTTTCCTGGCTGACGGTGCAGCGCGGGTCAGCCTCGAGACGCTCCTTAAAGGTGGGGCCGGAGACACAATCCTGTACCTCGTGCCAGGTTGCCATGGCGTTCTCCTGCACTATGGCGTACGCGTC
>URBM01000089.1 GCA_900545995.1 uncultured Collinsella sp. | reverse complement strand
CTGTGCAAGGAGCGCCTGGGCGTCAAGTGCGCACTCGGCGTATCGAACATCAGCTTTGGCCTGCCCGCGCGGCCGCTGCTGGGCTCGGTCTTTTTGGCCGCCGCCTTTGGTGCAGGTCTGGATGCCCCCATCATGAACCCGGGTTCCAAGCGCTTTATGGATACCGTCTACAGCTATCGCGTCCTGAGCGTTGAGGACGAGGGCTCGACCGGATACATCGAGCGCTACGCCGGCTGGACCGATCCGTACAAGATCGCTGCGAACCCGGCGGCGGCTCAGGCAGTATCGACCGACACTGTGCCCGCTGCTGGCACCGACGGCAACGACGACCCCATCCGCCACATGGTCGTCTCGGGCCGCAAGGGCGAAATCGCGGCCGAGACCGAGCGTCTGCTGGCAGATCACGACGCCATGGACCTCATCAACAACCACTTTATCCCCGCCCTCGACGAGGTTGGCGTCCTCTTTGACCAGGGCAAGTTCTTCTTGCCGCAGCTCATGGCCTCGGCCGAAGCCGCACGCGTGGGCTTCGACACCATCAAGCGCCTGATGCCCGCCGGCGAGATTGCCGACAAGGGTAAGATCTGCGTGGCCACCGTTAAAGGTGACATCCACGATATCGGTAAGAACATCGTTAAGATGCTGCTCGATAACTACGGCTATACCGTCTTTGATCTGGGTCGCGACGTCGATCCGCAGGAGGTGCTCAAGACCGTCAAGGAGCGCGACATTAAGCTCGTCGGCCTTTCGGCGCTTATGACCACCACGGTCGTCGCCATGGAGGAGACCATCAAGCTACTTCATGCCGAGGTCCCAGGCGTCAAGATCATCGTGGGCGGCGCCGTGCTCACCCCCGAATACGCCAAGCAGATCGGCGCGGACTACTACGCCAAGGACGCCGCCGAGAGCGCGCGCATCGCCGAAGAGGTCTTTGGGCAGTAACACAACGGAAACAACCGAGCACCAAAACGTGCCGCACGCGCCACTTGGCACGTGCGGCACGTTAGAATAGATAAGACTATGCTCGTTTTGGCAGATAGGAGCGCAAGGATGGCGATCACGCCCGCAGAAATCGCGGAAACCCGCGGCATGGTTGAGGAGCAGAACCTCGACATCAGGACCATCACCATGGGTGTTTCGCTCATGGGTTGCGGCGACGAGAACCTCGACCGCATGTGCACGAAGATCTACGACCACGTGACGCACACGGCTGAGCACCTGGTCGAGACCGCCGAGAACCTCGAGCGCGAGTACGGTATCCCCATCGTCAACAAGCGCGTCTCCGTCACCCCGGTGGCGCAGATCGCCGCGTGCTGCAAGGATGAGGACCTCACCCCCATCGCGCATGCCCTCGACCGCGCGGCCGAGACGCTCGGCATCGATTACCTGGGCGGCTTCTCCGCGCTCGTTCAGAAGGGCATCGGCGACGCCGACCGCCGCGTCATCCAGTCCATCCCGCAGGCGCTCGCCACCACGAGCCGCGTCTGCTCCAGCGTCAACGTCGCCAGTCTGCGTGCCGGCATCAACATGGACGCCGTACTCATGGCTGCGCAGACCATCATCGACGCCGCTAAGCTCACGGCCGACCAGGACTCCGTCGGCGCTTCCAAGTTTGTCTGCTTTGCCAATATGGTCGAGGACTCCCCGTTTATGGCGGGCGCCGTCCACGGCGGTGGCGAGGCCGACGCCGTCATCAACGTAGGCGTTTCGGGCCCCGGCGTTATGGCCGCAGCCCTGGAGACGCTGCCCGATTCCGCATCGATGATGGAAGTCGCCGAAAAGATTAAGCAGACCGCCTTTAAGATCACCCGCGCCGGGGAGCTCATGAGCCGCGAGGCCGCCCATCGCCTGGGTGTCGAGAAGGGCATTGTCGACCTGTCGCTGGCTCCCACGCCTGCCATCGGCGACTCCGTTGCCCGCATCCTCGAGATCATCGGTGTTGGCACCTGCGGTGGCCCGGGCACGACCTGCGCGCTCGCCATGCTCAACGATGCCGTCAAGAAGGGCGGCGTCATGGCCAGCTCCAGCGTGGGTGGTCTCTCCGGCGCCTTTATCCCCGTGTCCGAGGATGCCGGCATGATCGCCGCCGTCGAGGCCGGCGCGCTTTCGCTCGAGAAGCTCGAGGCCATGACCTGCGTGTGCTCCGTCGGCCTGGACATGATCGCCATCCCCGGCGACACCCCGGTCGAGACCATCGCCGGCATCATCGCCGACGAGATGGCTATCGGCGTCATCAACAACAAAACCACGGCCGTCCGCGTGATTCCCGCCATTGGCAAGGGCGTGGGCGACTGCGTCGAGTACGGCGGCCTGTTTGGCCGTGCGCCCATCATGCCGGTGAACCCCAACGCCGGCACCGTGCTCGCCCACCGTGGTGGACGCTTCCCGGCACCGCTGAACTCGCTGAAGAACTAGCTGAGGGGTTCGGGCGAGGAGCCCCGCCGCCGGGCGGCAGACATATAAGGTCGCCTGCTCGGACAGTCCTGACTCGCACGGAGAGCACATTAAGTGCTCTCCGGCTCGTGCGGAACTCGCGATCGACCTTATATGTCTGCCGCCCGGCGGCGGGGCTCCCGCATAACGGGACCTCGGTTGAGTTCTATCCCGGTTGCAGTTGCTTCGCTCCTGCACCACTTGGCTGGTGCGGCGGTTTGGCGTTGGATCGGTTCTTTCTGATATATGCTTGTTGCGGCTCTTCTTTTGGGAGGAGTCGCTTTTTTGTTGCTAGGAGGTTGGCCCGTGGTTGATGGGGAGAATCGTTCTGAGCTGCTTTCCACAGATTGGAACCAGGAGTGGATGCGTCTGCAAGCTGATCGGCGGCGAGCTGATGACTCTTTTGAGTGGGATAAGCGGGCTCGGCATTTTCGGCCGCTTGAGACTGCTTCGTATGCTCGGGATTTTATGAAGCTGTTAGCGCTTGATATGGGGTGTGGGGCTGGGTCGATTGCTATTCCGCTTGCTCAGGCTGGGCATCCCGTGATTGCTGCTGACTTTTCCCCTGCCATGTTGGGCACGCTTGATGCTGGCATTGAGTACTATGGGCTCGAAGATCGCATTACACCGCTTGAGCTTGCTTGGGATGATGACTGGGATTTGGTTGGACCGGTCGCGAAAGCGGTAGATGTTGCCTTTGCCAGTCGCTCTGTCACCACGACCAACCTAAAAGGCGTGCTTGCCAAGCTTGATCGAACGGCTCGTCGGCGTTGTGCTGTCACGATGGTCGCCAACTCCAGCCCGCGCTATGACCTGCACCTGATGAACGCCATCGGTGCCTCGGTTACCTGCAGTAATGGCTTTGTGTATGCCTTTAATATCCTCATTCAGATGGGTGCCCTGCCGCAGGTTACGTACTTTGAATCGCCTCGTCGCGATACCTTCGATAGCCTTGAAGCGGGCGTAGCGGACTTCTCCCGCATGCTCGAGCACGGTAACGAGGATAAGATCGACCGTCTGCGCGACTACATCGCTCAGCATATGATTGAGAATCCCCATGCCGGCGAGCCAGGGTCCAAGGGCGTGCCGCAGGGGCGCTACATGCTCGACCACGTCCGCAAGGTCCGTTGGGCGTTTATTGCATGGGAGCCGGTCTCTTCGGACCGTCCATAGACCGCTTTCAGCCGCCGTACACGTCCGCCTGTAACCCGCGCTGTTCTCCCGCTCGGCATCCGCATTCTTTTTGAACTGGGCAAACACGCTCCACACCGCGCCGTTCCTGCGCTATCGTGGGACAGCTCACGTAGATTAAGGCCCCGTCGCGGGGCGCCCCATACATAGAAAGCGAGAACCCATGGCACTGACAGGAGCCCAGGTCAAGCAGCTTCGCAGCATGGCCCATCACCTCAACCCCTCCATCATCATCGGTAAGTCCGATGTCAACGAGGGCACCGTCGAGCAGACGGTCGCCTACCTGGAGAAGCACGAGCTCGTTAAGTGCTCCGTGCTCGATGGCTCCAGTCTTTCCGCCCGCGAAGCCGCCGAAGAGCTCGCCGAGCGCTGCCACGCCGAGGTCGTCCAGGTCATCGGCCGCAAGTTCTCGCTGTATCGCGAGTCCTCGCGCAAGGATATCGAGAAGATCAAGCTCGTCTAAGAGCCAATGATCCGGCGAGCCAACACATAGCGAGCTTACGGGTGCCCAAGTACTTCGGGCGCCCGTTTTTTATCGCTCGACCAGTACGCGGTTGAGCCGCCCCTCCACCAAGCGCTCGTATAGACGCCGCGTCTCGGGCTCGGGCACGCCATTGACCTGCTCCCTCAGGTGGTGCATATGCCCACTGTATAGCTCGACGATATCGCGCCGCCGCCCCGCCGCACTGTAGACGCGCATGGCGCAGCGCACCATATCCTCACGCGCCGTTTCCTGTCGAAGACCCGACTCCGCCAGCCAAATCACCGACTGCAGATCGTTTTCTTCTAGAGCGGCATTTGCTCCCTTAATCATGCAATCGATGAACTTTGACTGCATAATGCGTCGCATACGCAAAAAGTAGGTGGGATTACAGCCATTGGGAACATACAGCGGTCCGGCATAAAGCTGCTCAATCTTAAGGCACAGCTCAACTAAATGGGGCCCGCGCGCACCCGTGCGATTTCCCAAAACCTCGCGGCTTATCTGGTCAAACAGCCGTACATCGGTCTTGACGTAGTCGCCGTTGAGTCCGATGCATTCATTTTGGATGAGCACACACGACTTGCCATCCGGCGTCGGTCCCAAAGCCGACCGCAAGCGCGATATCGTCGAGTACAGGTTGTTGCGGGCGCTATTGAACTCGGCATGGGGCCACAGCTCCATGGCCAGCGTCTCGCGATCGACGAGCGCATCCATGCCCAGCGCAAGCCGCTCGGCAAGTGTCGCCGCCTTCTTGCGGCGCCACATTTTGTCCGTGATGGGAAACCCGTCGCGCTCGGCGCGAAACGCCCCAAACATACGAATCTCGATATGGTCGATGGTATCAACGGCTTCAACCTCACCGGCCTGGAACAGGCGCTCGCCCTCCCCTTCCAAATCGTCGCGCAACGAGTACCGCGACAGCTCGCGCACGGGAAGCTTCTTGCGAATCCTGGTCGCCGGCTCGCCCAGACAATGCATGGCAAGGCGCGCAAAGAGCCGATACGATGGCTCCAGAATCCCCGTGCGATTCATGGACATCCAGGCCGCAAGATCGCTATCTCGGCCCGCACAGGCCAAATGCAGCGCCACCATCCAGGCTTCTGCGCCACCAACCTGCGTCTGGCTTATATCGAGCAACTCCGCTTCCTCGCGCACCGAAACCATCGAGGTGTTACGCAGATACGCCGCGCGCTCCAGCAGCAATGCGTTATCGCGCATGTACGCAATCGACTCCTCGGCAAGTTTGAGCACTTGGACCGCACGGAACTTTGCATTAACCGGCCGTCCCTCTGCCAGCGACTGCCAGCCTTCTAGCAACAGGCCAAACAGCTGAATCTGGTTGTCGCGCATGCGCACGGCAAAACGATCGAGCTCGTTGAACGCCGCGTCGTCGGTTACCGGCAGGCCGGAAAGGAGCCGCCGTGCCGCCAACACCATGCGCACCCAGATAGCCATCGCCTTAAGCCCACGTACGTCGAGCGCCTCCCGCACCACCGTCATCTCGTCGTCGCGCTCGTCGGTTCCCGTAAACGACCCGTCAAAGAGCTCCACCAGCATGCTATCGGCCCGTATAACAATCCCCGCGATGTCGAGCTCACAGTCGTAGGCCTTGCTCGTTTTGAGCTGCTGTAGAACGCCGCCGTCATCTCCCCGCTCGGTCAGGCATCGCTTGACCTCGATATGCGCAGACAACATATCGAGTGCGGTGTGGGACGTCTCAATTTCTGGCACGGTCAGGTTCGTAGGAAGCCCAAGCCCGTTGTCCCCATAGCAAACAGCCGTCAGTGTCTGGGCCACCTTCCATGAAACAGGGTCTATTTCGCAGGCCGCTCGTTCGCCCCCGCGCTCGATGACCGATGCCATATAGCGAGCGAGCTTTGTATTGGACACGCTGACCGCCGCCAAATACACGCCGAGCGCCTCGGCAGGCGTTGGCTCTGGAGCCGGATCGTCGGCATCGATCGTGCCCAGCGCTGCTCGGCAGATATCGGCCCCGTGCCCCGTCAGAGTCAGATCGACCCCATACTGCCCAGCAAGTTCAAGGACCGCATCACGGTCCAAAAAGGCGTCCGCTAGGCCCATCGCCGCATCACATCGGCCCGCCTTAAGCAAAATCCGGGCTGCCCTCGGAACAAGTTCGGGGCGAACCTCGGCCACCAACTTACGCAAACGCAAGCGTCCGTTATCCTCCGTGCCCAGACACGTAAAACTCCGCTCGGCGGGGTCCAAGCCAAAGATCGGGTAGTCGCGTACAAAGTAGGACTGGTCGACCATCGACAGCCTCACCCCGCAAGCCTCGAGTTCTGCGATATTGCCCTCGCCCATCAAAATCATGAGACATGCCACGCAAAACAGCGCATTATTGTCGAGCGAAGCCAGATCGACAAGTGCCGCGCCATAGACGTTGACAATCTCGTTTTCGAGCAGACCGGCTACGTCGCCTTGGCCATACAGACCCGTCTGCAATGCCGAAACGAGCTCGGGCACGCCCTGCGTAAGCTGATAAAAGTCGAGCGATGTGCTGATCGAAAACGCCGATGCCCACGCCGAATACTCATAGGCATGCACCTTGAGCATCTGCGCATTGATCTTAACCGAATCGCCCAGCCCATGAATCAGCTGACGATTTGAAGGACGGCAGGAGATAAAGACCCCTACCCCCATAGCGCGCAGGCCGCGAATCCTGTCGATGAGGTCTTCGGTATCGTGCTGATCGAGGTTTGGCACATTATCAATCGCGATAAGGGAGTGCGGTTTGTCTTTGAGTTCTTCGGTAACCACCTCGAGCTGCATAAACACCTCGCGCCCAATGGCGCGATCGGCCTCGATAATCCGCACGGGGCCTCGCGTCGGGTCGCATTTAACCTCATGGGTGTACTGCAGCAGCACCGAGGTCTTCCCAAACCCGTCGGGCGCATAAAGAACCACGATGCCGGCCTTTCGGCCCTTGGCGATAAGCTCATTCATCAAGCGTTCGCGTCGCACCATATAGCCTCCGCCCAGCGGCATCAGCTCGAGGTCGTCTATACTGCTCAAATCATTTACCATGCCCGCTCCTCAACTCGACCGTATGGACACTGTAACCGCAAGACCATACAAGCCGCGCTATGTATAGAGCGACCTTGTGTTTTAGGTTGTCTTTTGGTACGCAAGCGGCAAGTTTTTGTACAGCGAGGGCCGATTGTTATTAATCCCCCGACTAATCGGTCTTTAAGCAGGTAAATGAGCTTGTCAGCTTGTCCCATCCAAGCGGCAGTGTAACGCAGATGAACAAGGTTCAGCCATGTCATTCAACTCGCCTAGCACCCGCTACCGTCTACGACCTTCTAGTGGCATTTTTGCATAGAATCTGGTATAGAATGAATCAAGCTGTTGGGCATCCGGCATTCGTCAAGCTTGCGGCAAGATTTTGGTCAAGCGGGCGGAAAGGGATAGCAAAAAGGCCCCCGCAAAGCGGAGGCCTTAGGCAAGGCTATGTCGAGGTGCAGGATTCGCGCTACTCGCAGAGCGAAAGGGCGGCCTCGTCGGCAACGACAACGCAGTTGGTGTGCAGCTGCAGGATCGAAGCCGGGCACGCGGGCGTAACCGGACCATAGCACATGTCATGCACGGCCTGAGCCTTGGCCTCGCCGTTGGCGACAACCAGGATCATGCGGGCATACATGATGGTCTGGGTACCCATGGTGTAGGCCTGACGGGGAACGTCGTCGATGCTGTCGAACAGGCGGCTGTTGGCCTGAATGGTGCTCTCGGTGAGGTCGACGCAGTGCGTGCCCTTGGAGAAGTGGTCATCGGGCT
>URBM01000088.1 GCA_900545995.1 uncultured Collinsella sp. | reverse complement strand
TCTACACGAGCCTTATCGTCGGCAGCGTCAGATGTGTATAAGAGACAGACCCAGGGCGTCTTCGAGGACCGTATCGCCGCCCTCGAGGGTGGCGTGGCAGGTCTTGCCGTCGCCTCCGGTGCTGCTGCCATCACCTATACCCTGCAGGCTCTTGCCCAGGCCGGTGACCACGTGGTGGCTCAGAAGACCATCTACGGTGGCTCCTACAACCTGCTGGAGCATACGCTCTCCCAGTTTGGCGTCGAGACCACGTTTGTCGATGCCCATAACCTTGAAGAGGTCGAGGGTGCCATCAAGGACAACACCACGGTCATCTATCTCGAGACGCTCGGCAACCCCAACTCCGACATCCCCAACATCGACGCCATCTCCGAGATCGCCAAGAAGCACGGTCTGCCGGTTGTCGTCGACAACACCTTCGGCACCCCGTATCTGTTCCGTCCGCTGGAGCATGGTGCCAATATCGTCGTCCACTCCGCAACCAAGTTCATCGGCGGCCACGGCACCTCGCTGGGCGGTGTGATCGTCGACGGCGGTAACTTCGATTGGAAGGCGAGCGGAAAGTACGCCCAGATTGCTGAGCCCAACCCCTCCTACCACGGTGTCTCGTTTGCCGAGGCTGCCGGTCCCGCCGCCTTTGCAACCTATGTCCGCGCTATCCTGCTGCGTGACGAGGGCGCTTGCATCAGTCCGTTCAACGCCTGGGTCCTGCTCCAGGGCACCGAGACTCTGTCGCTGCGCGTTGACCGCCATGTCGAGAACACCAAGAAGGTCGTTGAGTTTCTGGCTGGTGACAGCCACGTCGCCAAGGTGAACCACCCGAGCCTGCCTGAGCACCCCGATCACGAGCTCTATCAGAAGTACTTCCCCAACGGCGGTGCCTCGATCTTTACCTTTGAGATTAAGGGTGGCCAGGAGGCAGCTTGGAAGTTCATCGATCATCTGCAGGTGTTCTCGCTGCTCGCCAACGTGGCCGACGTCAAGTCGCTCGTCGTGCACCCGGCTACCACCACGCACTCCCAGCTCTCTGCCGAGGAGCTCGCCGAGCAGAACATCACGCCCTCCACGATCCGTCTTTCCATCGGTACCGAGAACGCCGAGGATATCATTTGGGATCTGAAGCAGGCCTTCGCCGCGCTGGACGAGTAAGGCGACTTGTGCAAGGACCCCTTGCGACTCGATAGGTATAACTGCATAAAATGCCTGCTCAAGGCGCCTGTGCGAACAATGGTTGCACAGGTGCCTTTTTTGCATAGAGAGGGTGCAAAAACAGGGTTTTTGGCACGCTTTATGCATTCGAGTTGTGGAAAACTCCTGTTAAGAGGATGTGAGTTTTACGCAATTGACGTGCGCCTTTTGAGTAAAACCGCAGGTCGCGATTTGCTCGGGGTACTATGCAGCGCGATCGAATCACACGCAGCTCAAACGCAGCAAAAACACACTACGGAGGTTTCCAGCTACATGAGGATCGATTCACGAAAACCGAAAGCCGCCGCCCTTTCCGCCGCTCTGACCGTGGCACTTTTGGTGGGCGCCGGCGCAACTGATGCCCACGCGGCAACACTATCCGATACGGTCGGATCTACGCCGTCCGAGGCGACGCTGGTGCAGCCCGTCGACTACCGCGGCGATGGTTATGGCTCTATGCAGGAGTGGAATGCCTCGATGGGGGCAAAGCGCGACTCCCTGGAGATGCGCGCTCAGATCATTATGAATATGTATGGCGACTATGCTACCGATGACGAGCGCGCTGTGCTGCAGGGTTGCATCGACGGTGCGGGTAGCCTGTTGACGATGGGGGAGGTCGACGCCAAGTCGACCGAGCTCGACGAGCTTCGCTCCACGCTTGAGGATGCCAAGCGCGAGGCGCTCGAGGCTGCCGCAGCCGAAGCAGAGGCCGCTGAGGCCGTTCAGGCATCGTATTACAACGCCGGCTCCGGCTCGTCTTACGCGTCTGCTGCGTATTACGCGAACGGCTCGGGCCTGACGCGCTCGAGCGGCGTCAATAACTATAACGGCCGCCGCGAGACTTATTACAGCAGCAACGTACTCTACCATCACCGCACGGGCGAATGGACGCAGGATTCCGAGGGCTTTTGGCGCGATTCCGATGGCTACTACGTCGTGGCCGCGGGCGATAAGGCCCAAGGCTCCACGTTTACCGGCTCCAAGGGTGAGTGCAAGGTCTATGACTCCGGCTGCGCTGCCGGAACCACCGACTACTACACTGGCTGGTAATTATTCTGCATCACGGATATTTGGCGGACGGGCGTCTTTACCGAGCTTTAGGGCAACGTAAGGACGCCCGTTCTATGCATGCGCTTGAGCTAACAGAGCGCTTACCGTGGCAGTACGCCGCGCATATGGGCGCGGGGCACACTAGTTCATGAGAAATAAGGTCTTTCTCGTGGAGGAAGTGGTCTTGTGAACGCTCGAGATATTGCCATTGCCGCCGTCGCATTGGTGCTTGGCTGCCTTGGTCCTACGGCCGCGCTCGTTGCGGGCATGCAGGGGTCTTGTGGGGCTGCCTCTATCGTGGTCAGTGCGTTGGTCGCGGCCGCACTGCTGGGAAGTGCGGGTGTAGTCCTTTGTCGCGACGATGAGGACCAGGCGTCGGAGTCGCGGCTCTAACCGTCGGGACATCGACTACTGGTTATAGATGAAGATGAAAGCCGCCGTAAGGGGAGTGCTCCTTGTGGCGGCTTTGCTGTTGAGCCTGTTGACGTGGTGAGCCGGGCGCTACCAGCTTTTCTCGATATCGCGAATCCTCTGATAGAGCCATTCGTTCTGCGGCACTTGGATATCGTGTTTGGCGGCCAGGTGGCAAATGGTGCCCGCGAATTCCTCGACTTCGGTTTTGCGCCTTGCGATGCGGTCCTGCGCCATCGAGGGCATACCGGCGGGGTCGATCCCCTCGATGAGGTGCACCATCTGCGTCAGGTCTGCCTCGGTCAGCTCAATGCCCTCGGCGTTGGCGACCGCAAGCGTCTCTCGCATGGCGGAAACAAAGCAGCGGCGCTGCTCGGAGCCCGGCTCCGTGGCGCTTCCGTAGGTCCCGCCGTAGGCCATGCAGGTCTGGTTGATGCCGTCGTTGAGCATGAGTTTGGCCCACATGCGGTGCGCAATGTCGCTCTCGACGGTATGGGCGATGCCGCAGCGCGTGTAGAGCTCGTCGATTGCGGTGATGGTTGCGGGATCCGTGCCGGCCGCCGCGCCAAAGCGGATTTCGCCCGCATTGGTAAAGGTGAGCGCGCCGTCGAGGAATACGGCGTCCATGCCCTGGCAGATACCCAGGACGGTGTGCTTCCAGCCAAAGCGCTCGGCAATCTTTTGCTCGCTCGTAATGCCGTTGCACAGCGAGGCGATGAGCGTATTGGACCCCACGACGCGCTCCATAGTCTTGAGTGCCACATCGAGTCCAGTCGTCTTGACCGTAAGAATGACCAGATCGGCGGGCGTTGCCTCGCTGACGCGGACGGATTTTAGCGCACAGGGCTTGCCGTTGACGGTGAGCGCGTCGCCCGCGTGACGCTCAAAACGGGCGTCATCCATAACGTATTCGACGGCGTCATTGCCGAGTGCTTGGGCGATCATGCTGCCATAGAGCAAGCCGACACCGCCCTTGCCGACAAAGGCGACCTTGTTGATCTGCATGTGAATCATCTCCCCATATAAAAGGCGCCCGCGTAAGGGGCGCCTGATGGATTGTATGTCGCCGGGACGTTTGGTGAGCGCGCGGGGCTGCTGTTAAGAAAAAGAAACTATTGCGCTGTGCGCTTATGCCGCAGGGCAGACCGCGAAAACGCGTGCGGGATATCCAACGCCATCGCGCACCTTGGGGAAGGTGCAGAAGATGACAGCGCCTGTGGCGGGAAGCTCGTCCAGATGGTCCATGACCTCGATCCGATAGCGGTCGACCGAGAGGATGTATTGCTCGCCGGGATAGGGGTGGGCATCCTCACGTGTGGTCACGCTCGCCTCCCTTCATCGGGCTTTTTGCTGATGTTAAAGCGGTGCCGTGACAGCTCGATTTCTGCTGCGTTACGATACGTTCTCGATTGCGATTCCAATGTGTTTCGATGGCGTGGCCGTTGTGTTTCGCCTCATTAGGGCTTCGAGGGGAGAGGAGGGGCGGTGCAATATCGCGTTGACCCCAAAAGCGGCAACCGTATCTCGGCGCTGGGTCTGGGCTGCATGAGGTTTCCCGGTGCGCCGGGACACCCGGATGCGAAGACAGCCGATGCCATCATTTCCCGTGCGGTGGAGCAGGGGATTAACTACCTGGACACGGCCTATCTCTATCCCGGCAACGAGGCTTGCGTGGGCGCTTCGCTTGAGCGCCTGGGCCTACGCGACCAGGTTTTGCTCGCGACCAAGCTGCCGCACGCTTCGTGCAAATGCGCGGAGGATTTCGACCGCTTTTTTGACGAGCAACTGCACCGTTTGCGGACTGACCATATCGACTACTACCTCATGCACAACATCACCTCGCCCGCGCAGTGGGAGCGCGTGGCAGCGTTGGGTATCGAGGACTGGATTGCGCACCAAAAGGCTGCGGGGTGTATTCGCCAGATAGGTTTTTCGTACCACGGCAGTGCGGCGGACTTCCTCACGATGCTTGACGCGTATGACTGGGACTTTTGCCAGATCCAGTACAACTACGCTGGAGAGCGCTACCAAGCAGGAACGGCGGGACTCATGGCAGCTGCCGAGCGCGGGCTCGCGGTGTTTGTGATGGAACCGCTTTTGGGTGGACGCCTGGCGGGCAAGCTGCCTCCGCGGGCCCGCGCCGTGCTCGATGACGTACGCGATCCGTATCTGAAGACGCCGGCTGCTTGGGGCCTTTCGTGGGTGTGGAACCATCCTCAAGTCACGATGCTGCTTTCGGGCATGACCGACACCGCGCAGGTGGACGAGAACGCGGCATTGGCGGATTGCGCACTGCCGGATTCGATGACAACAGAGCAGCTCGATACCATCGCGCGTGTGCTGGGAGAGTTTGAGAAATCGAATCGCGTGCCCTGTACGGGGTGCGGCTACTGCATGCCGTGCCCCAAGGGCATCAATATTCCCGGTTGCTTTGGCGCCTACAACGCGAGCTATGCGCATAGTTGGTTTACGGGGCTGTCTCAATACTTTACGGCGAGCGCGGTGCGGACGAACGAGCCCAAGCTGGTGAGCAATTGCGTCAAGTGCGGTAAATGCGCACGGCACTGCCCGCAGCACATCGATATTCCCGAGCGTCTCGATGATGTGCGCCGACGTTTCCAGCCTGGCCCCGTAACGGCCGCGCTCAAAGCCTTTTACAAAACGCGCTCCTGATGCCCCTTTTATAACTTGCGGTGGAATAGTTCCTGTTTGCGGCAGAATAGGGGCCAAACAGGAACTATTCCACCGCAACTGAAGGGGGCCGTCGTGGGCCATCGGGATTCATGTGATGATTCGTGTGAGGTTCGTTGGGGCGTTTTGGGCGCTGGGAACATTTCGCATCGATTTGCAGCGTCGCTCAAGGAGGTGGACGGGGCACGGCTTGTGGCTGCCGCCGGTCGCACTCCTTCGCATGTTGAGGAGTTTTGCAGGGCGTTTTCGATTGATGCCGCGCACAGTTATGCCACGGCTGACGATAGCGGCGATGCGGCTTATGATGCGTTGATTGCCGACCCCGATGTCGACGTAATCTACTTGGCTCTTCCGCATGGCATGCATGCGCGTTGGGCCTGTCGCGCGCTGCGCGCCGGAAAGGCCGTGCTGTGCGAAAAGCCGGCCGTTTTGAATGAAGAAGAGGCCCATGCGATCGCCTCCGTTTCCCGTGAGCGCGGCGTGCTGTTTATGGAGGCGATGAAAAATCGGTTTTGTCCGATGCGTACTCGCGTGAAGGGCTTGCTTGCGTCGGGCGAGCTCGGCCGTATCGTCTCGATTGAAAGCGTGCAAAAACTCGATTATGGTGAGCCCCCTTCGAGTTATCTGCTCGACCCGTTGCAGGGTGGCTGTCTATATGACATGGGCTGCTATGCGGTCGGTTGGTTTGAGGATTTGCTCGCGGGTGCGTGCGAGGTTTCGTCCCGTGAAGTTCGCTGGCGTGACGTATCGGGCGGCCGCGTCGATTGGGCCGACGAGATCCATATGAGTGTCGGCGGTATACCCATTCATATGGTGTGCGACGGCAAAGCAGCATATGAAAGCCGCTTAACGATTGCCTGCGAGCGGGGCTCGTTGGAAATCGACCGTCTCCATCGCCCCGAGCTCGCCCATGTGAAGTATTCCGACGGGCGAACGCTCGAAATAAATGCCCCGTTTGAGGTCGATGATTTCTACGGCGAAATCCAGCATGCGACCCAGCTCATCCGGGCGGGGAAACTCGAGAGTCCCGTCATGCCCCTTGCCGCCACACAGCGCTGCGCGCGCATTATCGATGCAATCCGTCTAGCCCTCTAGGCTTGGCGCTGACGCGTAGGGGATCATGACGCTGGCGCCCGTAGCCGTAGTGCTTGGCGGCCCGCATCTCTGATGCCCCTTTTATAAGTTGCGGTGGAATAGT
Source organism: uncultured Collinsella sp. (assembly GCA_900545995.1). Classification (GTDB taxonomy): domain Bacteria; phylum Actinomycetota; class Coriobacteriia; order Coriobacteriales; family Coriobacteriaceae; genus Collinsella. The sequence goes on along the minus strand of URBM01000088.1, from coordinate 1,528 downwards.
TCCTGTTTGCGGCAGAATAGGGGCCAAAGGGGGTGTCATCTTTCGACGACGAAGGGCTATCGGGCGATGGGGGAGACGGCGCTGTCCATTGGCGCCAATACCTTTGCATTCTTTACGCGCAACCCGCGCGGCGGCAAGGCGAAAGACCTTGACATGGATGACGTGGCGGCCCTGCGCGAGCTTATGGAGCAAAACGACTTTGGCCCGCTCGTGCTCATGCCCCGTATACCTATAACCCCTGCTCAGCCAAAGAGCGGGCGCGTGAGTTTGCCCTGGAGGCCATGGCAGAGGACCTACGGCGCATGGAAGCGCTGCCCGGCAACTACTACAACTTCCATCCCGGTGCGCATGTGGGGCAGGGCTCCGACGCCGGCATTCAGATGATCGTCGACACCCTGTGCCAGGTGATGTTTGAGGGCCAGCAGACGACGGTGCTGCTCGAGACCATGGCCGGCAAGGGCACCGAGGTGGGCCGCAGCTTTGAGGAGCTGGCGCTCATCATCGAGGGCGTTGCTGCCGAGCGCCCCGAGCTGTCGGCCAAGCTGGGCGTTTGCCTAGACACCTGCCATGTGAATGACGCCGGCTATGACATCGTCCACGATCTGGACGGCGTACTCGACGAGTTCGATCGTGTGGTGGGTATCGAGCGCCTGCGCGCCGTGCATATCAATGACTCCAAGAACCCCTGCGGTGCCCATAAGGATCGCCACGAGTGCATCGGCAAGGGCTACCTGGGTAGTGAAGAGTTTGGCGGCGGTATGCAGGTTATGCAGAATATTGTATCGAATGGCCGCTTGCGCGCATTGCCATTCATTTTGGAGACACCGAACGAACTTGCAGGTTATGCGGCTGAAATCAAACTGTTAAGGTCGTTGCAGCAGTAATGGCTGCCATAAAGTGGAGCGCTCCATTCACGTTATGGGTTTGTTTCAATCAGTTTTCTAATTGCAGATTCTTCCAAGCGGGTGCATAATAACCATCAGTTTTTGCAGACCTCTGAATCAAACGGGGTCACCGGAAGGAGACTGATTATGAAGCTCAAGAAGCTTGGCGCATTTGCCGCCACGGGCGCCATGGCGCTCGCCCTCGCACTGACGGGCTGCGGCTCGTCCAACGCCACCTCTGGTTCTGATGCCGGTTCCAGCAGTTCTGACGACGCTAAGGTCGAGAAGGTCGACGGCTCCAAGGAGTACGCGCTCGTCAAGGACGGTACGCTGACCGTCGGCACCTCTGCCGAGTACGCCCCGTTTGAGTACAAGGATGACAACGGCGATTATCAGGGCTTTGACCTTGAGCTCATCAAGGCTATCGGCGACAAGCTGGGTCTGGATGTCGAGTACGTCAACAATGACTTTGACACGCTGGTTCCGGGCGTCGCTTCGGGCGCCAAGTATGACGTCTCCATCGCGGCTATCACCGACACGCCCGAGCGTGAGAAGGAAGTCACTTTCTCCGATTCCTACTACATGGACGATCAGGCTATCGTGACCAAGGTCTGTCTCTTATACACATCTGACGCTGCCGACGA
>URBM01000087.1 GCA_900545995.1 uncultured Collinsella sp. | reverse complement strand
CGGTAAGAACGTACGAATCGTTGTCGCGTTTTGGGGCATAGGGGTCTGTCAGCTTGCGAATGTCGGGGTCGCCCATGATCTTTGTGCAGCGCTTCAGCAGTTGAGGGTGGTCGGCCAAGATCGTCGCGAGCGGTAGCGACGCGTAGTTCTTGATGGTCGCGGCGGCAAAGGCGGCGTCATATTCGTTTGCATATGCTCGCTCAATGCGGGCATCAAGTATGCTTTTCTTATCGCCGTCTTCAGCGTGGTGGTTTGTCATAGCTTCTCCAATCGGTTGATGTTCGTGCTGTTTGTTGATGTGTTGGTTGTCGTGAGTGATGTGCTTGCCGTGGGTGATGTGCTGACGTTGGGGTGCTATGCGGTTTTCAATGAGCCCGTGAGGCAGTTGCTGCAGGGGCGGGATGGAACGGCCCATGCAAGGCGGAAGGCATCGTGCTCAAAATCGAGACAGCAATGCCCTGGGTGCCTCGCATGTGGCAGTTACCTCATTAAGTTGTCATTGCGTTTGGGGTTGTACTTTGCCGATCTTCTTTCTCTTACACGCTAAAACTCAAACTTCATATGCTCGATCTACTTAAAACCGCAACGGCGGTCTTTTATCAACTTATATGTCGGAACGCGTCTTTACAAGTACTTTTTTGCCTTTGTTTCAAATGGGGTGGTTTTGCAACCGTCATACGCGCGCTGTGCGAACGTGCCCGGCTCGGATAAGATAGTGGGCGATAAAAACGATGCAAGGAGGCACATATGGCAATCAAAGCCATCGCAATGGATATCGACGGTACGCTCACCAACGATCAAAAGGTCATTAGCCCGCGTACGCGCGAGAAGCTGCTCGCGGCGCAGGAGTCGGGCATTAAGCTCATCTTGGCTTCGGGTCGTCCCGCATGGGGGCTGCACGCCTTGGCGCAGGAGCTCGACCTTCAAAACCATGACGGTCTGCTAGTTGCCTTTAATGGCGCGCATGTGGTCGACGCTCAGACCGATGAGGTTCTTTTTGACCAGGCTATGCCTGCCGACGAATTGCATCGCCTGATTGATCACCTGCGTAATTTTGACGTGATCCCTATGATTTCGCTCGGTCGTGATTTGCATGTCGAGGACTCGTACCATTGCATGATCACGCTGCCTGACGGCTCGCAGAAGAATATCGTCAAGTATGAGCGCGACGCGTGCGATCTTAAGATTCGCGAGGTGGAGAGCCTGCATGAGGTCGCTGATGCTTATCCCGTGGACAAGCTACTCACTGCGGGCGATCCGGCCTACCTGCAGGCGCATTACGAGGAGATGTATGCGCCCTTTACCCAGACGCTTTCGGGCATGTTTACGGCCGACTGGTACTTTGAGTACACGGCGCCCGGTATCGACAAAGCCCATGCGCTCGAGGGTGCCCTGCCCAAGCTCGGCATCGATGCCAGCGAGGTCGTATCGTTTGGCGACGGCCAGAACGACAAGTCCATGATTGAGTGGGCCGGCACCGGTGTTGCCATGGACAACGCCGTCGATGAGGTTAAGGCCGTGGCCCAGATGGTGACCGCCAATAACAACGAAGATGGTATTGCAGTGGCGCTGGATAAGCTGCTGGGTTAGAATCGCCGATTAATGCATGGTTCGGGCGCCTGCTCGCGGGCGTCCTTTTGTTAGGGAGGGTGCCGTGTCCGCATTTCCGTTCGATGCCGTTATCTTTGACATGGACGGCGTCATTGTCGATACCGAGTATTACTACCTGGGCGAGACTGCCGCGTTTGCCAAGGAGCTTGGGCTTAATCTGACTCAAGAGGAGTTGAATGGGCAGGTCGGTACCTCGCATCAGTTCTTCCTGCGTATGCTGGTCGATTGGTTTGAGCGCGCCGGTAAGGGGCATTTAACTGGCGAGGAAGCGTTGGCCCGTTGGGACGAGTGGGCGCATAAGCGTCCGCGCGACTATCAGGCTTTGATTAACCCAGGCGCCGTGGATACGATTCGAGAGCTGCCGCGCCGTGGCGTTCGCGTGGCGCTTGCCAGCTCGTCTCCCATGGATAGCATCGAGGAAGTGCTCAACGCATGCGGGCTGTCGGATGCCTTTGAGCATGTGGTGAGTGGCGAGCAGTTTAAGGAGAGCAAGCCCGAGCCCGACATCTACCTGCATGCGCTGGACCTGCTGGGGCTGCCCGCGAATCGCTGCTGCTGCGTCGAGGATTCGGTGCCTGGCATCACTGCCGGCAAGCGAGCTGGCCTGACAGTCATTGCCAAGCGCGAGGAACGCTTTGGCTTTAGCCAGGATGCCGCGGACAAGATTATCGACCAGCTGCCGGAGCTGCTCACGCTTTCTTAGGAGTGCGGTAGTTGCGCGTTTTTCGGGTCAGATGAGTAAATACCCGACATTTTGGTGCGGCAGCAAGCATACTTAATGCTAATGCGGGCTTAAGGGCTTGCTGAATGCCCTTGGGCCCGCTTTAGACTTAATTGTGCTGGGAGAGGGTATATGCCACCGACTGAAGGGCTAACTGACGGTAAAGCAGCGATACCGCTGTACCAACAGGTTATCGATATCATTAAAAACGAAATCAACTCCGGTGCCTACAAGGCGGGCGCGCGGATACCCAACGAATTCGAATTGGCTGAGAGCTATAAAGTTGGCCGCGTTACCGTGCGACGCGCTATTGAGGAGCTCGTCCAGCAGGGCTATCTAACGAAGCGGCAGGGGAAAGGCACGTTTGTCAATGCCCCCAAGCTTAAGCGCAAGATTCGCCAGAAGGATGACGTCCAGAGTTTTTCGGACGCATGCCGCGTTAACGGAATGGAGCCGGGGGCGTGCGTCATTTCGAGAAAGATACTGCCGGCGGATTCCACCGAAGCGCAGTTCTTTGGTGTTCCCGTTGGAACTGATTTGATTTGCGTTGAGCGTGTGCGTACTGCCGATGGAGTCCCCGTCATGCTCGAGAACAATATATACGTTTACGAGGACAACGCTTATCTATCAACGGCACCTCTATCTAACCAATCCATTTTTGAGTTCGTGCGTAACCGGACGGGCCGTACGCCCGCGTTTACCGACCCGTGCACACTCGAGATCGCGTGCGCGTCGCCTGAGGTCGCTCGGCTGTTGGCAGTTCCCGTTGGCGAACCCTTGTTTTATATGGAAGCCTTCTTTTTCGATGAGCAGCGGCGGCCGTTTATCATCGGTCGTCAGCGGATCGTTGGGTCTCGCTACGTCTTTGACATCTAGGACATTGCGAATGGAGACGCCCGGTTGATCATCTCACCGGGCGTCTCCATACCGTTCACGGCGCGAACGCAACCGTTCAACCGCGTCGCGGCAATCAGTTTGAAATTATCTTGATGATGGGAAAAACTGCTGGTAATCTATGGAACGTCATAGAACGTTTGCCTTGCGCAGGCGTTGAAGCGAGATGCGATGCAGTCTCGAGTTCTTTGGAGGTATCTATGTCAGATACGAAGGCGAAGAAGACAAACAGACGTTTTAAGTTCAAATTACCGCATGTCTATACGATCATGTTCTTGCTGATCGTTGTCTTTGCGGTCCTGACTTGGATCGTTCCCTCTGGTCAGTATCAGCGCAAGACGATTTCGACAGCGGCGGGCGAGCGTGAAGTCGCCGTTGCTGGAACCTATGAACAGGTTGATAAGAACTACACCGATTCCGAGACCGGCGAGACCATCAATCTGGGCCAGGATATCTTTGCGGTCCTGCAAGCGCCTACTAAGGGCATCCAGGAGGCTGCCGACGTCGTTGCGTTCGTCTTATTGATTGGCGGATCGTTCGCAGTCATCACCAAGACCAACGCTTTGAATGCCGGCATGAGCCGTGTGATTAAAAAGCTCAAGAACAAGGACATCCTCATCATTCCCATCACGATGACGTTGCTGTCCATTTGCGGCACTACGTTTGGTATGTCTGAGGAAGCCCTGCCGTTCTATGCCATCTTCATTCCCATCATGATGGGTATCGGGTATGACTCGATGACGGCGTTTATCATCTGCTTCCTTGGTCCTAACCTGGGATATTGTGCTTCGACCATCGACCCGTTTAATGTTTTGATCGCCCAAGGCATCATTGGTATCGAGGGCAATCCTCAGCTGTGGCTGCGCGCCGTTTCTTGGGTCATCTTCACTGCCGTTGGTATCGCATGGGCCATGCGCTACGCCATGCGTGTCAAGAAAAATCCCGAGTCGTCCATTGTGTACGAGGACGATAAGCTCAAGCGTGTTGAGTTTTCCGTGACCGATGCCTCCATCGAGGAAGAGTTCACTACCCGTCAGAAGCTCGTGCTTATCGATTTTGCCTGCGGCATGGGCATTATCGTCTGGGGTCTTGTTACCCAGGGCTGGTACATGAATGAGATTTCCGCCGTGTTCCTTGGTATGGGCTTGCTTGCCGGTATCCTGGGCGGCCTTGACCAGCAGACGATCGCCGAGGAGTTCGTTAAAGGCATTGCCGACTTTGCGTATGCCGCTATCGTCATCGGCATCGCTCGCGGTATCTTGGTCATCGCAGAGGGTGGCATGATCATCGACACCATCCTCCAGGCGCTCGCTACTGCACTGGCCGGTGCACCTGCCGCCGTCTACACCACGTTTATGTATATCGTCCTTGGCCTGCTCTCTTTGCTGGTTCCCTCGAGCTCTGGACTTGCGGCGCTCACCATGCCCGTCATGGGTCCGCTGACCGAGCTTATGGGCCTCAATCCCGAAGCCGCCGTTACCGCGCTCCAGTTTGCTAATCAGACCATCAACACCATCAGTCCCGTGGCGGGCATGACGGTTGCCGGTCTTGCCGTGGCAAAGATCTCGTTTGGTCAATGGTGGAAGACCATTTGGAAGTTCTTCATTTTCATGGTCGTGTTTGGCTTGGTCATTACTGCCATTTCCGGCATGCTTCCGGCGTAGGTGGTTGTGATGTCTGATCGTTTGACGGTCCTGACGTCTAAGAGCGTCTTTACCGGTACGGGGGACCTGCCGTTTGAAGGTTTCGTAGCGGTCCGTGGCAATCGAATTGAGGCTGTTGGCACCAAGTGTGAGCTAGCTTCGTATTTGACCCAAGCGGACGAGGTAGTTGACCTGGGCGACCGTACCGTCATGCCTGGCCTGATCGATGTGCATACCTTCTATACAGGCTGGGCGCTGCGGACATTGGGGTCTGATCTGTCCGGCATCGCTGATGCCAAAGAGGCCGTGTCGCTCTTGCGTGCATGGAAAGAAGGTCATCCGGATTGCGCGGCGGCTTTTGGCCACAACCTACCCGAAACGTTGGCATCGGATGCCGAGAACGCAAATACGGCAGCTGTGTTTGACGAGTGTTTTGGCGATATCCCTGTCGTCTGCTTTACGCCGGGCGCGGAGACCTGCGTTCTCAATGCTGCCGCCAGTGCGCGATATGGCTTTACACCCCAGGCGTGCTATGCCGAGAAGATCTGGCGCATGATGAGCGATTTCCTCGCGCTGCCCGAGGTGCGTGCCGGCTATTCGGACTACATGAACATGCTTAACGAGCGCGGCGTTACCGCCATCAAGGAGATGGCGTTTGATGACTATTACGGCTTTGCCGACGAAATGGCTCGCCGTGAGGAATCTGGTGAGCTGACGGTTCGCGTCTCTATGATGTCGCAGCCGGTGGGTGCCGGTGCAAATCTGGCATATGCCCGCGAGGCGCGAGAGCGCTTCCGGGGACCGTTCGTTCGTTTTTCTGGCTTCAACCGTATGACCGATCGCGGCGTATGGGCGGGGCTTGCCGAGATGATAGACCCCTATGAGGACTCGGCCGATGCGGGCGCTGCCGGCAAGACGGTCGTCGAGGAGCCAGAGTGGGATCTGATTGAGAACGAGCTGCGTGCAATTGATGCTGACGGCTTCCGATATTCCTTGCATTGCCAGGGCGATGGCGCCGTTCGTCGCACCGTGGCGCTCTATGCCTCGCTGCCTCGAGACGAGCATGGACGGATGCTTCGCCGCCATGCGATTACCGATCTCGAGAACTCTGACCCGACCGATCTTGTCGAGTTTGGCAAGTTAGGTGGAATTTGCGAGGTCTATCCGCAGATTCTAACGCTGGACCGGCGCGAGGATTGCCTGTCGATGATGCGTCGACAAATTGGCGAGACGCGGCTTTTGCACAGCTGGAATCGCCGCGGCATGGAAGATTCCGGATGCACAGTGTGCTGTGGCACGGATTTGCCGCTGTTGATTCCGAGCTTGGGCGAGTCAATCTACAGTGCGTGCGGCGGATACTTCGACGACGGACTGCCCGTGAATGAGGTCAACACGCTGACGCTTGTCGAGCTCTTGTGCGCTTGGACTGCCGGGGGCGCGTACGACCTGATGCGCGAAGATGAGCTGGGTACGCTTGAGGTTGGCAAGCTTGCCGATATCTGCGTGCTCGATCGGGATGTGTTCGACCTCGATTATCGCGACGCACGCGATCTTGCGGTTGATATGACGATGTCGGACGGACAGATCGTGTTCGATCGAAATAAGGAGGCATAAGATGTCTGAATCCAAACCGACGCTGCGCCGCGAGCAGATTGCGGGCATGAATATCCACTACATCATGTGGTCGCTCGATTACTTCCTTGATGTGCAGCAGCGTTTGGGCTTTGAGTCCATTGAGCTGTGGTGCGCAGAGCCGCATGTGACGCTCGACCATACGGGCTACTTTGAGGCTGAGGTCCTGGCGAAAAAGGCTGCAGACCGTGGGCTTAGGTATCGTACTCTGTGCCCCGAGAACGTTGTCTATCCTTGGCAGTACTGCGCACGCAAGCCGCTGCATGAACAGCGCAGTCTGGCGTACTTTAAACACGGCATTGAGCTTGCCGAGGTACTTGGGTGCGACCGTATGTCCATCAACTCGGGCTGGGGCGACTGGGACGAGGACCGCGAGGAAGCCTGGAAGCGCAGCCGCGAGCACTTGTCCATTCTGGCGGAGTATGCCGGCGAGCACGGTCTGGTGCTCACGATGGAAAGCCTGCGTCCCGAGGAGAGCAACCTTGTGACGACGGTTTCCGATGCGAAGCGCATGATTGACGAGGTCGCGAGCCCGTACTTACAGCCCATGGTTGATACAACCGCGATGGGCGTTGCAGGCGAGACGCTCGAGGACTGGTTTGCCGCCTTTGGTGATGGGGCAATTCACGAGATGCACTTTATCGACGGTGACCCGTATGGCCATCTGGTGTGGGGCGATGGCAAGCACGATATGGACGCCTTCGTTGCCACACTCAACGCCCATGGTTTCGACGGCATGCTGGGCCAGGAAATCACGGACGGTCGTTACTACGATGACCCGGCGGCGGCTGATGCCAAGAACATGGCCGCATTCGAGAAATATCTGATTGACTAAAACAACTATCGGCCACGCAACCAACGTCATTGATTGCGGCCCAAACAAGAAAGGAACTGGATATGAACGCACACGATCTGATCAAAGAGGCAATTGCCGAGAAGGGCAAGTTCGACAGCGTCTACTGGATTGCTTGCGGCGGCTCCATGATCGATTTGATCCCGGCTCATGAGCTTCTGCAGCGCGAGGCAACCACCTTCACTTCGTATATCTATACGGCTCGCGAGTTCGATATCATGCGTCCGCGTCGTCTGGGCGAGAAGTCCCTGGTCATCGCTTGTAGCCATAGTGGCAACACTCCCGAGGTCGTCGAGGGCTGTGAGATTGCCCTTGCTGCCGGCGCTACGGTGATCGCCCAGACCGACAACGCTGGATCTAAGATCGACTCCGGCAAGTGGACCACGTGGGTCTACCCGTGGGGCGAGGGCGTGCCGCAGGCCGAGGTCCCCGCTGGCATTTCGCTGTCGCTTGCGGCCGAGCTGCTCGATCAGCAGGAGGGCTACGCCGATCTTGCCGATATGTATGCCGGTATCGCCGAGATGGATAAGATTCTTCCCCCGGCACGTGAGAAGGTAAATGCCGAGCTGGGCGATCGCTTTGCCAAGCTTTGTCAGGAGCACGAGTTCTTCTATATTCTGGGCAGTGGTCCCAACTTTAGCCAGACCTACGGTTTTGCTATCTGCTCTCTTATGGAGATGCAGTGGCAGCACTGCAGCTACATCCACTCTGCCGAGTACTTCCATGGCCCCTTCGAGGCTACTCAGGATGGCGTTTTTTACTTCCTGCAGATGGGCTCCAGCGAGTGCCGTGCTATGGACGAGCGCGCCCTGGCGTTCCTTAAGACGCATACCGATACGC
>URBM01000086.1 GCA_900545995.1 uncultured Collinsella sp. | reverse complement strand
GATCGAGGAACGCATCATGCAGATGCAGGAGTCCAAACGCGACCTGGTCAACAGCGTGCTCGGCGGCGACGGCATCTCCTCGGCGCTTTTTACCCGCGAAGATGTTCTGGCGCTGCTGGGCGGCGACGGGCGCTAACCCGCTCGGGTGGGGCCGCCAGGGCGGATAGCGCACGCTGCCCCATCGTCCCCGCCCGTTATGTGTTCATTTGCAATGCCGTGGATGGTTTGTCTGCCTTTGGGCATAAGAACCGTCAAGAACATTGGCACGTCAGCAAAGGAGAACATCATGGCGAAATTCTTTAAGGACCCCGACGGTAAGCTCATTGCCGCCCTTGGCAACGACGTTGTAGCCCCTGCCGGTTGCACGGAACTGACCGCAAACACTGAGGACGCGGCGCACGAGAAGCACGTGCCTGTTGTCGAGACCGAGCGCGACGGTCACGTGATTCGCGCACGCGTTGGCTCGGTCGAGCACCCCAGCCTGCCCGAGCACTATATTGAGTGGATCGCCCTTGAGGCCGAGGGCCGCTTAGAGGTCCATTACCTTGAGCCCGGCATGAAGCCCGCGACGTTTTTTGCCGGCGGTTCCAAGACCGGTACCGTCTATGCCTACTGCAACCTGCACGGGCTGTGGTCCGCGACATTCTAGGAGCGCGCCCCCGCTCGGGGTATCATAGCTAGCATATGCACATGCGAGCGCCGGCTGCATTATGCGGCCGGCGCTTTTACTACGACAACGATGGTTTACGACGGAAAGGGCTGAGCCATGAAGCTCGCGCTTGCACAGATCGATATGCGCCTGGGTGATATTGAGGGCATTTGCGGCCGCATCGAGGACCAGGCTCGTCTGGCCCACGAGCGCGGGGCGCGCGTGCTGTGCGTTCCGGCTCCGCTCTTTATGGGCGCCATGCCCGGGGGCCTGGTGGGCACTGCCGACTTTGAGCACGACATGCTTGCCGGCTTGACTGGTGTCGCCGGGCGTATCCAGGAGCTTGACATGATCTGCATCGTGCCCGCGGCGGTTTCGTTTGAGGGCCAGCCGCTGCTCGACTACATGATGCTCAAGGACGGTCATGTGGTGCCGGCGCGTTCGAGCATTGCCCTGCAGCGTGGCGAGAACAACGACACGCGTTGGGCGCCGCCGGTGTTCGACGTGGACGGCGTGCGCATCGCCGTGATTTTTGACTTGGACCGCGAACTCGAGATGTTGCCGACCGGTGTTGACCTCATTGCGTATTTCCAATTCAACGCGTTTGACATGACCGACCGCGAGACTGCCGCCATTGCCGCCGTTCGCAGCGGCGCCTACCGCAAGATCGCATCCAAGCGCAGCGTGTGGTTTGCCTGCATGGCGCCGGTTGGTGCCTATGACGAGTCGGTGTATACCGGCGGTTCGTTTGTGCTCGACGACTGCGGTCGCGTGGTGGCCCAGGCGCCGTGCTTTGAGGAGAGCCTGCTGGTTCAGGAGATTCAGCGCGGCGTGATGCTCGATGCCCTGGAAGATCACGAACTGCCCGAGTTCCGTTCCGAGGAGTGGCTGTGGCAGGCGCTGGTGCTTGCCGTGCGCGACAACGCCCGATCCCACGGTGCGTCGCGTGCTGTGGTAGCACTCGAGGGTGACTTGCCGTCGTCCCTGCTGGCGGCGCTGGCCGTCGACGCTCTGGGCCCGCGCAACGTGATTGGCCTGGTGCTGGGGCGCAACCGTATCTTTACGCCGGCGCAGGAAGAGGCCGAGGCTGCCCGCTGTGCCGCCGTCCGCGCTATCGCCGAGCGTTTGCACGTTCGCACCGTCGAGCGCGATGCACCGGATGCGGCGCGTGTGCTCGATCGCGACGTGTCGGCGGGCGATGCCGAGCGCCTGCGCTCGCGCACGCTGGGCCTCATGCTGGAGGACACGGCGCTCGAGTTGGGTGCGATGGCGCTGAGCCCGCTGTCCAAAACTGAGTACGCGCTGGCGGCGCCGGCGCTTTGCGGCGGCTACCAGGGCGATTATGCGCCCTTTGGCGATGTGTACCTGTCGACGCTTGAGTTTGTGGCGCGCGTGCGCAACCGCACGTCTGCCGTGGTGCCCCAAGAGCTCGTGACGCTCAACGCGGTGGAAGATTGTATGGAGCGCGTGCTGGCGCAGGCGCTCTCGACGCTCGACGGTCCGGTCGATATGCTCGACCGCGCGGCACAGCTGCTCGGCGGGCTTGAGCCGGGTGAGGTCGATGGCGCGCTCGAGGCACACGTGGACCGCAATCGATCTTTCGACGATATCCCGATGGCCGCTGGCAAGCCTGAGGCCTGCTCGCTGCTGCTGATGCTCGTTCGACAGGGTGAGGCTGCCCGCCGTATGTTGCCGACGGCGCCGATCGTCTCGGCCCGTTCGTTTGCCGATCGTGCCTGGCCGTATATGCTCGCGTGGTCCGACCTGGGGCTTAACGGCAAGGAGCGTATGACGGTCGATTCGCTGGCGCGCGCCGAGGTGCGCCGTTTTGCTGACGAGGATACGAGCGAGCGCGTGCGAAACGAGATGATGGGCGTGCTGGGCGAGCTACTGGGTATTTCGCCCGAGCAAATGGAGGAGCTGCGCTCTGAGGACGGTCAGCGTCGTTTACACGAGGGAATGAAAAAGTTCGAGGGCGAGGTTCAGGACGCCATCGATAAGATGATGGGCGGCCAGGGTGGCCCGCAGGGTGGGCCCCAGGGTGGCCCGATGCCGCATCCGCCGGTTGATCCGAGGCAGTTCCCCTTTTTCTCGCAGAACTAACTATGGGATAGGATTCGCTTCCAACCCCGACACTTCAACTAAGCATCTCGGCCCCGTTGTGTTATTCTAGAACAGACGTTCGTGAGTAGTGCGCGGGGCCTTGCCTTGCGCTTGGTAAAAGGCGAGGGGAGGTTGGCTTGGTCATTTTGGGCATCGACCCCGGTTTGGCTCATACGGGTTGGGGGATTATCGAGGAGCGGCGTGGCGAGGTTCGCTGCCGTGCCTACGGTTGCATCGAGACCAGCGCGGGCAGCCCGCTCGCGGTGCGCCTGTCGCATATCGCCCATGATCTTAAGGATGTCGTCGAGCGTTATCGACCCGACACGGCTGCTGTCGAGAGCATCTATTTTGGCGCCAACGTTCGTTCGGCCATCCCCACGGCGCATGCCCGTGGCGCTGCGCTCGTGGCGCTTTCGGAGTGCGCGCTCGAGATTGGCGAGTACACGCCCATGCAGATCAAACAGGCTGTGGTGGGCACCGGCGCCGCGGACAAGCGGCAGGTCGCCTACATGGTACGCACGCTCACGCAGCTCGACCACGACCCGCATCCCGACCATGCCGCCGATGCCCTGGCCTGCGCCATCTGCCACGTTAACCTCAGCCGCACCCGGGCGCTTACCGGCGGCGAGTTCTATCAACAGAGAGGAACCGGATACTGATGATTTCCCAGCTCCACGGAACGCTTGTCGAGTCCACGATGAGCTCTGCTGTCGTCGATGTGTCGGGCGTTGGCTTTGAGCTCGGCATCTCGGGCAGCACTGCGGCCACGTTGCCGACGCCCGGCGGCGAGGTCCGCCTCTACACGCGTATGCAGGTGCGCGAGGACGCCATGACACTTTTCGGTTTTTCCTCAAAGGATGAGCGCACGATGTTCGACCGGCTCGTGTCCGTTTCGGGCGTTGGCCCGCGCCTGGCGCTCGCCGTGCTTTCCACCTATACCGTGGGGCAGCTGTATTCGCTGGTGATGGCCGAGGACGACAAGGGTATGGCCAAGGTACCCGGTGTGGGCAAAAAGACAGCTCAGCGCCTGATCCTGGAACTCAAGAGCACCTTTGCCAAGGACAAGGGCTTTGTGCCGGTCGACGTGATTCCCGGACAGGTTTCGATGCCGGTTCCCGCCGCCGCTCCTTCGGTGATCGATGATGCCCGTGCGGCACTCCTTTCCATGGGCTTTAGCCTGCAGGAGACCGATGTTGCCCTGAGCGGGTATGATGGGCAGAATATGCGTGTCGAGGATCTGCTCGGCGCGGCGCTTAAGCGACTCGGAATGGATGCGTGATGTGGGAAGCCGATGACTCTCAGGACCTGTGGGCGACGCCCGGCAACTCGCCGGCGGCATCCATGGCGCACGGCGAGCGCATGGTGGGCTCGGAGCTGACGGCCGAAGACCTCGATGTCGACCGTACCCTGCGTCCCCAGCGCTTGGATGACTACTGCGGTCAGGAGCATATCAAGCAGAGCCTTCGCGTGCTCATCGAGGCAGCGCAGAGCCGTGGCGAGACGCTCGACCACGTGATTTTCTCGGGTCCTCCGGGCCTGGGCAAGACCACGCTGGCCACCGTTATCGCCAACGAGCTGGGCGCTCAGATCAAGACCACGAGTGGCCCTGCCATCGCGCGCACGGGCGACCTGGCAGCCATCCTTACTAACTTGCAGCCGGGTGATGTGCTGTTTATCGACGAGATCCACCGCCTCAACCGTTCGGTCGAGGAGGTCCTGTATCCCGCGATGGAGGACTTTGCCCTCGATATCGTGATTGGCAAGGGTCCGGCGGCTCGCTCGATTCGCCTGGATATTCCCAAGTTTACGCTGGTAGCGGCAACGACCCGCTCAGGCATGTTGACCGGCCCGTTGCGCGACCGCTTTGGCATTTCATATCGCCTGGATTACTACACGGTCGAGGAGCTCGCGCAGATTGTGACGCGCTCGGCGACTATCCTGGGCGTGACGATCGACCATCCCAGTGCACTCGAGATCGGCTCGCGTTCGCGCGGCACGCCACGTCTTGCCAACCGCCTGCTCAAGCGCGTGCGCGATTACGCACAGGTGCGCGGCAACGGCCCCATCGAGCTCGATATCTGTCGCCAGGCGCTTGAGTTCTTCGAGATCGACGAGCTCGGTCTGGACTGGATGGATATTCGCATTTTGGAGACGCTCGCTAAGACGTTCTCCGGTCGTGCCGTGGGACTTACGACCCTTGCCAGCGCGGTGGGCGAGGACCCGGGCACGCTCGAGGATGTCTATGAGCCCTATCTGCTGCAGTGCGGGTTGATGATTCGTACGCCGCAGGGCCGTCAGGCAACCCTTCGCACCTTTGAGCACTTGGGCATCGAGCCAGCCGTTTAGAGACGGGTTTGTTTTGGCTAGTCTGTAGGCTATCGCTGAGCATTGGATAAACATATCGCCATTCATCGGTTACGGGTGTTTTACTATTGCGCGCCCGTGCTATGCTGAATTGGTCTTTTTCTCATTCGGTAACGAAAGGACCGCCCATGCCTACTGACATCGAAATCGCACGTTCTGTCACGCCGCTGCCCATTACCGAGGTGGCTAAGAACGCCGGCGTCGACGTAAAGCACCTGATTCCGTACGGCTTCGACAAGGCTAAGGTTGACTATTCACTACTCAACGAGCCGACCGATCACCAGGCCAAGCTCGTCCTCGTGACCGCTATCAACCCAACGCCTGCGGGCGAGGGCAAGACCACCACGACCATCGGTCTGGCCGATGGCCTGCGTCGTCGCGGCGTCAAGAGTGCCGTGGCCCTGCGCGAGCCTTCGCTCGGCCCCGTCTTTGGCGTTAAGGGCGGTGCTGCCGGTGGCGGCTGGGCTCAGGTGATCCCCATGGAGGATATCAACCTGCACTTTACCGGCGACTTCCACGCTATCGGTGCTGCCAACAACCTGCTGGCAGCCATGCTCGATAACCATATTCAGCAGGGCAACCAGCTCGGCATCGACGTTAAGCGCATCACTTGGAAACGCGTCGTCGATATGAACGACCGCCAGCTGCGCCACGTCATCGACGGCATTGGCGGTAAGGCTCAAGGCGTGCCGCGCGAGGACGGCTTCGATATCACCGTCGCCTCTGAGGTCATGGCAATCCTGTGCCTGTCTACGAGCATCAGCGACCTCAAGGAACGCTTGGGTGAGATTGTCGTCGGCTATAGCTTTGCCGGCGAGCCCGTCCGTGCCCGCGACCTTAAGGCCCAGGGTGCCATGGCCGCGTTGCTTAAGGACGCGCTCAAGCCCAACCTGGTGCAAACGCTCGAGGGCACGCCCGCGTTTGTCCACGGCGGTCCCT
This sequence comes from uncultured Collinsella sp., assembly GCA_900545995.1. Classification (GTDB taxonomy): domain Bacteria; phylum Actinomycetota; class Coriobacteriia; order Coriobacteriales; family Coriobacteriaceae; genus Collinsella. The sequence goes on along the minus strand of URBM01000086.1, from coordinate 2,143 downwards.
TCGCCAACATTGCCCACGGCTGCAACTCTATCATGGCCACGCGTATGGCGATGCGCTTTGGCGATGTTGCCATTACCGAGGCCGGCTTCGGTGCCGATCTGGGTGCCGAGAAATTCCTCGACATCAAGTGCCGCATGACGGGCGTTCGCCCCAGCGCTGTCGTGATCGTCGCGACCGCTCGCGCGCTGAAGTACAACGGTGGCGTCGCCAAGGCCGACCTCAACGAGGAGAACCTCGAGGCACTCAAGGCTGGCATGCCCAACCTGCTGCGTCACGTCGACAACATCCAGAACGTTTATGGTCTGCCCTGCGTGGTCGCCATCAACCGCTTCCCGACGGACACCGAGGCTGAGCTCGCGCTCATTGAGTCCGAGTGCCAGAAGCTCGGCGTCAACGTTAAGCTTTCCGAGGTCTGGGCCAAGGGCGGCGAGGGCGCGCTCGAGCTGGCCGATGAGGTCATGCGTCTGATTGAGCAGCCGAGCGAGCTCAAGTTTGCCTATGAGGACGGCGCTGATGTCGCTGATGCCCTCGAGGCCGTTGCCACCAAGGTCTACCGCGCCGACGGCGTTGACTTTACGCCGGCCGCCAAGCGCCAGCTCGCCGAGCTGCGCGAGAACGGCTTTGGCAACCTGCCGGTGTGCGTCGCCAAGACGCAGTACAGCTTTAGCGACAACGCCAAGGCCCTGGGCGCTCCCGAGAACTTCCGCATCACGGTGCGTGAGCTCAAGGTTTCCGCCGGCGCCCACTTTGTGGTCGCACTGACTGGCAGTGTTCTGACCATGCCGGGCCTGCCCAAGGTCCCTGCGGCCGAGAACATCGACGTCGACAACGACGGCAACATCACCGGCCTGTTCTAAGTCTGCTGTCCATCGCTGCTAGCCCGCCCCGCCGTGCCCACAAGGCCCGGCGGGGCTTTTTGATCCTTAGACCCGCGCATGTCTTGTAGATACCGACGGACTCTGCCCATCATAGGCTTTTGCGCTGGTAGAATGCATGGATAACTTGATGCTTACAGGCGACGGAAAGGAATCGTTGCATGGATCAGGACAAGACAACCGTGATGGGCGGCTACGGTTCCGCGCAGGCTGGCGATAGCGCCGATGCGACCCGCGTTGTTCCCAACCCCGGTTATGTCGACCCCGCCGCGACGCAGCCTTCTGCCGAGCTCACCCGAGTTATGGGCTATGGCGACGCGGCGCAGGACCCTTACGCTGCATCATTGCAAAGCCCCTATGGCAACGCGGCGGCAGACCCGTTTGATTGCGCGCCGCAGGATTCTTATGCTGCCTCGACGCCGAATCCCTATGATGACCTGCCGCAAAATCCCATTCCGCAGCCTCAGCAGACGACGTATATGCCTCGCACGGCGCAGCCTCGCTACGAGTCGCGCGAGCCGTATCGCGAGTACCCCAAGTCGATTCCGCAATATGGCGAGGACGAGGAGAGGAAGCCGTCGCGTTCGTCGAGCGTGATCAAGAAGATCCTCATCGTACTGGCGATCTTCTTTGCGCTGTCGATTGTGTTTGCCATCGTGTCGGGCATGCTCAACAAGCGGGGGAGTTCAACGGCCGATGCCACTGCCGAGCAAACCGAGTCCGCCTCGTCTAGCACCGTCGATCTGAGCGATATCCCGGGGCAGTACTGGTCCAACGCCAAGAAGATCCTCAAGTCGCGCGGCGCCGATCTTTCGAATGCCGTGGTCCTGACTGATGATGGCTCAACGCCCGTCGTCGATGCCAACTGGGTCGTTACTTCTGCCTACTATAACGACAGCGGCAACCTTGAAATTCAGCTCACGCACAAGAACGGCTTGGGCAACTCGTCCGACGGACAAAGCGGTACCGACAGCTCGAGCTCCAACACGCTGGAGGACTTGAGCAACAAGGCACAGGAGTTGGGAGACAAGGCGCAAGAGCTGGGCGATACGGCCCAGAACCTGGGCGACACCGCGCAGAACTTGGGCGACATGGCGACGGATGCCTGGAACGCCCTGCAAAACGGCATCTCGGGCGCGCAGGGAAACTAGCGGACGAGCGGAGCGGGGCTACAGCTGCTCGGCCGGACGCTCGGGCGAGCTAAAGCCCGAATCGAACGTGACGACGCACGAGACGTCGGGCCGGCGCTCATGCACCTGTCTCTTATA
>URBM01000085.1 GCA_900545995.1 uncultured Collinsella sp. | reverse complement strand
CATAGGGCACGGCGACACGGCCGTAGCCGGTCGCGATCACGCGCACGTCGTCGGCAGCCACGTCGTAGCCAGCCGCTGCCAGTGCCTCGCGCAGCCGCTCGGAAGCATCGACCGAGGAGAACCCGGTTGGCTGCACGCACGTCCACGCCACCGAACCCTCCCCGTCGACCACAGCAGCCTTAGCCGCCGTAGACCCGATATCGATCCCGATCCCTATCATGGCTCTCTCCCAATCTAAACATCAAAGGTAGCGGCGCGTTCAGGCGCCTTAGCTCTAGGTTTCTCAGGTGCCGGAGATTGCCCCGAAAGAGGAGCGCAGCGTACTTTGGGTACGCAAGCGACGGTTTGAGGGGCAAGATCCGGTGCCTGAGGAAGCTAGAGGGTTTCGATGAAGGCGGCGATGCGCGTCTCGATCTGGCCCATGTCACCGTTGCTGTAGTCGGTCTCGATCTTCATATACGGAATACCCGCACCCTCGACGGCCTCCTGCATGCGCGCGCTCTCAACGTTGAAGGTGTGGCAGGCCTGTAGCACGCTCTCTACCACGCCATCGACATGGTACTTCTCGCACATGGCCAGCATGTTCTCCATGCGGCCGTCGTTAGGCGTCATGACCGAGCAGTTGATATCCAGGTAGCGGTCGGCGATGGCGCGCAGAATGTCGGGCGCGTCCGGGTCGATCATCATAGCCGCCGTGCGCTCACCCGAGCAGTCGTCCATGCACACGACCACGCCGCCGTTGGACTCGATGGTGCGGCCGATCTTGTTAATCACACCGCCCACCGGGCAACCGGTGATCAGAATGCGCTTGGCGTCCGCCGCAACCGGGCGCTCGCCCGCGTCGTAGGCCTCGCGCAGCTTGGCGACCTTTTGCTCCAGCTGCTGCGTATAGGCCTCGATATCAAAGCTGAACGTACCGGCAAACATAGTGCTCATCAGGTCGATGCCGCTCATGGCCGCCGGCTGGTTGGCCTGCAGCGCAAACATCTTGAGCTGAGCCGCACGCAAGCGGTTGCGACGACGGACGGCAGCACGCAGGTCATCGTCGGTAATCGTGATGCCGTAGAAGCCCTCGAGCTCCTCCTTGAGCAGGCGGCACTCCTCGTACCAGCCTTCACGCTCGTAGGCGCGATCGCGACCCTGCGGAAGATGCAGAATGTGCGTGCGCTTGAGCTCGTTGAGTAGCTCGTACATCTTCTTCTTGCCGTCGCAGGTGGTCTCGCCGATGATCATGTCGCTAAAGTACGTAAACGGGCACTTTTGCGAATAGGCAAAACCATACGTAGACTTGATGAGCGGGCACAGGTTTGCCGGCAGCACCTTCTCGGCCTCGGGAATCACCTCGTCGGACGTGCCGCACAGCGCCACGCTCGCAGCCCCCGCGGCATCGATAATCTCGAGCGGCGTGTAGCTGCACAGAAAACCGACCAGGCGATTACCCGCCTGCTTATAATCCTTGACGCGAATAAACGCCGCCTTGCGTTGCTCGTTGAACTCCTCAAACGTGGACGGCAACGGCTGCTCAATATTTTCCGACATATAACTCCTTAACAAACCTTTTAACCAACCAAGGAAACGGCTTTCCCAGGTGCCCGAGGTTGCCGTGAAAGAGAAGCGCCGCGTACTTTGGTACGCAAACGATGGTTTGAACGGCAAGATCGGGTGCCTGGGGAAGCCGCCGGGACGGATACCCCTAAATGGTTTCCAAGAAAGCTTCAATGCGCGTCTGCAGTTGGCCCGCATCCTCACCGGCGTAGTCGGTCGTGATGTGCATAAACGGAATGCCTGCCTCCTCGGCGGCCTTCTCCACGGCAAACGACTCCATCTCGTAGAGCGTGCAGAACTGCAAGGCCACGTCGACGACGCCGTCGGCATGCAGGTCCTTGGCCATCTGGACAATGTCCTTCATACGCTGGTCGTTGGGCGTAAAGACGGCGCAGTTGATCTTAAAGTAGCGCTCGGCGATGGCGTCGAGCATCTCGTCGACCGTCTCGCCGGACTCGTCGACCAGGTCCTTGTAGTAGCGCGAACCCGTGCAGGACTCCTCGCCCACCACAACGCCGCCGGCCTTCTCGATGAGGTTGAACAGCTTCCAGTTGGGCACGGCCATGGGCGTACCGGTGTACAGGATGCGCTTGGTCCCCTTGGGCGCCACGCCCTCGCCGGCCTCGACACGCCGCTCGCACTCAGCCGCCATATCGTTGATGGCTCCGGTCAGACGCGGCGTGTCGTCCATAAAGGCGGCCTGAACGGTCAGCAGGCTGTCGAGACCGCTGATGGGCGCCGGATCGGCAGCGCGCGTGGCAGCCAGACGCTGCAGGGCGCGACGCTTCTCGTTGACGGCGTGGATGGCAGCCTTCAGGCGCTCCGGCGTAATCTTGACGCCGCACTCTTCCTCGATCTTGGCGGCAAGCTTTTTAACCTCGGCCTTCCAGGTCACGAGCGTCGACTCGTCGTGCACGTTGGGGATATCCATGACGTACATGTTCTTTTGCGTGGCAAAGAACTCGTAGGCCTTCTTCTTGCCATCGCAGGTGTTCTCGCCCACCACCAGATCACTCGACTCAATGTAGGGGCAGACCTCGCCCAGCTTAAAGCCGGCAAAGCTCTTGATGAGCGGGCAGGTGTTGCGCGGCAGATGCTCCTCGACCTTGTCGGTCGCCCAGTCGGCACCCGAGCACAGGCCAACGGGGATGCCATCGCAGGCAAGCACGATCTCCTCGGGCACGTACACACAGAACGAACCGACGATCTTGGTGGCCTCGCCGGCCTCCTTCTTGTCGAGCATCTCCTTAATACGGCCGCTGTGGATGTTGGTGGCGACAAAATCCAGGTAGGACGTGGACTTGGGGCGATTGTTCTGCGTCAGGAACATATCGCCGTACATCTGGCCCACAGCGCCCAGCAGCATGTCGTGATCGGCAAGATTCATGCCGAGGCTCTCCCACATCGGATGGAAATCGAATTCTTCAGCCATGACGGTTCCCCTCTCGAACCAAATACGGACAGCTACGGTATTGCTGCACGGCGGGCGGCGAAAACCCAGCCGTGCCTAAACCCGGAATTTTGGGGAACCTGCTTTGCGGTCGATTATTTAGTTGTGCGTCGTCTCTCCCGGAGCCGTGAACATACCTGCTCATATGCGACTCCGAGCCATATACAGGGCGCGCGCGGCAACGCGGCGAATGTATGTCGTCTGCGGCATGTGCGCGCCCTCCTTTACAAGTTAAGGTCAACTATATCAACGGTCGTCGACCATGCAAACACCGTTGACATTCGTACGACAGCGTCGTGTGCCGCCGTTTAATAAATAATTATCTGTGTTGATAAGAGTTTGTCATTCCCCATTCGGCGAACGGCAAGACAAAGCCGCCGAGACTTATATCCCCGACGGCATTACCCGGCGCTACCGACAAACCAAATGGATCCTACTCGCATCGAAATGCATGCGCAGCGTCTCGCCTGCTTGCGGCAGCTCGTCGACAGGCACGCCCACCTTGTTGACCTTCCACTGCAGACGCGTGGGCGCATCAGCACGCGGCACGTCCAGCAGCACCAGGCGCTCAAAGCGCGAATCGCTCACTCGGGCCACGTGCAAATCATAGCTGTTGCGACCCCGCTCCGCGCGATTGTCAACATGGAAGTAGCTTGCGCGAATGCCCAGGTACGCCACGTCGTCGGGCACCTCGCGACCCACGTTAAAGGTCATGCCCCAGTCGAGGGCCTCAACTTCTTCGTCGCCGATCTTGCGCGCCCGGCTTGTGTTCTTGCAGCCCGTCAGGCGCAGTGCCGCCAGCGTCTGCGGACGGCGGACCACGTCCTCGACGGAGCCGATCTCCTCCACATGCCCGTCGTGCATCACGCAGATGCGCCCGCACAGGCGGCACGCTTCGTCGATGTCGTGGCTCACGTAGAGCACGGTGCGGTTGCATACATCGAACAGGTCGAGCATGTTCTGCTCGAGCGCGCTCTTAAGATAGGAATCGAGCGCGCTCATGGGCTCGTCGAACATAAAGATGCCCGGATATGCCGCCACCATGCGGGCAAGCGCCACGCGTTGTTGCTGGCCACCCGAGAGCCGCGCGGGATAACGGTCGGCGAAATCGGCCAGGCCAAAGATGCCCAGGTAGCGCTCAGCAAGTTTTTTACGCGCCGCGGCGTCGCCCGCATCCTTTACGCCGGCGCATACGTTATCGGCCACCGTCATGTTGGGAAACAGCTGATAGTTTTGGAACAACAGGGCACATTTGCGCTCCTGGGGCGACAGGTCGATGCCCGCCGCCGAGTCAAAAAAGGTCACACCGTTGACGACGATCTTGCCCACGTCGGGCGTCTCCACGCCGGCAATGCAGCGCAGCGTGCAGCTCTTGCCGCAACCCGAGGCGCCCAGCAGCGCCACACGCTCCTCGCCGGCCTCAAGCTGCATGTCGAGCATAAACCCGGGATAGCGCTTTTTGATATCCAGAACGAGCGACATGGCCTATCGACCTCCCTTCGCGACCGCGTCATCGCGCATAAGCTCGGCCAGCGCCTCGCGATCGATTCGCAGGGCATCGCCGCCCGCCGGGTCGAGCGAATCACCCTGTCCGGCGAGGTCTTTGGCCTGCTTGCGGCCCGCATGGGAAAGGCCCCGCTCGCGATACTTTTGCGAATGGGCGGTGTACATGTTAATGAACAGGATGACCAGGAAGCTGAACGCAATTACGACCACGACCCAGAAGAGCGCGACCGACGTATTGCCGCCCATCCACTCAAAATAGATGGCGATGGGGATGGTCTGCGTAATGCCGGCGTAGTTGCCCGCAAAGAACAGCGTGCAGCCAAACTCTCCCATCGCGCGGGCAAAGGCGAGGACCGTACCAGCAGCAATAGAAGGCCACCCAAGCGGCATCATAAGCTTGGCAAAGATGCGACGCTCGGACCATCCCAGGGTTCGCGCGGCGTCAAGCATCTGCGTGTCGAGGCTCTCAAAGGCGCCGAGCGCCGTACGGTAGACCAGGGGGAACGATACCACCACGGCAGAGATCACCGCCGCCGGCCACGTAAAGACAATCGAGACGCCGTGCGCAATCAGCCACTGGCCCACCCCGGTCGAGCGACCAAACAGCATAAGCAGCAAAAAGCCGCAGACCGTGGGCGGCAACACCATGGGGATGGTAAAGACCGAGTCGAGCAGGCCCTTGATGCGACTCGAGGTACCCATAGTCTTCCACGCGGCGAACAGGCCCAGCGCAAGGGAGATCACCAGGGCAAGGCCGCTCGTTTTAATGGACACCCAAAACGGGCGATAGTCGATGTCGCCCAAAAAGGAGACCAGAGAGGTCAAGGGCCCTTGCTCATGCCGCAACACGACAGACGATGCTTCTACCATTTGAGCGCTATCAAGCCAACGCGCGCCGCCCTTGGCATCACCCGAGGCTGATGCAATCACCACATAGCGGTCCCCATCCGCACCGCGCTCGTCAAAGCCATAGGTATACCCGCCGGCATCAAACGTTGTTTCCGCCGTGACATACCAAGGAAGATCCACGTCCCCTAGCTGCGCACCTCCCATGCAGTTTGCGCTGTCGAGCTTACAGACGAGGGCCTTGAGACCCGATACGCACTCGTTATCCTGCGGATCCAATCCATACTTCTCGACCGCCTTGGGCGATATCCACACCACAACGCGATCGGCAGCAGGCGCCACTACAAGGTCCACGTCCTCGTCAACGGGAAACCGGTAGCCCTCAGGCTGGCCCTCCATGGCACGAGCAGTCCCCTTGGCCAGCCGCTCAAAACCCTCGATCCCATAGGAAAGCCCATGAGCGGTCGCAGCAACCTGGGCCCCGTCCTCAGCGTCCCCAGCAAACGCAAATCCCGGCACCCAGCAAAGCGTCAAGGTCAAAGCACAGGCGACAAGCATGCGGAATCTATTAAGCACGAAAAGCTCCAAGCGAATACAAGGACGGAGTGAAACACAAAACGATGGAATTATCGCGCCAAGCCGCACTACGCGGAAAGCTCAAAGCCGTACTTAGCCCAAATCTTCTGAGCCTTCTTGTTGGTCAGGCAGAAATCGATGAACGCCTTGGCTTCGTCGGCATGTTCGGAGCTCTCGGCAACAGCGCCCGGATACACAATGGGCTTGTGCGAATCCTCGGGGCACACAAAGGCCTCCTCGATGCCGTCGTAGCGGAAGATGTCGGAGCTGTAGACAAAACCGGCCACGCAGTCGCCTGTGGACACATAGGCAGCTGCGGTGCCCACTTTATCGGCCAGCGCGACCTTGTCGGCGATCTCGGGAGTATACTCGCCGTCGTCGCCCTCGGTGCCAGTGTAGAGGCCCACGGAGGCCAGAGCCTGGTTGGCGTACTTTCCGGCGGGAACGGTCTTGGCGTCGCCGATGGCAATCTTGCCGTCCAGATTCGCGACGTCGGCGATGGCCTCGACCTTGGTGTCGGAGCCCTCAGCGCGAATGATCACGAGGTCGTTGACGAACATGTCCTCACGGGTGCCGGCGTCGACGAGCTCGGCGGTCTCAGCGTCATCCATGGTGCCCTTGGAAGCGGTGATGAGCACGTCGGCCGTGGCACCGGCGCGCATCTGCTCGACGAGGTCGCCAGACGCCTTAAACTGCGTGTCGGCAAACGTGGTGCCGGTCTGCTCGGTGTAGAACTCCTGAACCTCGGGCAGGGCCTTCTCGAGCGAGTTGGCGGCAAAGACCTGCAGCTCGACAGCCTTCTTCTTAGAGGAAGACTTGACGGAGCCGGCATCGGAACCAGCGGGCTCGGACGTCTTGTTGCCCGAGCAGCCGGCAAGGCCAAGGCCGGCGGCAGCGGCAGCAGAAAGCGAGACAAAACCGCGGCGTGAAACCATATCGAACATATTCAACCCTTTCGAACGCTATGCCCGGGCACCCCGCCGCAGGCTTTATTCTGTTACTAGATTATACTTCCGCGCGAATAATGATAATGAGAAATTATTCTCGCTAGAGAATATAGTTTCGAGTTGCCGTGCACCTCGGCGTCGCTTCGGCGGAAAACAAAGGCGGAGCAGCCGTTCAGGTCGCCCCGCCGCAGGTAAACCGCTTATTTGGTATGTCCGCCGCCCGCCGTCATTTGGGCCGCATGCTCCAGCTGATCGCTCACGGCCTCCCAGCTTTCGCGGGCCGCTTTCGTGGATCCCGGAAAGTTGATGACAAGCGTATGCCCACGCTGCATGCACACGGCGCGCGAGAGCATAGCGCGGCGTGTCTTGGTCATGGAGTACGCACGGATTGCCTCTGCAATACCCGGCACATCGCGGTCGCAGACGGCACGCGTCGCCTCGGGCGTCACGTCGCGCATCGAAAGTCCCGTGCCGCCACAGGTGAGGACGACGTTGGCGTGGCACTCATCGGCAGCTTCCACAATGGCATCACCGATCTCGCTGGCGTCGTCGCGCACGACCACATGTGAGACGACCGTCCAGCCCTGCGCCTCGATAAGTTCCTCGAGTGCGGCTCCAGCCTCGTCCTGAGCAAGATCGCGCGTATCCGAGCACGTCACGATCGAAATCTTCAACTCCATAGTCTTCCTCCTACAACACCGTGCCCTCGGGCAGGTCGACACGCACGACATCCACGACGTCGCCCGACTTGAGCTCGCACGGTCCTTCGTCAATACGCAGCAGGCAGTTGGACCGCTGCATCGTGCCGAGCAGAGCCGAATTCTGCGTCTTGGCCTCGGTCACCAACAGCTCACTGGTCTCGGGGTCGCGCAAAACCGTGGCGCGATCGAAGAAGCGTCGGTCCTGGCGCTTTTTCACGCCGTGCGTGAGCGTCGCCTGCTGCACGGGACGCACGCCCTCGGCAAAGCCGCGCATCTTGCGAATCGCCGGACGGGCGAGCATCTCAAAGCCCACATACGCCGCGGCCGGATTGCCTGAAAGCCCTAGGTAGGGCTTGCCCCCGAGCAAGCCAAACGTGATGGCCTTGCCCGGACGCATCGAGATGCGATCGAACAGCACCACGCCCTCGCGCCGGACGAGCGCCGTCACGTAGTCGTAATCGCCCGCCGAGGCGCCGCCGCTCGTAATGACAAAATCGCACTCTCGCGTGGCGCGATGCACCAGCTCGCCAATCGCCTGCTCATCGTCGGGCGCAATACCGTAGAACACGGGCTCGGCGCCGGCATCGAGCGCCTCGGCCATCAGCGCCGAGGAGTTGGAGTCGCGAATCTGCCCGCGCGCCGGCAGCTCACCCGGCGCGACCAGCTCCGTGCCCAGCGAGATAATGCCCACGCGCGGAGCGGCATGGACCTTCACGCTCGCGTAACCGGCGCTTGCCAGCAGGCCGGCGCCGGCCAGAGTCACAACCTGTCTCTTATACACATCTCCGAGCCCACGAGACATCTCAGGATCTCG
>URBM01000084.1 GCA_900545995.1 uncultured Collinsella sp. | reverse complement strand
GCCTTATCGTCGGCAGCGTCAGATGTGTATAAGAGACAGGCTCTTTGCCGTGTACCGCACGCGCACGGTGCCGTTCTATGTGCTTGACGAGGTCGAGGCGGCGCTTGATGACGCCAACCTGTCCAAGCTCATCGGAGCCCTCGATGTGCTGCGTTCCGATACACAGCTCTTGGTCATTTCGCATCAGCGCCGTACTATGGAGGACGCTGACGTTCTCTATGGCGTCTCGATGCAAGCCGACGGCGTCAGCCGCGTCGTCTCGCAAAAACTCGATCGCGAAACCGGAAAGGTCGTGAATGCATAATGGGATTCTTTGACGCTCTCTCGCGCGGACTTGAGCGCAGCCGCGAGGCCCTCAACGAGGTCTTCTACTTTGGTGGCGAGGTCGACGAGGACTTTTGGGAGGACCTTGAGGACACCCTCGTCATGGGTGACATGGGTGCCGAGGTCGCTATTCAGGTCTCCGATGACCTGCGCGATGCTGCTGCCAAGAAGAACCTTAAGACCGCCCCGCAGCTTCGCCGCGCTCTGGCCGAGCAGCTCGAGGGCCATTTTGTGCCTGTTGAGCGTGATCCGTTTTCCGATACGCCGAGCTGCGTGCTGTTTGTGGGCATCAACGGCGCCGGCAAGACCACAACGGTCGGCAAGATTGCGAGCGCCATGGCTGCCCGCGGCAAGAACGTGGTGATCGGTTCGGCCGACACCTTCCGCGCCGCCGCCATCGAGCAGCTCGATGTGTGGGGCCAGCGTGCCGGCGTACCGGTTATTAAGCGTGACCGCGGCTCCGATCCGGCGAGCGTGTGCTATGACGTGCTCGACGAGGCCGATAAGCGCGGCAGCGACCTGGTGCTCATCGATACCGCCGGCCGTCTGCACACAAGCCCCGAGCTCATGCGCGAGCTTGCCAAAGTGGTCAACGTGACGCGTAAGCGCGCCGCCAATATGGCTGCCGGCCCCATGCCTGTCTCGGTCGTCCTCGTAATCGATGCCGCGACGGGCCAAAACGGTCTGAACCAGGCGCTCGAGTTTAACGAGGCGCTGGGCCTGGACGGTATTATCATGACTAAGCTCGACGGCACGGCTAAGGGCGGTATCGCCATGGCCGTGGCCGAGAAGCTCAAGCTCCCGATCCTGCGCATCGGCGTGGGCGAGCAGGTCGATGACCTGCAGGAGTTTAACGCCAAAGATTTCTGCCGCGCCCTGGTGGGCGAGTCCAACTAAGGAGTAACCAGTGTTTGATTCCCTGAGCGATCGCCTCAACGACACATTTGACCGCCTGCGCGGCAAGGGTAAGCTGACCGAGGCCGATATCACCTCGGCCATGCGCGACATTCGCATGGCGCTGCTCGAGGCCGACGTTAACTTTAAGGTCGTCAAGGAGTTCGTTGCTAAGACCAAGGAGCGCTGCATGACCGCCGAGGTCATGGAGTCGCTGTCGCCGGCGCAAAACGTCGTCAAGATCGTGCTCGACGAGCTCACCGAGATGCTCGGCTCCACCGAGAGCAAGCTCGTTTTTAGTAACCGCATTCCTAATGTCATCATGCTCGTGGGCCTGCAGGGCTCCGGTAAGACCACGGCTGCCGTAAAGCTTGCCTACCTGCTCAAGAAGCAGGGCCGCTCGCCGCTGCTCGCCGCGTGCGACGTCTACCGTCCCGCTGCTGCCGACCAGCTTGCCACGCTCGGTGGCGAGATCGGCGTGCCGGTCTTCCGCGGTGACGGCGAGCACCCGGTCGATATCGCCAAGGGCGCCATCCAGGAGGCCGTCGACCATCTGCGTGACGTGGTCATCGTCGATACCGCCGGTCGTCTGCAGATCGACGAGCAAATGATGCAGGAGGCCGTGGACATCAAGAAGGCCGTCAAGCCCGATCAGGTGCTGATGGTCGTCGATGCCATGACCGGCCAGGATATCGTCAACGTCGTCTCGACCTTCGCCGAGCGCACTGACTTTGACGGTGTTATCATCTCCAAGCTCGACGGTGACGCCCGTGGCGGTGGCGCACTTTCGGTGCGTCAGGTGACCGGCAAGCCCATCAAGTTCGTGAGCATGGGCGAGAAGCCCGACTCGCTGGAGCCGTTTTACCCGGACCGCATGGCCAAGCGCATCTTGGGCATGGGTGATGTCGTAGGTATTATCGAGAAGGCCCAGGAGGCAGCCGATGCAGAGCAGCTTGAGGCTGCCGAGCGTATGCTGCGCGAGGGCTTCACCATGAACGACATGCTCGACCAGATGAAAGCCGTCAAAAAGATGGGCGGCATGAAGGGTATCCTGGGCATGCTCCCCGGTGGCCAGCGCGCGCTCAACCAGATGGGCGGTAACCTGGACGAGGGCATCTTCGACAAGAACGAGGCCATCATCATGTCGATGACCAAGGAGGAGCGTCTGCGTCCCTCCATCATCAACGGCCAGCGTCGCGCGCGTATCGCCAAGGGCGCCGGTGTGACCCCCACCGAGGTCAACAGCCTTATGAAGCAGTGGGGCGAGATGAACAAGATGATGGGCCGCATGCGCACGATGGCCAATCAGGCACAGGCTGGTGGCAAGAAGGGCAAAAAGGGTAAGAAGGGCAAAAAGATGCGCATGCCCAATATTCCCGGTCTGGATGCCATGGGCTTGGGCGGCATGGGCGGCCTGGGAACAGGTGGTCCTAAGTCCGATATGGACCTGCTGCGCCAGATGGAAGCGCAGATGCGCAATAAAAAGTAGCGACTGGTAGAGTTGTGTATGGCGAAGGCCGCCTGGATGGTATTCCAGGCGGCCTTCGCCGTTGGTGCGTTATATGTTGTGTGAGCAGACGCGTGATGGCATCGTTTGCCTGCTGTTAGTGGCAGCTGCAGCCCTCGTGACCCTCGTTCTCGTGATGGCCGTGGCAACCGCAGGATCCGCCGTGCTCATGGATGTGCTCGTGGTCGTGGCCGTGGCCATGGCAGTCGCAGGTGGCCTCGCCGGTCTGCGCGAGCGTGCCGGCAATGAGGGCCTCGACGCAAGCGTCGCAGCTGCCCTGGGCGCCTGCGTATACCGTGATGCCGGCTTGGGCAAGCGCGTTGATAGCGCCGCCGCCGATGCCGCCGCAGATGAGCGTGTCCACGCCGCCGTTGGCGAGCAGGCCCGCAAGGGCACCGTGGCCGGTGCCGCCGGTGCCCACGACCTGCTCGTTGAGTACCTTGCCGTCCTGAATGTCGTAGATCTTGAACTGCTCGCTGCGGCCAAAGTGCATAAAGATGTTGCCGTTGTCGTACGTGGTTGCCACCCTCATGGTGTCGATCTCCTTTGCTGGCCATACGGCCGTTGCCGTGGTAATGGGGGAGTACGCGATATTGCCGCCTTCGATGATGAGCGCCCGACCATTGACCAACGCGTTTGCCACCTTGCGATGCGCGCGGCTGCAAATAGCCGCCACCGTGGCGCGCGCGATACCCATCTGCTTTGCGACTGCCTCTTGGTTAAGGCCTTCCAGGTCGCACAGGCGCAGCGCCTCGAGTTCGTCGACCGTCATGTCGATGGCGTCTCCGCTGGCTAGGCCGTCAGGGGTAAAGCCGCGGTATTCGGGGATGATCCCGACGCGGCGCAGTTTCTCGCGTCTTCCTGCCATACGTGCTCCTTATCTGACATATGTCAACAATAGAATAGCGAACGCGCAGATTAACGCAAGGAATTTCTGGCATATGCCAGAAAATGAAGGCATATGTTTGGGCTGTGGGGCCGCATGTGCCTGGGATACAATGAATCTCGCTTTTAGGCGACTGACAGGAGGGTCAATGAGCAAGGCTGATCAACAGTTTGTAACCATGTGCCGCGATATTCTGGACCATGGCACCACCACCGAGGGCCAAAAGGTCCGCCCGGTGTGGGAGGATGGCACCCCTGCCTATACCATTAAAAACTTTGGTGTCACGGCACGCTATGACCTGCGTGAGGAGTTTCCGGCGCTTACCTTGCGTCGTACGGCCCTCAAATCTGCCATGGATGAGATCCTATGGATCTATCAAAAGAAGTCCAATAACGTGCATGACCTCAACAGCCATATTTGGGACGAGTGGGCCGACGAGACTGGCTCCATCGGCAAGGCCTACGGGTATCAGATTGGGCAGAAGAGCCATTATGCCGAGGGCGACTTTGACCAGATGGATCGCGTGCTGTACGACCTTAAGAACACGCCGTACAGCCGCCGCATTATGACGAACACCTATGTGTTTAGCGACCTGTCCGAGATGCACCTGTATCCGTGTGCCTACAGCGTGACGTATAACGTGACGCAGCGTCCGCAGGATGATAAACCGACGCTCAACATGATTCTCAACCAGCGCAGCCAGGATATTTTGGCTGCGAACAACTGGAATGTGTGCCAGTACGCCATTTTGCTGATGATGGTCGCGCAGTCGGTCGATATGATCGCTGGCGAGCTGCTGCATGTGATCGCCGATGCCCACATTTACGACCGTCATGTCGATATCGTCCGCGAGCTTATCGAGCGTCCGCAGTTTGCGGCTCCCAAGGTAACGCTCAACCCCGATGTGCATGATTTCTATGCGTTTACGACCGATGATCTGATTGTCGAGGGCTATGAGCACGGTCCGCAGGTCAAGAACATCCCCATTGCGGTGTAGGTGACGCGCATGACGTGCAAGCTTTCCGCTATTGTCGCCGTGTGTGACGATTGGGGCATTGGGTGCGAGGGTGACATGGTCGTGTCCAATCGCTCCGATATGCGCCATTTTGTGGCGTGCACCAAAGGTTGCCCGGTCATTATGGGACGCAAGACGCTGCTGAGTTTTCCCGGCGGGCGTCCGCTTAAGAACCGCCGCAATATCGTGCTCACGCGCGATGAGGACTTTGCTCCCGAGGGCGTCGACGTGGTGCATAGCATCGACGAAGCGCTCGCCGCGGTAGCCGATGAGACCGTTGCGTGGGTGATTGGCGGCGGCGAGGTATATCGACAGTTTTTGCCGTATTGCGCGGAGGCCGAGGTTACGCATAACCATTGCGTGCATGACGTGGATACGTATTTTCCCGATCTGGATGCCGATCCCGCGTGGGAGATTGCGCGGCGTGGCGGTGTTGCCACGATTGCCTCGGGCGAGGGCGACGAGGGTGTCGATTATGAGTTCGTAACGTATCGTCGCGTTGAGGCGTAAATCGTCCGGCGTGAACGGTATCATCGGATTGTTTGAATGCATGGGGCGGCGCTTAGCGTCGCCTCGTTTGGTATAGATGCGCTGTAAAGAAAGGTGCGGGCTGGCTGCTATGACTGATGCCGTTGAGGTGCTGCGAATCGATTCGCTCGAGGACGAGCGGCTTGATGCCTACGTGCGACTGACCGAGCGTGAGCTGCGCTGCGTACTGGAGCCGCAGAAGGGCATTTTTATCGCCGAGAGTGCCAAGGTCATCGAACGTGCGGTTCGCGCCGGATACGAGCCGGTGAGCTTTCTTTTGGGCGAGCGCTGGCTCGACCAGATGATGCCGCTGTTTGAGCGCCTGGCGGTACGCGAGGGCGCGGGTCCGGTTCCCGTGTTCGTTGCCTCGATGGAGCTTATGGAGCGTCTGACGGGTTTTAACGTGACGCGCGGTGCGCTCGCGGCATTTCGTCGCCCGCGACAGATTCCGGTTGATGAGTTCTTGGGCGGCGTCGTCGAGGCGGCGGGGGAGCGCCCGGTGCGCGTGTGCGTGCTCGAGGGCATTGTCGACCATACCAATGTGGGCGCAATATTCCGCTCGGCGGCCGCGCTCAACGTCGACGGCATTTTGGTCAGTCCTACGTGTTGTGATCCGCTGTATCGTCGTTCGGCCCGCGTGAGCATGGGCACGGTGTTCCAGGTGCCCTGGACACGCATTGGCAGCGAAGCGCGCGTATGGCCGCATGATGGGCTGGCGGCGCTACACGATGCCGGCTTTTCGTGTGCCGCTATGGCGTTGACGGATGATTCGGTGTCGCTGGACGATCCCGCGCTCCAGGAGATTGATCGCCTGGCAATCTTTATGGGCACCGAGGGTGCTGGCTTGGGCGCCAAGACCATTGCAGGCTGCGACCGCGCCGTGCGTATTCCGATGGCGCATGGGGTCGATTCACTCAACGTGGCCGCGGCAAGCGCTGTTGCCTTTTGGCAGCTGTGCCCGCATGTGAGCAACGAGTACCACTACCAGCCGGGGCTGTATCACTAGGCAGATAGTTAGCACCGGGCTCTGGTTCGGGGCGTTTCGGCCGACGTCGGTCGGTGCTAAGCTGGTATTGGCTTTGGTCTTAAATTGCCGTTTTGTTGTTTGACGTACGCTGGTGGGGAGGGCGTGTGGCTAAGAAATCTACGGCTATCGATGTAACGCAGGGTGTCATTTGGCAACAGCTGCTGTCGCTGTGCGTCCCTATCTTCTTTAGCTCGTTTTTTCAGCAGGCTTACACGCTTATTGGTACGTATATCGTCGGCCAGTTTGGCGGCAAGCTCGCGCTGGGTGGCATTCAAGCCACGATGGTGCTCACCGAGCTCTGCATCGGCTTTTGTGTCGGAGTCGGTGCCGGCTGCGCGGTCATTACGGGCCAGTTTTTTGGCCAGCACGATGACGAGCGCCTGAGCCGATCGGTCCATACGGCTATGACGCTCGCGCTGGTGGGCGGCATTGTCATTTCCATTCTGGGCATGGTGTTTGTCGAGCCGATGCTTGTGTTGATGAATACACCGCATGAGCTGCTGGCCGAGGGTGTGGCCTATGCCCGTTGCTACTTTGCCGCCATGTTTGCGGCGCTGCTGCTCAATATGGGGACGGCGCTGTTGCGCGCCGTGGGCGACACGCGCGGTCCGGCGGTTATTATTGCATCCGGCTGCTTCGTCAATGTGGCATTCGACATTCTCTTTGTCGCCGTGCTGCACATGGAAGCGCTGGGCTGCGGCATCGCGATCGTGCTGACTATCTGCACCAATGCCTCGATGATTCTGGTTCGTATGATGCGCGCTCCGGGTGCGTGGCGGTTGTCGCTATCCAAGCTCGGTATCGATCGCGGCATTTGCAAGAGCATGCTTTCGTGTGGTCTTCCGCTGGGCGTTCAGTCTGCGGCGTATTCGATCTCCAACGTTTTGATTCAGGTGTCGGTCAACTCGTTTGGTGCCGATGTCACGACCGCTTGGGGCCTTTCCGGCCGCCTGGACGGCATTATCTGGATGGTTACCGAGGCGCTCGGCGTGTCGATCACCACGTTCTCGGCGCAGAACTTTGGTGCGCGCAATTACGATCGCATGCGAAAGGGATACCACACGTCGCTCGTGCTGTCGTTTATGCTCATTGGTGGCCTGTCTGCCGTGCTGCTTGTGTTCTCGGGTCCGTTGTCGCGTTTGTTCATCGACGATGCCGCGATTTCGGCCTACACCACGACGATTCTTCATTTCATCGCGCCGTTCTACGCGATCTTCTCGATTATCGAAAACGCGTCTGGCTCCATCCGCGGCGCTGGCGTGAGCTTCCAGCCTATGATGCTCACGATCTTCGGCACGGTCGTGCTCCGCGTGGCGTGGGTGTTCGCGATTATGCCGCTCGACCCCTCGCTCGAGCATCTGCTGCTGGTCTACCCCGTAACCTGGGTAATCACCGCCGCGATGTTCACCGTCTACCATCACAGCGGCAACTGGCTAGGCCGCGCCACTGCCTAGCCATTGGGGACGTCCGCAATGGCTAGTATTCGATGCCTTGGCGGGCTAGGAGGCCTTCGTCGAAGTAGTGTTTGACGGGGCGCATTTCGGTGACCAGGTCTGCCAGATCGGCGTGGGGCAGCAGACCGCGGCCGGTGAGCACGAGCTCCGTGGTGGTTGGTTTCATCGCGATCAACGCTTCGACATCTTCGCGCGTCACAAAGCCCCGTCGCATGGCCTCGCCGAGTTCATCCAAAATGAGCACGTCGACCTGCGAGATCTGTTCGCGTGCAAGTTCCATGATCTGCTCGGCGCAAGCCTCGGGCGTGTCGCGATCGGCCTGTACAATGCGCAGTCCCAGGCGCGGCGCGGCATCGTGTTCGGCGCAGTGCAGCTTCTTGGCAAACTGAAGCATGAGTACGTTAAGTCCATAGCCCGTGGCGCGCAGCGCAAGCCCCAGCGCAGCCGTCGTCTTGCCCTTGCCGTCGCCCGTATAGATTTGAACCTTGCCGACTCCCAGTGATGCCTTCTCTGTCCTTTCGTGCCCGGCGTCGGTTTATCGCCGTCCGGGTTGGGTATTCTAGAAAAAATTATCAACCCCAGTAGATGGAGTTCAAGCAGATGGAGATGGATGACAATAAACGTAGACGGAATATGATCCTCTACGTGCTCATCGCCTTCGTCGTCTACCTCGTGCTCTCGACCGTTCTGTTCCCCAACATCGGTCACACGCAGCAGATTACGAAGACCGATTACTCGACGTTTGTCAAAGCGCTCGATAAGAAGAGCGTCGACAAGGTCGAGTACAACACGGACGATTACACGATTTATTACACCAAGAAGGGCGAGGACGAGAATATCGCCTACAAGACGACCGGTGTGCCGAATGACGCGGGCTTTACCGATCGCGTGCTTGAGTCCGGTGCTTCGCTTGAGTCGGTCGTTCCCGATAAGAACTCGGGCCTGATGACCTACTACCTGCTCACCCTCATTCTTCCCATGGTGATTTTCTTCCTGATTGGCTGGTGGCTCAACCGCCGCATGAAGAAGGCCATGGGTGATGACGGTCCGTCGATGAACTTTGGCGGCGGTGGTTTTGGCGGCGGCGGACTGGGCAAGTCCGGCGCGCGCGTGATCGCCTCCAAGGACGTGGGCGTGACCTTTAAGGATGTCGCCGGCCAGGAAGAGGCTAAGGAGTCCCTCAAGGAGGTCGTCGACTTTCTGGAGAAGCCGCAGCGCTACGAGGAGATCGGCGCCAAACTGCCACTGTCTCTTATACACATCTCCGAGCCCACG
>URBM01000083.1 GCA_900545995.1 uncultured Collinsella sp. | reverse complement strand
GGGTATCGGGTTCCCACATTCATCCGCACATGTGCGGATGAATGTGGGAGGTGTTCGGATGAAGTTGATAATCAAGGATGACAACGCGGACACAATTTGATTTTTGAAATATGGACGAATTCCTCGTCAGGAGGGTAAAATGGTGCCGACGGCAGCCCAAGTTGTGATGAGCTGGGCAGAGCCGTTGCTTAACGAAGTTAGGTCATCGTCTTAGCGACGGTGGCCTTTCTTTTTGGGCTTCGAACCCTGCTTGAGTGCCTTGGAAAGGCCGACAAGGGCCGTGAGGAGCGAGACCATAGCGGTCAGGAGCTTCACGAGCTCGGTGAAATCGGTCATGGGCATCACCTCCCATCGGATGGAGGGCTCTGCTCGGCACGAGGACTGCCGACAGCGAGGATGATTTTATCAGAGTGGTTGGCCCTCTCCGATCAATTCACGCTCCTCACCCTCGCGAAGAGTGCGGGCATGGCAGAATCGGCACTAAACGGCAGTGCGTTAGGGCACCGACGACGAGCTTTCAAAAACTAGCAAGGCGTATCGCCGTTGCGGTACCGGGATCGGCAAATCTCTGGTGTCCCCAGGGCGGACTCGACCCCCCCCGCGGGGAAATTAGCGACGCGGGCGCCGGCGGCCCGAATCCGGCCTTTAGACCAGAAGAGCCCGGCACCGTTGTGGTACCGGGCTCGACAAATCTCTGGTGCCCCCGGGCGGATTCGAACCGTCGACACCCGCTTTAGGAGGTCATGAGTTATTACTCTACCTGCGGTTTTCTAATTTCATCAACATCTTTATTTCCGCAGGTAATTTACGTATTTTGTCATTTTTGCTTTTACTGATTAGTTTTCTATTTCGCCCATTTTTCACCCCTTCAGCTCTTGATTTTGAGTTGCAAGGGTGAAATTTTTGGATTAGCCTCGGGGGCGAGGCCCTCAAAGCCCCGCCCCCGAGGCTAATCCAACGCACCACCCCTGGAGACCCATGGAAACCAGAATCAAACCCACAGCCAAAGGCACCTCCGAGCCCATTAAAGGGAAGCCCGGTTCCTTCCGCATCTACTTCTCCCTCGGTCGCGACCCCGAATCCGGAAAGAACGGAAAGCGTGTCAGATACCTAAAGACCCCGAAGAGAACCATCCACTGCAAGAGCAAGAACCCGAAGAACTGGCCCAGCGAGGTGGCGAATGCACTCGACGCCTACCGTAAGGAACTGGAGTCCTATAAACCAGCTGACGACATACCGACCACCGTTTCTGGATACGCCGAAGATTTCCACCGGCTCCGAGAAAGCTCCTTCGGCTCCCCTCTTTCCTTCCAAAGAGAGGAATACGACGTGCGCCACATACGCGAGTTGTTCGGTGACGCACCCCTCGTCGCACTGAGGCCCGATGAGATCAAACGAGCGTATGCCGACGCAATCTCAACCGGAAGGTTCACAGAGGCCGAGATCCGTCGTATCCACGTCAAACTCAAGCAGATCATGCAGGACGCACTGGAGAACGAACTCATCGAACGCAACCCGTGCATCAGCGTTAAACTCCCGAAGCCGGACCTCAGAGTGCGCAACTTCCTCCCGCCCGACGAGCTGCCCCGATTCACCAAGTGTCTGCTATCTGAACCCATGGGCCCGATGACCGTCTGCACCATGCTCATATTCCACCTGGGGCTCAGGAAAGGTGAGGCCCTGGGGCTCTGCTGGGAAGACTACAACCCCGGGGCAATGGAGATCCGAATCGTCCGCCAGTACACCAATGACAAAACGCTCAGGGCACCCAAATCGGAAATGAGCAGGCGAATCCTGTCCATAGACTCTTCGCTAGCCACGTATCTGAACGATTGGAAGGCGCAGCAGCGCAGCCGATTTGAGCAGCGCGGACTGAGACAGAGGAATACTGACCCCATCGTTCACGCCTTCAGCACGCAGAAGGATGAAAACGGCGACCTCCACGCCAGCATCACCCGCCCCGATGGACACAACTATTCACGCTGGTTCAGGGACTTCTGCGTCGACAACGGCTATGGCGAGTACGCCAACGTGACAAGCCAATTCAAGCGCAACGGTAAACTGCACACACGCGGCACCGGATACTCGGGGCTCGTCCCCCATGGCCTGAGGCACACGGCGGCAACGGCGCTCGTCGCGAGCAACGTGGACCTGAAGACTGTGCAGGCAAGGATGGGCCACGCATCAGCGAGCACGACCGCAAACTTCTACACCCATGCAATCAGGGCTAACGACCGCAACGCTGCCGAAGTATTCGAGTCTCTCTCAAATACAAACTAATGCGTTTACCTTGTACTCCACCTTTTCTACATATGCAGGGCTATTCATGCCGCTCATTTGCGTCAACATAAGCCGTTGATGATAATATGAGTTCGAGCCAAAGATTGGAGGTGAGTTATATGGCAATCGTCAAAAAGGCCGAGAAGCGTATTCGCATCCCTGAGGAGCTGAAAGCGCCCTTCTCACGAATGGTCGCAGATGAGGCATACCTACGCGCCGCCGACGAGTCCAAGACTATCATCGGCCTCGTCTTCGACAAGGTCCTGCCCGCTGCTGCCTATCCGCGCGAACGGATGTATGACGTCTACAACGGAGATAGCCTCTTTACCAGCATCTCGGATGTCCTCCGCTCCAATGTCACCGGAGCGACCGGAACCGTGGCCAACGAAGAGTACAAGCCCATCGTCGAATTCGGTTCTGAACTCATTAGAGCGAGGAACTGCGGTACGGGACTCTATACCGGCGCGGCGGATATGCCGCATCTGCGCCGTTGCTTCGATTCGGTTGTCGAGTACATGGAGCACAGCATGCCCCGAGACCCGGGGGATCCCTTCGCCGACTACGAGGCAATCAGGGCTGCAAAGTATGGCCGTGAGCTGATGGGCGAGGCGAGCACCGAGTTCGGTCGTGCCCCCGTCGCGGCTCTCGTGTACTTCGCTATCGAGTACTTCGAGGAGATAGGCACCCTGAACGCAACGTGCGCCTATCTGGCTGACGCCTTCTCCGCACTCGAAGAGAGCGTCACTATCTCGGCCGATAAGTGCGGCAACAAACACGTACCACCGGACACCCCGGAGCTGCGCCGCAAATGGAGCGACCTTCTCGAAACGGTCTGCTCCGGCTGGCAATAGAAAACGGCACCCGACTCCCCTCTCTTAGTCGCCAAACCTCGAAGAGGAGCCGAGCGCCCCAAATAAGGAGTTTATCATGCATCTTGCAGATGACCCCAAGACCGACGCCATCTCCGCAGGCTTCAACCTGCGCCACGTCGGCACCAAGCGCATCCTGAGCCGCTTGGACGTACAGATTCTCATGGGCATCGGCCAGTCATCGGCCATTAAGCTCATGAAGTCCACCCATCATTGCTTCTGCATCGCCAACCAGTACTTCGTCATGGAAGAGGACCTGTTCGACTACTTCCACAAGCTGGCAGAGAAGGCGAACGAGTAATGCAGCGCCCGAACGCCAATCCCCTCGTCTTCGAGCTGGACGTGCTCGACGAGCACGTCCACGCCCTTCAGGAAGACAAGCCCATCGCCACCTTCGGACTTGACGCCCTCAACAGCATTCTCGGCGGCGTCTACCCCGGGCTCAACTACGCAATCGGGACCGCCCCGGGCAAGGGCAAGACAACACTGGCACTCCAGGAGGCCGACAAGCTCGCGGCAGACGGGCACCCGGTAATCTACGTTTCCGCCGAGCTTCCCGCGCACAAGCTGATCGAGAAAAGCCTGGCGCGTCTCAGCGACGGTAAAGTCGCGCTGTCCGAGGTCTCCAGCTGCGCGGCCCAGAATCACCCTAAGCACGCGACCTTCGAGGCTGCACTCGACAAGTATCGCACCCAGATCGCCCCCAATCTCTGCATCACCGGCCCGCTCAACACCGTAGAGCTCTCCAACCTCGTCGGGCTGGTAACACGCGAGCGCGGCGAGGTCCCCATCGTCTTCATTGACTACCTCCAACTCCTCGCCTGCGGCGTCACGGCGGACCAGCAGTTCATCGACGAGCGATTGGCTATCACGGCATGCGTAAAGGGCCTCCGCGAAATCTCGAACCTCTATGGCTCTCCCGTCATCGCACTGAGCTCGACCACTCGCAAGTCCTACGATTCTGGGAAGTCGGCCAGGCCCAACCTCGCCATGTTCGGCGGTTCCTCCGCTGTCGAGTACGGCTTTGACTCGGTGCTCTACCTCGCCGATGACAATGACAAGCCCGAGTGGCCCTACGAGTCCCCTGCAACCGGCACGCCCCTCAAGCTCATCGCTCTCAAGAACCGCTACGGCACGCTGGGCGAAGCCCGACTCGACTTCGACGGCGCGCGCGCCACCTTCCACGACAGGAGCTAGCCTATGCGCGGCAACGCCAAGACCGCGCACATCAACGTCCGTATGACCGAGGAGGAACGTGCCGCCATCATGGCGCGCTCTTCCTCTTTCGGCATGGCCCCATCGACGTTCATGCGCGAAGCCGCCCTCCGAATCGGGGAGAAGCCTGTCAAGGTCGCCGGCGAGGCGACGCTGCGGCAAATCCTCCACCAGATGAAAAAGCAGGGCGGAAACCTCAACCAGGCCGTTCACGCCGCAAACGCCTATGGGTTGGATGCGCAGACGGCTCGACAGCTCACGGAGGCCGTCCAGCTGGTATCGAGCACGGCCTCGCAGCTCTCAAGCCTCATCTCCAGGAATCGAGAATAACCATGAAAACGAAACTGCTCACAGCGCTCCTATCATCCCTTTTCCTAGCGGTCCTCGCATGCCCCGTGCTCGCCGCCCCCATCGACGCGCTCATCGCCGGGGGCGGGCTCGACGCGTCGACGATTCCCACAACGTTCAACGCGGGCACCGTCTTCGGCTGGTGGCTCTCGGACGGGTTCGTCATCCATCCACTCGGAACCCTGCTGACCCTCCTCCTCGCTCTCTGCGCCTGCGCTCTCATCGCCTACTCAAGCACCCTCAAAGCGCGAGCCGAGGACGGCGGCGTGCTCGGCGACGCCCGCATCAAGACGGGCCGCGAGGTCGTGAAGGGGTCCATGACGTGGAACGGCGCAGCCAACCCCTCGTCGCGCGGGTTCGTCTACGGGTTCACCAAGCGGCATGGTAAGCCTTACTATCTCTATGAACCCAAGAAAATGATCTTCGTGTCGGGGACCACCGGCTCAGGAAAAAGTCGCTTCCTCTACCTCCCCTCAATCGACCTACTTTCCTACGGCGACGCCTCCAACGGCTCCGAGCCCGCGACGCTCGTCATCTCCGACGTAAAGAACGAGCTCATTGAGCTCACGGGCGATGAGCTTGCCCGTCGTGGCTACCGCGTCCTCCTGCTCGATACGCAGCACCCCTATCGCGGCCAGAGGTTCAACCCGCTCAAGCAGGTTCTCGACCTCCATGCCGAGGGGCGCGACCAGGAGGCCGAGCAGGCGGCGGACGCCATCGCGGAGCTCGTGGTGCAGGATGACGAGAAGGGTAAGGGTTCGCACTGGACGGCATCGGCCAGGGGCCTACTCTCGGCCCTGATCCTGCTGGTCTCCATGTCTGACGAGTGCCCCGAGGGATCGAGGCACCTCGCGACCGTCTGCGAGGTCTTGGACCGTGGCACCGAGGCCGAGGGCGACGACCCGGCCGAGCCTCTGAAGGCCGTCTTCCGCTCCCTGCCGAGCGATCACCCCGCCAAGGGCAGGGCGTCGCAGTTCGTCTCCTCGGGCGGTAACGAGCTCAGGAGCATCCTCTCGACGCTCAAGGTGGCACTCCGCCCGTTCTCGTCCGCGCCGGTCGTATGGATGACCTCTGGCTCCGACATCGATCCGCGAACGGTGCTCACGGAGAAGAGTGCCGTCTTCCTCCACGTGCTCGACGAGGGCTCCCCCTACAACTGCATAGCGGCGATATTCCTCTCGCAGCTCTGGGCTTCGGTCCAGGCGGTCGCGGACGTGAACGGCGGAAAACTCCCCCGCCCCGTGCAGATACTCGGCGACGAGTGGGGCAACCTCCCCCGCGTCGAGTGCCTGCCCGCGCTCCTCAGCCTAGGACGCAGCTACGGCGTTTTCTGGGTCGGCGCGACGCAAGACGTCAGCCAACTGAACAAGTACGGTGAGAAAGACGGTCGCAGGAAGACACTCGCAAACTGCGGCGTCAAGGTCGCGATGAAGCTCGCCGAGGAGGAGGACCGCCGGTACTTCACCGAGCTCATCGGCAAGACCACGCGCCACACGCAGGGCACGAGCAACGGCAGGGCCGCGTCAGGCACGTCCTCCTCGACGTCCTACAGCGAGAGCGCCGACGACGTGATACACCCCTGGGAGTGGCGCGACATGGCCCCGGACCGGGACGGGATTATCGTCGTGAAGCACGCGGACAACGGTATGCCCGCATGTCGAGCCGGCGTCTTCCGCTCCCCCGTCACCGACTGCACCAACACGCCCACAAGGGAGCACTTCGACCTCGGGACCCCCGAGCACGAGGCGGAGAACCGTCGCGCCTACCAGCGCCGCCTCGACGAGTCAGCTGCCGGGAAGATGCGCGAGGAGGCCTCGACCTGGTGCCCAGAGTGGCCCGAGCCGGAGAAGAAGAACGGGAGCAAGCCGGGCGGCAAATTCAGCGGGCTCTCGCTCGACTAGGGAGGCGACCATGACGGCGATAAAGCAGACGAGCGTCTGCAGCGAGAAGCACCTCGCGAGACTCAGGGATTACCTCTCCTGGGACCGCGACAAGGCGCTCGCCCACGGCACGCAGAACATCATCGACGATGACCGCTGGTTTCAGGAGATGGCAGACACGAGGGCGGCCATGGGTCACGACAGGCCCGGCAAGGCCGGTGCCAAGTGTACCTACATGCAGCACCAGATACTCGGGTTCCTCCCAGACGAGTGCGACCTCAACGGCGGGAAGATGACGCCGGAGCTGTGTATGCGCTATGCGAGGGAGTACGTGGCCGAGCGCTACCCCAACCAGGAAGTCGTGATGGTGCTGCACCGCGAGCGCTGCCGCGCGGACGCCACCGACCGCTACGCCGTGCACCTCGGCATCAACCGCAGTGATCTGAAACCGGCCGAAGGCTCGACGAGGGCCCCGCCCGAAAGGCGGCGGCATCACGCGTGAAGACCGTCCGTACCCTGGACGAAAGGTACGGCCTCAGGCAGCTTGAGCGCAGCAAGGCCAACTCGCGCGTCCACGCGAGGCAACCCGGCACGGAAGAGCGCGACATGGCCCGAAAGGGGCAGGCCGAGCGCTCGGAGAACGCCCGCATCCGCGTCGCGGTCGCCCGCCGAATCGAGGAGGTCGGGCGCATGCGCGACTGCCCCGACCGGATGGGCGAGCTTGAGCGGCGGCTCAAGCGGGACGGCATCGAGCTCGCCAGGTCGAAGGGCGGGAGCCTCCAGTACCGCTTCCCCTCGAAGTCTCTCGGGGGCATGAGGAAGGTCAACGGCGGAAGGCTCGGCTTTGCCGTCGACCGCTCGACTGGCATCGCCGTCCGCTTCACGCTGCGCGGGATAGCGACGGCGATGCGGGCGTTCTGGGAGCTAGAGCGCAGGGCGCTGGAGGACCAGAACGGCCGAGACGACTGAGCATTTGGGCCGGGACGCAACAGGCGTCCCGGCCCCTTCTTTTGCCCTTCGGTGAGAGCGACCTCGGAGCGGTTCGCCGTCCCGCCGCAGGCGGGCAAGATGATTCCGTGCAACGGAATCCATATCTTGCCTGCACGGAGCGAGCCGGTTGCCAAGGCAACGCGAGCCCGGGCAGGTGAGCGCCGGTTGAACCGACGCCGAGGAGACGCGACCCTGGGGAGCGTCGCACGACGGCGTTCGGCGACCCGGCGCGAGAGGCCCAGCCCGGCGACCACGGCGGAGCGATGGCGACTTCTGGAAGCCATCGAGCGCAGCCGTTCGGCGGGCTGGACCGGCGTGAGCGGAGGCGGACGAAACGCGACCCTGGGGAGCGTTGCCAGGGAGCCGCAGCGAGAGCGACGCTGTGCGTCGCGGGGGTCCCGCCCATAAGCGGGACCCATCGGCCGCAAGGCCGATTGCTACGCGGCAAGTCCAAATAACTACCGTTCAAAGATCCCGATTGAAAGTAGTTTTCCTTGGTTCTATGGCCTGAAGTTAAACTGTTGAGTATCTTTGTCGCGATTAAATTCGCACCAGCTCGTTTATCGAAGGATTTCACATGGCCAGGAAAGAAGCCGCGCTCGACCTCTGGGTTGCCGATAGACTCACCGAGTGTGATATTGAGTTCACATCGCAGGGAAGCAGCATCAAAGAGATCGACAACGCTCTCAAGGACGCATCCAAGCGCGGCACGGGAAACGCTGGCTATCCTGAATACGTTTCGAAAATTGGACGCTTTATCCTCGTCATCGAAGATAAAGCGAGCCAAGGTCGACATGAGAAGCTGACTGATTCCGGCATCCTCGACATGAGCACCGAAGCTGTTACCGACTATGCCGTTAACGGTGCCTATCACTATGCCTCGCACATCGCAAAGAAGAGTCCTTTCACCGAGGTTTTCGCCGTTGGAGTTTCGGGGGACTCCAAGCATCACACCATATCTCCCGTATTCGTGAATGACCGAGAGGGCTACAAAAGACTCCCGGACCTTGAATCGTTCACTTGGCTCTCACCGAACAATATCGTTGAGTACTACACCCGATATGTGCTTGACGAGCCAACCGACGTCGAAAAGACCACGGAGCAGATTCTAAAAGATGCGGCAGAGCTTCATGAATATCTCCGCACCTACGGCTCCATCAAGGACCAAGACAAGGCCCTTGTAGTAGCTGGCATCCTTCTCGCTTTGGATGAAATCGAATATGGCGGGTTCTCAATCGACTCCCTCACCGGCGACCAGACCGAGGGCATGCGCGACGGCGACAAGCTGATGAATGCCATTCGCGGAAGACTCACGCGCTCCAACGTCGGACCAGATGTAAAGAAAAATAAGCTTCTTGCTGAGGTTGATTTCCGATCTCAGCCGAACACATTGAGCGGATAGGCCGTTCCCGCAGCTAGCCGAACGCCCCCGAGGCCCCATCCGG
>URBM01000082.1 GCA_900545995.1 uncultured Collinsella sp. | reverse complement strand
TGTCTCGTGGGCTCGGAGATGTGTATAAGAGACAGTCGCGTACCTCGCACGCGCGTCCAGATTTGCACGTTGCCGATCGGATACGCCGACGGTCTTTCGCGCACGCTTTCCAACCGTATGGATGTGCTATATCGCGGCGAGCGCGTTCGCCAGGTGGGCAACATCTGCATGGACCAATTTATGGTTGCCATTCAGTCCAACCCAGCGCACGAGATTCCCGAGGCCGAGTACGGCGACGAGATGATCATTGTCGGCCGCGATGGCGATGCCGAGATTACCATGGACGAGATGGCACGCCTGCGTGGCACGATTAACTACGAGGTCGCCTGCGGCTTTGGCATGCGTCTCGACAAGGTCTACGTGTAGGAGCCGCTATGGGCGTCATGCACATCCCCGGCCATAGCCATCAGGCGCCGCGTGAGGTCGCGCTCGAGGAGATCGAGGCGGTTTTAGGCGATTGCCGCCTGTGCCAGCTTTATCAATCGCGCCATAACATCGTTTTTGGCGTGGGAAATCCCCATGCCCGTGTGATGTTTATCGGTGAGGCGCCGGGCCGCAACGAGGATTTGCAGGGTGAACCCTTTGTGGGGGCGGCAGGCGAGGATCTCAACGGCATTCTGTCTTTGGCGGGCCTTAAGCGCGAAGACGTTTATATCGCCAACGTGCTTAAGTGTCGCCCGCCGGGAAATCGCAATCCTCGTCCCGAGGAAGTCCTGGCCTGCTCCCCGTTTTTGCGTGAGCAGATTCGAAGCATTTGGCCCGATATCATCGTGACGCTCGGCAATCCCGCGACGCACTTTGTGCTCAAGACCGAGATCGGCATTACCAAGCTGCGCGGCAGGTTCCATCAGATGGGGCACTTTGTAGTAATGCCCACGTTCCATCCGGCAGCGGCGCTACGCAATCCGGCGTGGCAGGAGCTGCTGGAGGAAGACTTTAAGATGCTGGGCGACTATCTGGAGCGACATCCCGAACCAGAGGACGCCTCGGAATAATAAGGAGCATATATGTCCCTGGAGCGCCTGGGGGTAGGTACTTTCAAAACGACTTGCACCGCCGATACGGAGCATTTTGGCGAGCTGGTCGCACCGTGCCTGGAAGATGGCGATGTTTTGATTTTGACTGGCGGCCTGGGGGTGGGCAAAACCCACTTTACCAAGGGCGTCTCACGCGGTCTGGGCGACGGGCATATGGTTACAAGCCCTACGTTTGCGCTCATGGCTGTTCACGACCAAGGTCGTATTCCGCTGTTCCACTTTGACCTGTACCGCCTGGAGCATGCCTACGAGCTCGAGGATACAGGCATTTTCGATGTGCTGGGCTATGAGGGTGCTTGTCTGCTGGAATGGGGCGAACAGTTCCAGGACGAGCTGACGGATGAGTATCTTTCGGTAACGCTCAAACGTGATGAGGACGATAGCGATGTACGAACGATAACGCTCGAGGCGCACGGCGAGCGCGCAACGGAGCTTTCCGATTTGATTGATAAGGCTGTACAAGATGAGCTTGCATAACGACAACGCGCTGGTTGTGGCGCTCGATACCTCGACCGACATGCTTGCCTGCGCGGCAAGTTGGACCGATGCGCAGACGGGCGAGGCGAAGCTGGCGAGTGGCGACCATCTGTGCCGCCGCCACGCTAACGTGGAGCTCGTGAGTACCGTTGATGGCGTGCTGGCACAGGCCGGTTTGGACCGCAGCGATGTCGGCTGCTATGTGGTCGGTCGCGGTCCGGGCTCGTTTACGGGCGTGCGCATTGGCATCTCCACCGCAAAAGGCCTGGCGCGCGGTGCCAACGTGCCGCTGCTGGGCGTATCGACGCTCGATGCTTGCGCCTGGACGGCGTGGAAGGCTGGCGTGCGCGGCAAACTGGGCATTTTGGCCGACGCTATGCGCGGCGAGGTGTACCCGGCGTTGTATGTGTTGAACGATGAGGGCCCCGAGCGCCTGTTTGAGCGCGAGCGCGTGGCTAAGGCCGCCGTGGCGCTCGACGAGTGGCGCCAGGCCGCCGATTGGGATCAGGTTAAGCTGACTGGCGACGGTTTGGTGCGCTATGGCAAGCTGCTGGACGAGGACGAGACCGCCCGCTGCGTAGAGCGCGCCTTGTGGTGGCCTTCGGGCGAGGGCCTGCTCCTTGCGCATGCCGCAGGTGACGGCGATCCGGCCCGCGTCCTACCGATCTATACGCGTCTTTCGGATGCCGAGGAAAACGAGCGTAAGCGTCTCGGTCTTGCCGAGAGTGCGCAGAGTGAAATTACGGGCGTTGCTGATGAGCTCGCCGGTCGCCATCTGCAGTTCCGCCCCATGGGTGCAGCGGATGCCGAGGGCGCAAGCGCGCTGGAGGCCGCCTGCTTTGAAGGTGCCGGACACGAGGCATGGACGCCGGGCATGTTCTTGTCTGAGCTGGGTGAGGACGTTGCCGCTCCGCGCAGCTGGTGGGTGGCGCACGACGACGGCAAGCTGTTAGGTCTTGCCGGCGGCATGGTCGTGGATGGTGACGTGCAAATTATGGACGTTGCCGTCGATCCGGCGCATCGCCGTGAGGGTATTGCCCGTAAGCTGCTGTCGCATGTGAGCTATGACGCCCAGATGCTTGGCTGCACGACGGCCTCGCTCGAGGTCGAGGACGGCAACGAGGGTGCAATTGCGCTCTATACCGCACTGGGCTTTACCGAGGCGGGCCGCCGCCGCGGCTATTACGGTGCCGGCAAGGATGCCATCGTCATGACGGCGCCGCTGCCCCTCGTGCTGCCGGTCGATAACGCTTCTCCCGAGCCGACAGCGGCCGAGCAGCGTGCATGGCCCCTGCCCACGCCCGGGCGCAGCGCTGAGGAGCGTGCCGAAATTGAGCGCCGTCGCCTGGTACTTGCCATCGAGAGCTCGTGCGACGAGACGGCGGTGGCGATTATCGATGCGGACGGCAACATGCTGGCTAACCAGGTGTCGACGCAGATTGATTTCCACGCCCGCTTTGGCGGCGTGGTGCCCGAGATCGCCTCTCGCAAGCACGTGGAGGTTATCGTGAGCGTCGTGGATGCGGCGCTCGAGGATGCCGCGGCATTGCTTGGTCTTGAGGGCGGAGCGATTGCCCCGAGCGAGCTAGCCGCCGTGGGTGTGACGCAGGGTCCGGGCCTGGTGGGTGCGCTGGTGGTGGGCGTCGCCTTTGCCAAGGGCTTTGCCTATGCTGCCGGTAAGCCGCTCGTATGCGTCAACCATCTGGAGGGGCACCTGTTTGCCAACTTGCTGGCGCAGCCCGACCTCAAGCCGCCGTTCATCTTCACGCTTGTCTCGGGCGGGCACACCATGCTCGTGCACGTGAAGGCATGGGGTGACTACGAGGTACTTGGTGAGACACTCGACGATGCTGTGGGCGAGGCCTTCGACAAGGTAGCCAAGGCGTTGGGTCTGGGCTATCCCGGTGGCCCCATCATCTCCAAGCTGGCCGAGACGGGTAATCCCCGCGCGATCGATTTTCCTCGCGCGCTTAACAGCAGGGGAGACTATCGTTTCTCGCTTTCGGGTCTTAAAACGGCCGTGACGCTCTACATCGAGCAGGAGACCAAGGCCGGGCGCACGATTCACCTGCCCGATCTGGCGGCTTCGTTTGAGGCGGCGGTCTTTGACGTGCAGTACAAGAAGGCCAAAAACGCCCTGCACGCCACCGGGTGCAAGGAGTATTGCATCGGTGGTGGCGTCTCGGCCAACCCGCATTTGCGCGAGATGATGATCAAGAAGCTTGGGCGTCAGGGGATCCGCGTGACGGTGCCGCCCTTGTCTGCCTGTACCGATAACGCAGCCATGATCGCGGAGGTCGCCCGCCGTAAATTCGACCGAGGCGAAATCTCGCCGTTCGACGTCGATGCCGATCCGAACATGACGCTGTAGTCGTACGGGTGCGGTCCCCGGCCCTGACCGGCCCGGCGGCCCCATATGAACTTTCCTGCTCTACAGTCCTGCTCACGACGGAGGCCACATTAAGTGGCCTCCTGTTCGTGCGGAACTCGCGATAAAGTTCATATGGGGCCGCCGGGCCGGTCAGGGCCGGGGACCTTTCTGTACCGATATGGCTTCTGAGCTGGATTGGCGTCGACAACGTCCGGCAAGGTTGGCCAGCCTGCGTCGAATTTCCGGCGTGCTTTAGCTGAAAGAAAAAGTTGGCATGCGGAGCTTTGCTCCGCACATTTGGGATGGAAGCCCCTGAGAGCCGCGGGAGCCGGGCGGCATATGCGAACTTTATCGCGAGTTCCGCACGCAAAGGAAAGCACTTAATGTGCTTTCCGTCTTGCGCAGGACTGTAGAGCAGGAAAGTTCGCATATGCCGCCCGGCGCCCGCCCCGCCCCCGAGGGACATCTCTCATGCAAAAACTGTCGCAGGATAAAGTCCGAGGTCAGTGGCGTTTTATACCGAGAATTTCAAAAAAGTTGAAAATTCATTACAAATTTGCGTTGACTTTAGGTAACTAAAGTTTCATACTCCTTTTCATCCACTGGGGGATGTGAACACGCACGGATCGTTCGCATCATGATTGAAGAGGATTTCTCAGACATGTTCACGCATCAGCTAGACATTATCAGCGTAGTAATTATCTGATGCGGGTTAGCACATACAGCTAGCCCGTACGATAACGGGCGGCTGATGAAGATGAGGGCCGTCGAGCGCAACCGACGGCCCTCATTTTTTATGTCTGAGTAGTTCTTTTTAGAGGAGGAAATGTAATGAACGGAGTTTTGCTCATGGTTGTGGCTGCGGCGGTGCTCGCCTGCGGCTATCTGGGCTACGGCCGCTGGCTGGCCAACAAGTGGGGCGTTGACAAAGAGGCCCTCACGCCGGCCAAGCGCATGAAGGACGGCAAGAGCTTCTCGCCCGTCTCCGCCTTCACCGCGTTCTCGCACCAGTTCAGCTCGATCTGCGGTGCCGGCCCTGTCACGGGTACGATCGTCGCCATGGCCTTTGGCTGGCTGCCCGTCGTACTCTGGGTCCTCGTCGGCGGTATCTTCTTCGGCGCCGTCCACGACTTTGGTGCCCTGTACGCCTCGATGAAGAACAACGGCAAGTCGCTCGCTCAGCTCATCGAGAAGTACATCGGCAAGACCGGCCGTCGCCTGTTCCTGCTGTTCTGCTGGCTGTTCTGCATCATCGTCATCGCCGCTTTCACCGACATGGTCTGCAAGACGTTCATGTTCACCCCGGCCGTTGACGCTTCTGGTGCTGCTACCGGTGCCATCGACTTCACCAAGTCCTATGCCGCCGGCTGCGCTGGTACCATCTCCATCCTGTTCACCTTCGTCGCTATCGCCTTTGGTTGGGCCCAGAAGAAGTTCAACCTTACCGGCGCTGCCGAGTTCGTCACCGGCGTGGTCCTCATGGTTCTCATGTTCGCCGTCGGTATGCAGTTCCCGGTCTACCTGGATAAGTTCCAGTGGTTCGCCGTCGTCATGGTCTACCTGGTCTTCGCTGGCGCCATGCCCATCCAGATGCTCAAGACTCCGCGCGATTACCTCACTTCCATCATGATGATCGTCATGATCGTCTGCGCTGTCCTCGGCATCGTCGTCCTGGGCGTCAACGGTCAGGCCACTATCACCGCTCCGGTCTTTACCGGCTTCTCCACTGCCTCCGGCATGATGTTCCCGGTCCTGTTCGTCTCCGTCGCATGCGGTGCTCTCTCCGGTTTCCACAGCCTCGTTTCTTCCGGCACCTCTTCCAAGCAGGTCGAGAAGGAGCAGGACGCCGTCAAGGTCGGCTACGGCGCCATGATCGTCGAGTCCTTCGTCGGCATCCTTGCCATCATCGTCGCCGGCATCATGTTCTCCGACATGAACACCGCCGGTACCGGCGTCCTCAACGCCGGTGTCGCTTCCACCCCGTTCCAGATCTTCGCCGCTGGCATCTCCCGCGGTATGCAGGCCTTCGGTGTTGACGGCACGCTCGCTACCGTCTTTATGACCATGAACGTTTCCGCTCTGGCTCTGACCTCGCTCGACGCCGTCGCCCGCATCGCCCGCACCTCGTTCTCCGAGTTCTTTGCCCAGACCAACGATGCCCTGGCCATCGAGTCCAAGGCCGGCTACATGAAGGTCCTCGGCAACCCCTGGTTCGCCACGGTCGTTACCCTGCTTCCCGGTCTCGCCCTCGCTTTTGGTGGCTATGCCAACATCTGGCCGCTCTTTGGTGCTTCCAACCAGCTGCTCGGCGGCATGACCATGATCACCCTCGCCGTGTTCTGCAAGTGCACCGGCCGCAAGGGCTGGATGCTCTACGTGCCCGTCGCCTTCCTGCTCTGCTGCACCTTCACCTCGCTGGTCCAGAGCGCCATGGGCTGCATGACCGCCGTCCAGGCCTACGGTTTCTTCGGTACCATCCCGGCTACTGCCACCACGGCCGCCGTCTCCGTCGCCGCCACCAAGGGCCTGCAGCTCGTCTTCGCCGTCCTGCTGATGGTCCTGGGTCTCATCGTCGCCGTCAACTGCCTCAAGGAGTTCTTCGGCAAGGAGGCTGGCTCCATGCCCGACGAGGAGCCCGAGTGGTCCGAGATGGGCAAGGCCGAGTACGGCCGCGCCGCTGCCGCCGAGGCTCCTGTCGACGCCGAGGCTGCCAAGGCCTAGTCAGCTTGATGGGCTAGCCGTTCCATCCATATGACTCGGAAAGACCGGGTCCGCAACGACGCGGACTCGGTCTTTTTTCATGCAAAAGCGGGCGACGCCCGAGTGTTCTCGCAGATGTTTTGCGTGGATAAGGGCGCGCGTTGTACCATATAAACGTATATGTGTACATATGAAAGGGGCCCCGTGGCCAAGACGGTATATTCCGATAACCAAAATAATGTCGATGCCCTGGCTGAACGTCTGAGCAGCCAGACGTCGCTTTCTGCTGAGCGGGCCAAGCTGGTTGCCTACGACCTGCTCTGCCGCAAAGCGCTCAAGATTAAGTCGAGCGCGCTGGCGCAGATTTTCCGCTCCGTCGATAAGGAATGTGACACCAAGGCGATGCGCGATGAGCTCATCGCGGCGAAGATCGTGACCAAGATCGAGGGCAGCGGCATTAACGGCCGCCCGGCGTTCTATACCATCAATGCCGAGATCCGCGATGCCCAGGAGCAGCCTGCCGAGTCCGTCGAAGATTTTGTCGTCGAGGATTTCGCTGACGTGCCTGCTGTGGAAGAAGTTGCTCCGCGTGAGCATGTTGATACCGATGAGTTGCTCGATGAGAACGTCGTGCGTGCCTTTACGGCCAAGGCAGGACGCGGCGGTTTTGGCGGGGGTGGCAAGCGCGATGCACAACGTCGCGCCCAGCAGGAGCGCTTCCGTCGCGCCGTTGCTCAAAAGGGTGAGACGGATGCCGAGGCTGTTGAGAACGAGGTTGCTGCCGAGTCGCAGAGGCCCGCGAAGGAGCAAAAGCCCGTGGAGGCCCAGGAGCCCCAGCGTCGCCGTGGTGCCCACTTTAAGGCTGTGCAGCAGGATGTCGCGCATGAGGTTGAAGAGCTTTCCGAGGCTGCAGACGATGTTGAGGAGTCTGTCAAGAAGGCCCCGGGCTCATGCCGTCCCGGACGTGGTTTTGCGAGGCGCGCGTATCCCGTAAGGCGTCAGGAGAAGGGCGAGCCGGCTTCGACCACTCAGGACAAGAAGGCCGAACAAACCGAGAAAACCGTTGAGCCGGCGGCTCGCGAGCAGAAGCCTGTTGAGCCGCAGCTTGAGGTTGATGCCGAGGCCAAGGGCCAGCAGCCTACTGATGAGCGGACGGAGCAGGGCGCGTCGAGCAAGCCTCGCCGCCGCCATCGTGGGGGCCGCAGTTCCCATGCCGAGACTGCAACCGAGAAGACCACGCCGCAGGACGAAGATGCGACTGCCGAGGTTTCTTCGGGGCAGCCTAAGCGCCAGCCGGCGAAGGAGAGCAAGTCCGATCGTCCGCAGAAGCAGGCGTCTATGCCAAAGCGCGAGCGCAATTTCCAAGGCGATTCTAAGCGCAAGTCTCAGAAGAAGCCGGAGTCTGCCGTAGCAGATACTGCTACCCAGCAGCCCGAGTCGACCGTCCACGGCGAGGTATCGGCGTTTGCCCTTGCCCGCGTTTTGGGCAGGCAGCTGCTCAAAGTTGTCCCTACGCCTACGGCGCTCTCTAAGATCAAGGAGCAGCAGACTCAAATTGTTAAGGTCGAGGGCAAGGACGGCAAAAAGGCGCCGCAGCGCACCCAGCACAACGAGATGTCCAACCGCAAGATTGCCGAGGAGATTGCAATCATCCAGGCTTGGATCGAGCAGAACCGAGGTGCCGATACGCCGGTTGCTTCGCGTCGCCAGCGCGCCTACCAGATTTTTAACGATGAGAAGGCCTTTGACGGCAAGCACGGCGAGCGCCTAATTCGGCGTATGACCGAAAAGGGCATCAGCATGCAGGCGATTAAGGTCGCCCCCAACCGCCCCGTGCACTTTACGGGTTTCTTTACGCTGGGCGCCGACAAGCCGTTCATTATGGTTGAGAACCTGGATACCTACGACGAGATCGTCAAGCTGCTGCGTGGCCGCAAGCACGCCAAGCTCTTTGGCATCAAGGTGGGCGGCGTGATTTTTGGCGGCGGATGCAAGGCGAGCGTCTCGCATGCCCTGGACGATTATCTGGCCGAGATCGGCTATCGCTTTAACTACGTCTACTACGTGGGCGATATCGACCGCGAGGGCGCGCGCATCGTCGAGCAGGCTCGCAATGCCAATGTGGTTGAGATTCGCCTGCATGCCGGCATGTACCGCGCCATGCTCGCCGAGCACAAGCGTCGCGTGAAGGCCGGCGGCGAGTGCGAGCCCGCGGCTGCCAACCAGGGCGTGCCGCAGAACTTGGCGGCGACGATCAAGGATCTGCCCATGGTCACGCGTGTGCAGTTCCGCAACGTGCTACGTGAAGGCGGGCGCATTCCGCAGGAGATTCTGATGACCGCCGACTATCGGGATGGCGACTCGGGAAGCTTCGACCGCATGCTGAACAACTAAATTCCGCCGGCCCCGGGAGAGCGGGGACACCGGCTTAGGTTTCCTGCTCTACAGTCCTGCTCACGACGGAGGCCACATTAAGTGGCCTCCTGT
>URBM01000081.1 GCA_900545995.1 uncultured Collinsella sp. | reverse complement strand
GAGATCCTGAGATGTCTCGTGGGCTCGGAGATGTGTATAAGAGACAGGGGCAAGGGCAAGAAGCGCAAGGGCGGTCACAACAACGAAGAGGACCACTACAGCCGCATGGCTCGTGAGGCCGAGGAGTACAGCCGCGAGAAGGTGCTCGAGGAGGCTCGTGCTGCCGTCGAGGAGGCCTCTCGTGAGTCCACCGGTCGCCGCAAGAAGCGCAAGGAGAAGCGTGAGCGCGAGGCTGCCAAGGCTCAGGAGGAGCGCAAGATCGAGGAGGCATTGGCCCAGGGCGTGAACCCCGAGGAGCTCGACGCCATCAAGGTTTCCCAGGGCGTTACCGTCCAGGAGCTCGCCGAGGCGCTCGACGTTCCGGCCAACGACATCATCAAGCGCCTGTTCCTGCTGGGTACGCCGCTCACCATGACGCAGTCCATGTCCGACGACCTCGTCGAGCTCGTTGCCGACGACTTGGGTCGTCAGATCAAGATCATCACCCCCGAGGAGGAGAACACCTTCTCGTTCTACGACGATCCCGCCGACCTTAAGCCGCGCGCACCGGTCGTCACCGTCATGGGCCACGTCGACCACGGCAAGACGTCGCTGCTCGACGCCATCCGTCACACCGGCGTTGCTGCCGGCGAGGCGGGCGGCATTACGCAGGCCATCGGTGCTTCGCAGGTCATGATCAACGACCGCAAGATCACCTTCATCGATACCCCCGGTCACGCCACCTTTACGGCTATGCGTGCCCGTGGCGCCAAGGTGACCGACATCGTCATTCTGATCGTGGCTGCCGACGACGGTGTCATGCCCCAGACGGTCGAGTCGATCAACCACGCCAAGGCCGCCGGCGTACCCATCGTTGTCGCCGTCAACAAGATCGATAAGCCCGGCGCCAACCCCGACCGTGTGCGTCAGGAGCTCACCGAGTACGGCGTCATCCCCGAGGAGTGGGGCGGACAGAACATGTTCGTCAACATCTCGGCCAAGCAGAAGATCGGTATCGACGATCTGCTCGAGACCGTGCTGCTCCAGGCAGATGTGCTCGAGCTCAAGGCCAACCCGGACACCTTTGCCTCCGGCAACGTCCTCGAGGCCAAGCTCGACAAGGGCCGCGGCTCGGTCGCTACTGTGCTCGTGACCCGCGGTACCCTGCACGTGGGCGATACGCTTGTCGCCGGCCTCACCTACGGCCGCGTCCGCGCCATGCTCGACCCCAAGGGCCGCGCCGTCACCGAGGCCGGTCCCTCCGACGCCGTTGAGATCCTGGGCCTGCAGTCCGTGCCCAACGCCGGTGACGAGTTCCGTGTGTTCGAGGACGAGCGCGAGGCTCGCGCCCTTGCCGACGAGCGTTCGCTCAAGGCCCGTATCGAGGAGCAGAGCCGCGTCAAGCACGTCACGCTCGAGAACCTCTTCGAGACCATTGCCGACGCCGAAGTCAAGGAGCTCAACCTGATCATCAAGGCCGACGTCCAGGGTTCCATCGAGGCCCTTCAGGATTCGCTCGACAAGATGGATCAGTCCGAGGTTCGCATCAACACGATCCACTCCGCCGTTGGTGCCATCAACGAGACCGACGTCGTCCTGGCCGACGCCTCCAACGCCATCATCATCGGCTTTGGCGTCCGTCCCGACGGTAAGGCCCGCTCCGCCGCCGAGCGTGAGGGCGTCGAGATCCGTTGCTACGACGTCATCTACAAGTGCCTCGAGGAACTCGACGCTGCCCGTATCGGCATGCTTAAGCCCACCGAGGTCGAGGTCTCCACGGGTACCGCGACCGTCCTGGACACCTTCAAGGTGCCCAAAGTCGGTATCGCCGCCGGTGTCCGCGTCGAAGAGGGCGAGATCGCCGCGACCGATTCCGTGCGTCTGGTGCGCGACGGCATCGTGGTCTTCAACGGCAAGATCGCCTCGATGCGTCACTACAAGGACGAGGCCAAGAGCCTCAAGAGCGGTTCCGAGGGCGGCATTGGCCTGGAGAACTTCCAGGACATCAAGCCCGGCGACCAGATCGAGGGTTACCGCATCGACCAGGTTGCCCGTACCGAGTAGGGGGTAGCGCTATGAAGCAAACGCAGGCAACCCGCCGTCTGGGCGAGCAGCTTCGCGAGAAGCTCGGTTATATCCTGCTCTTTGAGGTTTCCGATCCGCGTCTCGACCTGGTTACTTTGACCGCGGTCGAGGTCGCGGTGGACCGTTCGTTCGCGCGTGTGTTCGTGTCGTGCGATGCGAGCCGCTACGACGAGGTCATGGAGGCGCTCGCAAGCGCTAAGGGCCGTATTCGCAGCCTGTTGGCTCGCTCGCTCGATTGGCGTGTTACGCCCGAGCTCGATTTTCGCATCGATCGCTCGACCGATGAGGCCGAGCGCATCACGCGTGCGCTGGAAAACGTTCCCGCCACGCTTGCGATCGAAAAGGACGAGGACGGCTATCCGATAGCGGATGCCGCCCAGGAGGCAGCTTTAGATGACTAATTCCGCCGACCTCGCCTCGTGCGAGTCTGCAGATATTCAGCGACGCATCCTCGAGCTCATCGAGGGTGCGTCCTCCATTGCGATTTCGGGACACACTTCTCCCGATGGCGACGCCCTGGGCTCCGTGTTGGGTCTGGGCCTCTCGCTTATGAAGTTTTTCCCTAACAAGGACATTGCCCTGCTGCTGGCAGACGATGATCCGGTTCCGCGCATCTACCGCTTTATGGAAGGCTCCGATCGCCTGGTACCGGCATCTGCGTATGCCGGCAATCCTGACCTGTTCATCTCGGTGGACGTGCCGGTCGTCGAGCGTCTCAATAATTCCGCCGAGGTGCTTCGTCGCTCCAAGCATGTGGTGTGCTTCGATCACCATCCGGCGCGCGAGGAGTTTGCCGAGCTCAGCCTGAGGCGCGTCGAAGCTGCAGCCTGCGCCATGATCATCGACCGCTTCTTGGACAATTGCGGCATTGTCGCACGTGATGGCGTTGCGACCTGCCTGCTGTGTGGCTTGGTTACCGATACCGGCCGTTTTCAGTACCAAAACGCCGATGCAGCCGCGTTCCATGCAGCCTCGCGTCTGGTTGCCCACGGTGCCGATCCGGCGCGTGTGGCACTCGAGGTTTACCAGAGCATGCGCGTTGAGTTTTTGCACCTCAAGTCCATCGTTATGGGCCGCATTAAGACAGTGGCCCACGGGCGCGTCGCGTATAGCTACGCGTACCAGAGTGACCTTGAGGCCTGCGGTGTCACCTCGGATGAGTGCGACGGTCTGGTTGACGTGGTGCGCTCGGTGATGGGCGTCGAGGTCTGTCTGTTCCTGAAGGGCATTGAGGGCGATACCAAGGTGCGCGGCAACCTGCGCTCCAAGGGCGACCTCAACGTGTCCGAGATCGCTGCTACCTTTGGCGGAGGCGGACATCCCGCTGCCGCCGGTTTCTCCAACAACGGAACGATTCTCGAGACGCTTACCGTGGCACTTCCCATGCTGGCCGAGCTGGTGGGGGAGGATCCCGCTTCGGTGACCGTCGAGCTTTAACTTTTTGGATGGTACATGGCTCGTCGTACGCCTTCTCAACTGAATATGCTGCTCGCCGTCGATAAGCCGGTGGGCTGCACGTCCCACGATGTGGTTTCGAAATGCCGGCGCGCCCTCCATGAGCGGCGCGTCGGCCATGCCGGCACGCTCGACCCCATGGCATCGGGTGTCATGGTGGTGGGTGTGGGCCAGGCCACCCGTCTGCTGGGCATGCTAACCCTCGATACCAAAAGCTATGTCGCCGACATTTCGTTTGGCGCCGAGACCAATACCGATGATGCGGAGGGCGAGGCGGTCCGCACGGTGGCTGTTGCCAACGAGCTCCGCGATCCTGCCTATGCCCGTGAGCGCTTGGCCGCTATGCTGGGTCCGCAGATGCAGGTGCCGCCGGCGTTTTCGGCTATCTCGGTCAATGGCGTTCGCGCCTACAAGTCTGCTCGCGAGGGCAATGCGGTGGACCTACCTCCGCGCCCCGTCGAGGTCTATGCCGCCGACCTGATCGCCGTGGGCGGCGAAGGTGATACGTGTGTGTGGACCGTGGCGTTCTCGGTGAGCAAGGGCACCTATATCCGTGCGCTCGCTCGCGACTTGGGCCGCGCCTGCGAGAGCGCCGCGCACATTTCCGCGCTGCGCCGCACGGCCTCCGGTGTTGTTTCCATTGGCGCCTGTCATGCGGTCGAGGAGCTTTCTCCCGAGTCCGCGCCCGGCTTTGCCCTGGATCCCATTGCGGCCCTGGGCGCCACGCGTGTTGACTTGCCGGGCAATCTTGCCGAAGACCTGCTCTGCGGCCGACGCATTCCCGTTGAGCGTGCGCTTGCCGATTTCGATGCTTCGAAAGCGCCGTTTGCGCTGGTGCTCGATGGGGGACTCAAGGCGCTCGCCCGCATCGAAAGTGGCCGTTTTGTCATGGAGCATGTCTTTCCGCAGGCCATCGGCGGTGTTCGATGATGTTGTCCGCTCACGAGCTCGCGCGTATTTTTTTCGCGGGCGAGTCGGACGAGGCTCGCATCGTCACTGCCGATGCGTTTGATAAGTGTGAGCACCTGGGTGCTGCCTCGATCGCCATTGGCGTGTTCGATGGCGTGCACCGTGGACACCAGGAGCTCATTGCGGCGCTTGTCCGTGACGCCCGTGCCCATGGCTGTAAGGCGGTCGTGGTTACCTTCGATCCCGACCCGGACGTCGTGGTGAGCCCTTCGCCCGCTCAAAAATTGATGACGACGGCCGACCGTCTGCATGCCCTGGCTCAAACCGGGGTCGATGCGGTGGTGGCCGTTCCCTTTACGCCTGAGGTTGCGGCACTCGACCATGTTGCTTTTCTCTCGCTGGTGTCGCGTCTGGTCGACATTCGTTCGATTCGCGTTGGCAGCGACTTTAGGCTGGGTCGTGGCGGTGCTTCTGGTGTTGACGAGATGCGCACCTGGGGTGCCGAGCGCGGCGTTGACGTATACGGGCACGACCTGCTTTGCGAGGGCGGTGAGGCCATTTGCGCCACCCGCATTCGTCATGAGCTGGGACAGGGCCATGTGGAGCTTGCTGCTGAGTTGCTCGGCCGCCCGTATATGCTGCGTGGCGGTGTTATTCGTGGCCGTCACGAGGGTTCTGACATGGGCTTTCCCACGGCTAACCTGCAGGTTCCCGACGGCATTCAGGTGCCTGCCGATGGCGTGTATGAGGGCCTGGTGCTCGTTGATGACACCGTATGGCCTGCTGCCGTTAACGTCGGCCTGCCGCCGACGTATGCCGACGATGCCGCTTCATCGCATCTCGAGGCTAACTTAATTGGTTATACGGGCGACCTGTACGGCGCTTCCGTTTCGCTGGCGTTTACGCGCTGGTTGCGTCCCTCGCGTGTGTTCGATTCGCTGGATGAGTTGATTGCGACCGTCGAGGGTAATATCGAGGACATTCGTCACAACTTGGGTGAGCAGGGGGTGGGCATCCGTGATTAGCGATGAGGAAAAAGACCAGGTACGCGCTGCGTCCGACCTAGTTGCCATCGTGCAGGAAACGGTTGAGCTCAAGCCCCGCGGCCATGAGTTTTGGGGCTGCTGCCCCTTTCATGGCGAAAAGACTCCTTCCTTCCACATTATTCCCGCCACGCAGGTGTGGCATTGCTTTGGCTGCGGCGAGGGTGGCGACGTCTTCACCTATATCATGAAGCGCGAAAACCTGAGCTTTCCCGAGTCAATCCGCTATTTGGCCGATCGTGCGGGTATTGAGCTGCATGACACCGGAGATCGTCGCGAGCGCGGTACCAAGCGTGCCCGCATCTACGATCTGTGTGCCGAGACCGCCCAGTTCTACCACACCATGCTTATGCGCGGTAAGGACGGCCGTCCACGCGAGTACTTTGCCAGCCGTGGTATGGGTGGCGACGTCTGCCGCCGCTACTGCCTGGGCTTTGCACCGGGCCGCAACGCGCTGGTG
This sequence comes from uncultured Collinsella sp., assembly GCA_900545995.1. Lineage (GTDB taxonomy): Bacteria > Actinomycetota > Coriobacteriia > Coriobacteriales > Coriobacteriaceae > Collinsella. The sequence continues at coordinate 3,185 of URBM01000081.1, read as the reverse complement.
TCGCACCTGTCCCAGGCGGGTTTTACCCCGCAGGAGATGATCGACGCCAACGTTGCCGTGAGCCGCGGGCGCGGGCAGCTTGCCGACCGCTTCTACGACCGCGTGATGTTTCCCATCTTTGACGAGCAGGGTCACAACATTGCCTTTGGCGGGCGCATCATGGGTGACGGCCAACCCAAGTACCTCAACACCGCCGAGACGAGCGTGTTCCATAAAAAGCGAAACCTCTATGGCTTTAACTGGGCCAAGGAGTTTATCGTCGCGCAGGATACGGCCATCGTGGTGGAGGGCTATACCGATTGCATCGCCTGCTGGGAGGCGGGGATCAAAAACGTTGTCGCCACGCTGGGCACCGCGCTCACGGAGCATCACGTCAAGACGCTCACCCGCTTTGCCAAGCGTATCGTGTATATGTTCGATGGCGATGCCGCGGGCCAGAAGGCCGCCCGTCGCGCGATTCAATTTATCGAGCAGGATTCGATGGACCTGCGCTGCGTGGTGCTGCCCGACGGCAACGACCCCATGGAGTTCATCACAGCGCATGGTGGACAGGAGCTTCAGGCGCGCATCGACGCTGCCGAGCCGCTCATGGACTTTGTCTACCGTTCGCTGCAGGAGTCGAGTGACATCACCACGCCGGGAGGTCGTGCCAAGGCGCTGGAAGATGCGCTGACGCTTATCTATCCGCTGCGCGATAGCTATATGATCGACACATACTTTATTCAGATTGCCGATCTGCTGGGTTTGGATCTGGAGACGGTTCGCGCGAGTTCGGGTCGCGTGTTTCGCGATGTCGCCAAGCGCGAAGATGCGGAACGACGTCGTGAGCAGAACTATGAACGCCAGCGGGCGCAAGCCGAGCGCTCTGGTAGCGCGGGCGGTCGGACGTCTGGTTCGCAGGGGGCATCTCGCGGTGCTTGGGCATCGGGCGCGACGCCGCCGGTGTCCGCGCCGGTCGAAGAAGAGCCGTATGACTACGTCCCGCTCGATGCCTACGGTGCCGCGCCCGTGGAGGTCGTCGACGACCTGCCGCCGATCGATGTGCCTGATGGTATGGGTGCTGTGCCTGTGACTGATGGTTCGGGCGCTCCGGCTGCGGCGGCGCCGATGGTTCTTACTGATCTTGAGCGCAAGTCCTTGGCAGGGGAGCGCGAGCTGTTGACGATGCTCACGAGCTACCCCGACCTGTTCCGCACGTATGCCGACCGCATCTGCTCTATCGAGTGGGTTGACCCACGTCACGAGTCCATCGCATGGGCCGTTCTGGCAACGCCGCCGGGAACCGATCCTGCAGCCTGCATGGATGCGGCGCGCTCGGTCTGTCCCGAGGCGGCAACGCTTGTGAGTGCCGGGCGCATCTCCGCGACGAGCAAGCACCCCACCGAGACGAACATCGTGTTCATGCTCGATACGCTCGAGCTCTACACCATCAAGCGCCGCATGCGTGCCGCACAGGCAAAGCTGCGCCAGGACCGTTCGCTCGATGATGAGGCCCGTCGCGCGCTGACCGTGCAGGCCGCGCAGGATTCGCAGCGTCAACGCGAGCTGCAAAAGTCTATCGGCGGCGTGGCGGACCCGTTCCGTTTGATCGGTCTGGAGGCCGCAGGCACCGAACAGGCCTAGATGTTGTGGTCAACCAGCGTATTCTCGCCTATATCCAGTCCTCTTTTTGGGTATAGACGCTTATGTGTGTGCTAAAGTATTGAGTCCTGTGGACTATGAAGGGAGAATCTGTGCCAAAAAAGACTGAGAGCACGGGTACTGGGCTGGAATCCTACGTTGCAAAGCTCATGGGCAACGGCTCAAACAGGACTTCGGTAACCGAGGACGAGATTCAGGTCGCCCTGAAGGATATCGATGTTTCTGACGAGCAGCTCACCGCGGTGTATTCCGCGCTGCGCAACAGCGGCATCCAGATTATCTCCGCGAGCGGAAACGACGACGCCCCCATGGACGTCGACGATGACGATAACGATACCGATACTGACGATTTCGATGACGACGACGAGCACGATTCCGGCTCGCTCGACGATCACGAGCTCAAGATGGCCCGTCAGGCCGACGCCGAGATGGGTTCTTCCAAGAGCAAGAAGAAGCGCACCGTGCGCACGTCCCGTTCACGCTCCCGCGTGCGTGGCATCGATGCCTCCACGGTGATGCTGACCGGCGATCCGGTTCGTATGTACCTCAAGGAGATCGGCAAGGTCGACCTGCTGACCGCCTCCGAAGAGGTCGATTTGGCCATGAAGATCGAGGCCGGTCTCGAGGGCACCGAGAAGCTCGAGGCTGCCGATGCCGGCGAGCTCGAGCTCACGCGTGCCGAGATGCGTCGTCTTACGCGCATTGAGAACGTGGGCCTCGAAGCCAAGCAGGCACTCATCAGCGCAAACCTGCGTCTGGTCGTCTCCATCGCCAAACGCTATGTCGGCCGCGGCATGCTGTTCCTTGACCTGATCCAGGAGGGCAACCTCGGTCTGATCCGCGCTGTTGAGAAGTTCGACTACCAGAAGGGCTTTAAGTTCTCCACGTACGCCACGTGGTGGATCCGTCAGGCCATTACGCGCGCCATTGCCGATCAGGCCCGTACCATCCGTATTCCCGTGCATATGGTCGAGACCATCAACAAGCTCGTCCGCGTGCAGCGCCAGCTCCTTCAGGACCTGGGTCGCGACCCGACCCCTGAGGAGATCGGTGCCGAGATGGACATGAGCGCCGACCGCGTCCGCGAGATCCAGAAGATTTCGCAGGAGCCCGTGTCGCTCGAGACCCCCATCGGCGAGGAAGAGGATTCCCAGCTGGGCGACTTCATCGAGGACTCCCAGGCTATCGTTCCGCCCGATGCCGCCAGCTTCTCCATGCTGCAGGAGCAGCTCACCCAGGTGCTCGACTCGCTTGCCGATCGTGAGCGCAAGGTTATCGAGCTGCGCTTTGGCCTTGTCGACGGGCATCCCCGCACACTCGAGGAAGTCGGCCGCGAGTTTGGCGTCACGCGCGAGCGTATCCGCCAGATCGAGTCCAAGACCTTGGCCAAGCTCCGCCACCCCAGTCGTTCGAGCAAGCTAAAGGACTATATCGAAAGCTAGTCAAGCAAGAGGCGCCCTCAAGCACATTCGCTTGGGGGCGCTTTCATGTAGTCATTGGGGACGTTCTTGAATGACTAGTCGTTTAAGAACGTCCCCAATGAC
>URBM01000080.1 GCA_900545995.1 uncultured Collinsella sp. | reverse complement strand
CGCCTGTAATATCGCTCGTCGCATCGATCGTCTGGGGACGGCGATAGTACAGAAATGGGCGCACGAAAAAGCCAATCACGCTCGCGCCGACGACGATACTCTCGTAGATAACGACCTCACTCGATGGCACGAACTCGGCTATGCGCACATCAAAGAGATACTCGCACGTCAAAAACGTGAAGAAGAACAGCGCCAGGCATATAATCTCCCGAATGCCCCGACGCAAATATGAGGTTGTGTCTCCCATGCCCCTCATGGTTAACCCCCGGCCGCTCAATTGTCTGGAATTCTATTTTAATAAAGAACCAATCTCGATATCAGAGTCAGACTCGAAATGCTGCTAATTCGGCCCCAGTCGTCCACATCACGCCGCGATTTTGAGCCGCATGGACCAGAAGGGACGCGCGCGATCTCTAGCTCGGCCAGGAGTGTCTCCAACTACCACTCATTTAAGTACGTCCCCAATGAGTGGCCGAAGAGTGTCCCCCGCGACTAGTCGTTTAAGTACGTCCCCAATGACTAGTCAAAAATGGGCCATGTGTCCCAGTTGTGGAGACTCCTTGAGCCGTCTGGGTATCGCGAAGGATCGCGCACTCCCCCATCATCAAAAGTGACACACGCTACCAGTTGATGGGAGGCAGCCATGGGCTTCTTTGACAAGATGTTCGAGAAGAAAGAGTGCGCGATTTGCGGTACCGAGCTGGGACTTCTAGGTAAGACAAAAATCAATGAAGGCTACCTGTGCAAAGAGTGCGCCGGCAAGCTCTCCCCCTACTTTCACGGCTATCGCTCCAGCACCGCGGACGACATCCGTGAGCAACTCGCCTACCGCGAGGCCAACGCCGAACGCCTGTCTTCGTTCAACCCCACGCGCACGCTTTCTGCCGGGCGCACCAATATTATGCTCGATGAGGACGCGGGCCTGCTGATCATCACTTCGCAGAGCCGCTGGCGCGACGCCAATCCCGACATCATCGAGTTCTCGCAGGTACTCGGCTGCGATATGGATATCGACGAGCATCGCACCGAGATCTATCGCGAGACCAAGGACGGCGAGCGCGAGAGCTACAACCCGCCGCGCTACGACCTGGATTACGACTTTAATCTGACCATCCACGTCAACACGCCGTACTTTACCGAGATCAACCTGCGCGTGAACGACTCCACCATCGATCAGCGCGGCTCCATCGAATACCGCGAGGCCAAGCGCCAGGCAACCGAGGTCCGCGACGCGCTGGTGCAGCTGCGCCAGGAGACGCGCGACAGCGTCGTGGCCGCCAAGGCCCCCAAGACCGCGGTGACCTGCCCCTTCTGCGGAGCCACCACCATTCCCGATGCCAGTGGGCGCTGCGAATACTGCGGCGGCGCCATCGGCGCATAGCCTCCGGCAGCGAAAGGACCGATCATGGCCTTCGAGAGCGTTAACTATCAGTGCCCTGCCTGCGGTGGCCCCTTGCATTTTGCCAGCGCCGAGCAAAAGCTCGTCTGCGACTACTGTGACTCGCGCTTTGAAGTCGAAGAAGTCGAGGCCCTCTATCGCGAGCGCCAGGACAAGGCAGATGCCAAAGCCGATGCCGCAGCCGCGGCCCCCAAGCCTGCTGTCGACGATGCCGTGCAGGAGCTGGCCCAAAACGCCGGCTACATCTGCTCGTCGTGCGGCGCCGAGCTCGTGTCCGACGGCACCGTCGCCGTCACCACCTGCCCGTACTGCGGTAACTCCGCCGTGGCGCCCGGCCAGCTCTCTGGCGACTTCTCGCCCGACCTGGTGATTCCGTTTAAGCTCGGGCGCGATGACGTCACGGCCGCACTCAAGGAACACTACAAGGGCAAGATCTTGCTGCCCAAGAGCTTTGTCACCGGCAACCACATCGACGAGGTCCAAGGTGTCTACGTGCCGTTTTGGCTCTACGGCGCCCGCGTTGACGGCGAAGTGTACTTTGACGCGACCAACGAGACCGTGACCGAGGAATCCGACCGCACCGTCACGACCACCGACCACTACGATGCCTATCGCAAGGGCAATATCTCGTTTAAGCGCGTGCCCGTCGACGGATCGTCCAAGATGCCCGACGGCCACATGGATGCCATCGAGCCGTTTGACTACGACGCGCTGCGCCCGTTCTCGGTCGCATATATGCCCGGCTACATCGCCAACCGTTACGACGAGGACTGCGAGACCTGCAAGGCGCGCGCCGAACGCCGTATGGAAGAAAGCACAATCTCGGCCCTGCGCGAGACCGTCGTCGACGAATACGACGATGCCACGGTCGAAAGCAAGCAGCTCGACTACACCTGGGAAGACAGCGACTACGCCCTGTTCCCCGTCTGGATGCTCTCCACCTCGTGGAACGGCAAGAGCTACCTGTTTGCCATGAACGGCCAGACCGGCCGCTTGGTCGGCGAGCTCCCCTGCTCCAAGCCCAAGCTCGCCATCGCCTCGGTGCTGTTCTTCGTGATCGGATTTATCCTCTCCCAGATTCTCTTTATGGGGGAATACGCCTTCGATCCGGATTACCTCACCTTTGATATCGAGGGCATCCTCATCAACGTCATCGCGCCGCTGATCATCGTGATTATCGGAGACGTGCTACTGGTAGGCCAGCTCAAGACGGCCAACGAAGCAGCCCATGCCGATGAGTATTGTGGCGAGCTCGACCTGACCGAGAAGCACGACACCTTCAGCCACACCGAGACCACCGTTGTCATGAAAGACGACAAGGACGACTAAGCAATCCAACCAATACCACCCAGCCTTTGACGAGAAAGGAAGATCACCATGGGACTCTTGAAAGCTGGATTGGGAGCTGCCGGCGGCGTCATGGCCGACCAGTGGAAGGAATTTATCTACTGCGAATCGATGCCTGCCGACGTCTTGGCCTGCAAGGGCAGCAAACGTACCGGTGGCCGCAGCTCCAACACGCGCGGCGAGGACAACGTCATCTCCAACGGCTCGGTCATCGCCGTCAACGACGGCCAGGGCATGCTCGTGGTGCAAAACGGCAAGATCATCGAAGTCGCGCTGGAGCCCGGTGAGTTCGTCTTCGATACCGGCAGCGAGCCGAGCGTCTTTAGCGGCAACCTGGGCGATTCCATCAAGGAGACCTTCGCCAATATCGGCAGCCGCTTTACCTTTGGCGGCGACGCGGGCAAGGACCAGCGTGTCTACTTCATCAACACCAAGGAGATCATCGGCAACAAGTACGGCACCGCCTCGCCCGTGCCCTTCCGCGTGGTCGATAACAACATTGGCCTGGATGTCGACATCTCCGTGCGCTGCAACGGCGAGTATTCGTACCGTATCACCAACCCGCTGCTGTTCTACACCAATGTGTGCGGCAACGTGACCGATAGCTACACGCGCGATAAGATCGACAGCCAGCTTAAGTCCGAGCTGCTCACCGCTCTGCAGCCCGCCTTTGCCAAGATCTCGGAGATGGGTATCCGCTACAGCGCCATCCCCGGCCACACCACCGAGCTCGCCCGCGCGCTCAACGAGGTCCTCTCGGCCGACTGGCGCGACCTGCGCGGCGTCGAGATCGTGAGCTTTGGCGTCAACTCCATCGCCGCCTCGCAAGAGGACGAGCAAATGATCAAGGACCTGCAGAAGGCCGCGGTCATGCGCGATCCCACCATGGCAGCCGCCAACATCGCCAGCGCCCAGAGCGATGCGATGCGCGCAGCAGCCGCCAACCCCAACGGCGCGATGGCAGGCTTTATGGGCATGGGCATGGCAGGTGGCATGGGCGGCATGAATGCCAGCCAGCTGTTCGCCGCCGGCCAGGCACAGCAGCAGGCCGCCCCGCAGCCGGCTCCGGCACCCGCCCCGGCTCCTGCCGCCGCACCTGCGGCCGGCACATGGACCTGCAGCTGCGGCGCCACCAACACCGGCAAGTTCTGCTCCGAGTGCGGCAGTCCCGCGCCCGCCCCGGCACCGGCCAAGTGGTTCTGCCCCAACTGCGGCAGCGAAAACGGCGGCAAGTTCTGCAGCAACTGCGGAACGCCCCGGCCCTAACCCCTTTATCTGGTAATTGGCGGGGAGGTCCGCCACCCCCGCATTTGCTTCTATGGGTTTCGTTCGATGAAGGAGGACACCATGAAGACAACGTTCAAAAAGTCCGTACTCGCATTTCTGACATGCGTCCTGGCGCTTGCCTTTGCCCTGACGGGCTGCAGCGGCGGCGGCAAGGACCCCAAGGCCAACTTCGTCGGCAGCTGGGAACTCTCGGGTGGAACCATGGAGGGCGAAGAGCTGACCGATGAGTACATGAAGATGCTCGAGGATTGGGGTGTCCACTGCATCCTGATTCTCGATGAGGACGGTACAGGCGCCCTCGACCTGTTCCTTGAAGTCGTCGACCTTAAATGGGAGGCAAAGGACGCCACCACCGTAACCATCACCGCCGAAGACGAGTCGCATGACATGAAGCTCAAGGACGGAAAACTCATCCTCGAAGAAGATGATGGCAATCTTGTCTTTACCAAGTCCGACAAGGACCTGTCCGGTACGGTGAAGAAGGATCGCGAGGCGGCCGAGAAGGAAGAGGAGATCGATGAGGCCGTCGAAGACGACGATGTCCAGAGCGTCGAAATCTCCCCCGCCGTCACCGTCGCCGATGACGATCTGTGCACCATCACCATCACCGAGAAGTTCAAGGACGACTGGGGCGACATCGGCTTTGTCGTCAACATCACCAACAAGAGCGACAAGGACCTGACCTTCTACGCTCCTTCCGGCAAGACCAACGTCAACGGCACCATGAAGGAACCCTGGTTCTCGGCTCACCTGATGCCCGGTACCAACGCCACCGAGGAATTCACCTTCTCGAAGGGCACGCTCGATAGCCTTGATGACCTCGTCAATACGACCATCGGCATCGACGCCTACCTGACCGATTCCTACGAGGACGTCGCCTCCTACACCGCGACCATCGCGTAGCGGCAGACCACGACAGCCGCGGATTGGCGGACACATCCGCGCACACCAGGCGGGGCCGCAGGAGTTGATCCTGCGGCCCCGCCGCTTTATGCCGATGCGTAACGAGCGCTAGCGCTCCATGTTGGGAACGATGCTGCCCTCCGTTACTGCGCGCACGGCCAAGCGCATGATGTTGTCGTAGCCGGTCTTATTGAGAATCTCCGAGATGCGGCGTTTGATGGTGCCCTCGCTCATAAACAGCTCGGCCGCGATCTCGCGGCGGCTTTTACCCTCGCAGGCAAGGCGCAAGATCGACAGCTCGACATCGTCGAGGGCCGCCGTGCCCGAGAAGATGCTCTCGGGCGGCTTGGGAAACGTGCAGTAACCCGCCAGCGTGGAGCGCATCACGGCGAATAGCTCGTCGATACCAACGTTCTTGTACACAAAGCTGTCGACGCCCGCCTCGCGCGCCTGGTCCACAAAGGTGATTTCGGGCATACCCGTCATGATAATGACGCGGCACTCGGGCAGTTGTTCTTTGATGCGCGCCGCCGCCACGATGCCGTTGGAATCATGCTCGGTACATACGTCCATCAGTATCATGTCCGGGCGCTCCTTAAGCACAACGTCCAAGGCATCCGAGGCGTCGGCGATCGCGGCAACAACCGTCATGTCGGGCTGGTCACCGACGGAGCGCGCGAGGCTCTCGCGCAAGATAGCCTGGTCTTCGACGATTAACACGCGAATCATGAACTTCTCCTTTGGACTGTGGCGCTGGAGGCGAGCGGGATGGACACCGTAAGCGTGAAGGGCGGGGCGGTGTGGACTTCCAGGCTGCCGCCCAGATTCTGTGCGACATGCCTCATACCTGGGATACCCGTTCCCTCGCGATACGATACGGGTGCAGGCGCGCCGTCGTTAGAAACGACCATCCGCGCGACAGCGCCGTCTTCCGTCCCCTCCTGCCACAGGCGCACATGGACCTGATGGGCCTGTGCATGCTTGGTGGCATTGGTCGAGGCCTCGCGGATAATCTGCAAAAATGCTGCGGCGACACGCGCGTCGTTTGGCAGCTCGCCCTCCACATCGATCTGCACGCTCACCAGGCCAAAGGCATGGACGATATCGCCCAATTGCTCTGCCGGTTCGGTGTCGCCCCCGCTGCGCAGATCGGCAGCGATTGAGCGCAGCAGCGGGTCGATCTGCTCGAGTGACTCGTCATCCAGGCGCCCTTCCTCCAGATAACGATGGAGAATGGACAGGCGCTGCCCGATCACGTCGTGCACGCGAGCGCGCATACGCAGATAGGCCGCATTGTCAGCAACTTTTTTGACTTCTTCGATCTGGGCTTGGAGCTCTTGGCCCGCAAGCTCAAGCAGGTGGTTGGCTTGCGCTAGGCGATCATGGGCATGCGCATACTCTGTTACATCCAGACCGATAATGCGCTCGAAGAGGCGGCCCGAAACCATAACGTCATCGTGCACGAACAAGCGAATCTCGGCGGGAGAAACCTCGGCCACAACGCGCGCCTCACCAAAACGGTCCAGATTAATCCGCACACGGTTCCTGCTGCTTTCGGGCATTTGCATGCTGAGTTTGCGCAGGTCGTTCCATGTACCGCTCATATCGCCTAGGTCGGTGGGCATATGAAGCTCCACTAGGTTTTTGCGCATGCAGCGGTTCATGAGCAGCGGACGGCCCCTCGGGTCCAGATACAGGATGCCCACGGGAATCACGTTGATGGTCTCGATCGTCGAGAACATGGTGATATCCTCCTGGCGGTTACGGACGTCCATCAAGAGCGCCGCGATGGAACGGAACAGGAAAAACGCTCCCTCTGCGATAAGGACCGTGGTCCACGCCGAGCCCATGGCAAAAACCACCGGCGGTGTAACGGCGACAACAAGCAGCAGCTCGACCAGCATGACGGGGCGACGATAGCGCACCATAAGTACCACGCCATAGGCAAAGATCGCGGCATTGAGCCACAGCACTCCGCCCATTGCCCTGGCGCAAACGTCAAGCGGCGCCACCAGATACGAGCCAGACGACGCGAATAAGATGAGCGCCGAAATCATCAGGTGAAGCACAAGACTCGCCTCGTAGGCGCAAATCACCTTACGGTTATAGGACGAGCGGCGCGATGCGATGAGCGGGACGTGGATCGTCTGCAGACACGCAGCCAGGGCAAAGACAACATCGAGCGCAACGATTTGGGGAAGGATGAGCGAAATCTGCATCGTCACTCACCCGCCCTCGGCATCAAGACGATCATGCGCAGCTGGCCGGGCTCGCCCTCAAGGCGGTATGCCACGTTGCGCCCTTGCAGAGCGCTTTCGAGCTCTTGCGCGGCGGGCGTCTGCGAAAGATCTTCATTATCGTTGGAAAAAAGCGTGGCGCGCAGCTCGACACTGCATCGGTCATGGTCGCCCAAGTGATACATAAGCGCCGGATGGTCGGTGGTGTAGGCAAAAAACGCAAAGTCATACACGCAGTCGTACAGGGCGCTTACCGTACTGGCGTGCATCGGGCGCCGTATGGCGATAATCAAAGCGCAATCGATATCGATGGTGCGCAGGTCGCTTGCGAGCTCGTTGGCAATGAGCTGAATGCGGTCGCGGTCAAAACCGCTCTCCCCGTGCTGCGCCAACGTGAGCGACCCCTTGCGTTTGCAATAGGCGACAAGCATCTTGGCGCGCTGCAGCATGCGGTAACGCTCGTGCGAAGACGCCTCGTCGGTCAACGGCGGCAGCGAGCTCAGCAGGTCGTACATCCCTTCGAGCGCGCGGGCAAGCGCCTGGTCCACGTCTTGGACCAGCAAGGTCTCGGCCTCTTGATCTGCCAGGTGCGTCTTAAGGTCGTAGTCGGCAGCGAGCAGCTCGTTTTGACGCTGCAGCTCCATGCGACGGTGTGCCAGTTCACGGTTAAGCTCGTTGAGATCCGACACGTCTTGGGCAAGCAGGGCCGATCCGCCCAGCAGCGGAAAGGCTCGGTACATTACATCGGGATTGGACTCCACGGCAAAGGCATGGGCATGCCCGTGTTCCTGGGCTCGCAGCTCTTCGCACACGCCCGCCGGCATTGGCTTCGACACCGGCGTGGCATAGACTTCCTGCAGGTCGCGCGTTAGAACTTTGAGGTCGAGCGGCAAGGTGTCGAAGATGCCGGCGATGTCGTGATATGACGGAATGACACCGCAATCGAGACAGATTTCCATCGCCACCACGCACAAGACGCAATAGATGAGCGAGAAGTTGAGCCTCCATGCCCAGGGCACGCGCAACGCATATGAGATGGCAAAGAACGCGCCGCCCAGCAGCACGAGCGCCGCCGTGCCCGAGAAACGTTGGATGCGAAAGGACGAGGACCGGCCCACCAGGATAAAAAAGGCCACAAAGTTAAAGGCCGTCCACACGAGGACGGCGAAATAACCCCAGCCGTACGTGTAATCGTTGCTCCAGGTGTCGCTTGTACGGTCAAAGTGGAAGACCTGCTGGTGAAAATCGTTGGTGAGCACAAATCCGATAAGCAGGATGGCCACAATCCACAGCGCAGCGCAGTAGCGGCGACCCAGACGGTGTTGCTCCAGACCCGCAAGGCGCAGACCACACAACTGGTAGAGCAGCGGAATGAGCGTCATGGGCACGTAGTACAGGTACCACAGCACGGTGGCATAGAACGGCGTGAACGACTTGTACTTGAGAATGACTTCGATCATCCACAGGGCGCAGATGGTGGCGATGGCAACAAGACGGCGGCGCAACACATAGTCCAAACAGCGCAGATAGACCGATACGCCCCAGATCGAAAATGCAATTGCGGCAACAAGCAACGGCAGAGAGCTCGAATGGACGAGCGCATCCACGACCTCTTCGGACACCTCGCTATAGGCGGGCACGGCGTTAGAAAGTTTGGGGTCGAAGGCGAACAGCGCCGGCAAGACTGCCAAAAGCATGAGGAACATCGCGGTGATGACACCGGCGATAGCAAAGACGCGGTGGCGGTACACCTGATGTGTTATGCCAACAAGGAATCGCGGCATGGCGAAGAGCCTGCCGCCCCTGGGATCCGCCACGGGTGCGGATCGGGCGGCCGCGTTGCCGATATGTCGCTCGCGGGTACCCATAGTGCTTTTAGTGTACCGACAGATGGGTCGAAAAAGCGGGCCGCATGTCCCAAAATCCGCAGACGGGCAAGGCGCCCGGCAGCCTCCCCCGTCTGGCACTTCCCGATATCTGCCCGCCCCAAA
>URBM01000079.1 GCA_900545995.1 uncultured Collinsella sp. | reverse complement strand
CGAGATCCTGAGATGTCTCGTGGGCTCGGAGATGTGTATAAGAGACAGTATCGATACCTATAACGAGTTCACCGGCAAGCATGCCGAGCCCTTTGCCATGGGCGGCGGCACGTACGCGCGCAACTTTGCCCGCGCCGTCTCGTTTGGCCCCGAGGAGACCGGCCTGGAGCTGCCCGCATGGGGCGGCCAGATGCACGGCCCCAACGAGTGCGCCAACGAGGAACAGCTCAAGCAGGCGCTCAAGATTTATATCGTGGCGATCCTGCGCCTCAACGAACTGGAACTTTAGGGCTTCCCCAGGCACCCGACCTTGCCCCTCAAACCGTCGCTTGCGTCAAAGTACGCGGCGCTCCTCTTTCGGGGCAATCTCGGGCACTTGGGAAACCCCTATATCCTGCTTGGATACAAACTTGCATTACGAGCCCGGTGCTTCGGCCCGGGCTTTTTCTGTTGCGGTGGGGTAGTCATTGGGGACGTTCCTTTGGTGTAAAAGGTGCGCCATGTTCGGCGCTGGATTGTTATCCGTTTGTAAAGGCTGGGCAGAGCTTGCGGTAAAGGTCTATCAATAGCCCGTAAGAAACCGCAGTTGGCGCTGGTGCTGCCCGGTCGGGGTCGTATCTTTCCAAACAGCAAAGCGGGCAGGGTGCCCGCGAGTCGCATGTACGAAAGGAAGATCATGCTCGATCAGGCTTATTCTCGTCGTCAGTTCCTCGGCCTCGCTGGTGGTCTTGCCAGCATCGTCGGTCTCGGTCTCGTTGGCTGCGGCGGCTCAGGCGCTTCCAACGCCGCCGACAAGGGCAGCGTCACTGCCGCTGCCGAGTCTGTCCCCGGCCAGGTGACCTACGACGGCGCCTCCTCGTTCCAGGCTCTCGTCGAGGCTGCTGCCGAGAAGTTCATGGATGCCAACCCGGACGTCTCCGTTTCCGGCTCGGGCAACGGTTCGGGCAAGGGTCTGACCGCTGTCGCCGCCGGCACCGTCACCATCGGTAACTCCGACGTCTTCGCCGAGACCAAGCTCGAGGCCGACCAGGTCAAGAACCTCGTCGACCACGAGGTTGCCGTCGTGGGCATGGGTCCCGTCGTCTCCAAGAACGTCAAGGTCGACGACCTGTCCCTCGAGCAGCTCAAGGGCATCTTCTCTGGCCAGATCACCAACTGGAAGGAGGTCGGCGGCGACGACGCCACCATCGTCGTCCTCAACCGCAAGGCCGGCTCCGGCACCCGCGCCACCTTCGAGGCCGCCGTCTTTGGCGACGAGGCCGTCGACTTTAAGGGCGACGCCGAGCTCGACAAGTCCGGCGACGTCCAGACTCAGATGGGCAGCACCGATAACGCCATCTCCTACCTCGACTTCTCGCACTTCGATGACTCCAAGTTCAACGCCATCAAGGTCGAGGGCGTCGAGCCCAAGAGCAAGAATGTCACTGATGACTCCTTCAAGATCTGGGCTACCGAGCACATGTACTGCTCCAAGGACGCCGACGAGGCCACCAAGGCCTTCCTGGAGTTCATGCTTTCCGACGACGTCCAGGGCAAGCTCGTCGAGGAGCAGGGCTTCATCCCCGTCTCTGCCATGAAGGTCGTCAAGGACGCCAGCGGCAAGGTCTCTGCTAAATAAGTAATCGCCCCGGAAAGGTTTGCAATGGCAAAACAGCTGCCAAAGCGCGACCTTGAGAACGTGGGCCTGGGCGTCACGGGCGCGTGCGTAGCGCTCGTGACGCTTGTCGTTGCCGCGCTCATCTTTATGGTCGCCCAAAAGGGCCTCTCGGCTTTTGTCAAGGACGGCGTCTCGGTCGTCGAGTTTTTCACCGGCACCAAGTGGGACCTGGCCAACACAGCCGAAAACGGCCTGCCCTATACCGGCGCCCTGCCCCTGATCGTCACCTCGTTTGCGGTCATGGTGCTCTCCACGCTTATCGCGCTGCCCATCGCCATCGGCTCTGCCATCTTTGCGGTCGAGATTAGCCCTAAGTTTGGCTCTAAGATCTTTCAGCCGCTCATTGAGCTTTTGACCGGCATCCCCTCGGTCGTCTTTGGCCTGATCGGTTTTCACGTGGTCGTCGGTCTTATGAAGAGCGTTTTCCACGTGAGCACGGGCCTGGGCATCTTGCCCGGCGCCATCGTGCTGGCGGTCATGATTCTGCCGACGATGACCACGCTTTCGGTCGATGGCCTGCGCGCCGTGCCCGACGGCTACCGCCAGGGCTCGCTCGCGCTGGGCTACACCCGCTGGCAGACCATCTGGCACGTGGTGCTCAAGTCCGCCATGCCGTCGCTCATGACCGCGGTTATCTTGGGCATGACCCGCGCCTTTGGCGAGACGCTCGCCGTGCGCATGGTCATCGGCGGCATCGAGGCCATGCCGACGTCGCTGCTGTCGCCGGCTTCGACCATCACCACCACGCTCACCACGTCCATGGCAGTCTATGCCGAGGGCTCGGCCCAAGACGATGTTCTGTGGGCGCTCGGCCTGCTGCTGATGGGCATGAGTCTCATCTTCATCCTGATCATCCACCTTATCGGCCGCAAGGGGGCGAAGGCTCGTGGCTAGCACGCGTATCCACATCGACGAGGCGAGGCTCGGGCGTGTCCAAAAGCAGGACCGCTTCGCCACGGGCGTGTTGACGGCGATCGTCGCCATCGTCATGCTCATCGTCATCTCCATGGTGGCCTATATCCTGTTCGAGGGCATCTCGACGCTGTTCCAGCCGGGCTTTCTCACAGAGCCGTCGCGCGCCAACGGAACGCAGGGCGGCGTGCTCTACCAGCTGTTCGACTCGTTCTACCTGCTGCTGATCACTCTGATCATCTCGGTGCCCATCAGCCTAGGCGGAGCGGTCTTCCTGGTTGAGTACGCGCCGAACGGCCCTATCCGCGACATCGCCTCTACCGCCATCGAGACGCTGTCCTCGCTGCCTTCCATCGTCGTCGGCATGTTTGGCTTCCTGGTGTTCTCGGTGCAGCTGGGCTGGAAGTACTCCATCATCTCCGGCGCCGTCGCGCTCACCATGTTCAATATCCCCATTCTGGTGCGCGTGATTCAGCAGGCGCTCGAGGACGTGCCACAGGCCCAGCGCGATGCATGCCTGGCCATGGGCCTTACCCGCTGGGAGGCCACGCTGCACATCCTGATTCCCGAGGCCATGCCCGCCATCGTGACCGGCATCGTGCTTTCGGCCGGCCGCGTCTTTGGCGAGGCCGCGGCGCTGCTCTTTACCTCGGGCATGAGCTCGCCGGTGCGTCTGAACTTCTTGAGCTTTAACCTGTCGAGCCCCACCTGCGCCTGGAACGTGTTCCGCCCCGGTGAGTCGCTCGCCGTGCACATCTACAAGATCTATGGCGAGGGCAGCCCCGAGGCCCAGCAGATCGTTTGGGGCACCGCGGCGCTGCTGATGATTTGCGTGCTGCTGTTTAACGTAGTCGCCCGTATCGTGGGCAAACAACTGGCAAGGAAGATGACGGCCGAATGAGCGAGATGAATGAAACGCCCGCAACCGAAGCGGCATCGTCCGACACCCAGGACTTCCTGTCGAGCGTGGGGGAGAGCGAGAAGCGCGTGCGCGTGAGCGGCAAGGCCGTGAGCGATGAGGTCGTGCTCTCCACCAAGGACGTCAACGTGTACTATGGCGACCACCATGCACTGCACAATACGTCGCTCGACTTCCACAAGGGCGAGATCACGGCGCTCATCGGGCCTTCGGGCTGCGGTAAGTCGACCTTCTTGCGTAGCCTCAACCTCATGAATCGCGAGATTCGCGGCTGCCGCGTGGAGGGCGAGATCAACTATCGCGGGCGCAACGTGAACACCAAGACCGAAAACACCTACGAGCTGCGCCGTTCCATTGGCATGGTGTTCCAGCAGCCCAACCCGTTCCGCAAGTCCATTCGCGACAACATCACGTTTGCGCCTAAGCGCCACGGCATCACCGACCGCGACGAGCTCGACCGCATGGTCGAGGAAAGCCTGCGCGGCGCGGCGCTTTGGGACGAGGTCAAAGACAAGCTCGACAAGAGCGCCTACGCGCTTTCGGGCGGCCAGCAGCAGCGTCTGTGCATCGCGCGCACGCTGGCGCTCAACCCCGACGTGATTCTGTTCGACGAGCCCTGCTCGGCGCTCGACCCCATCTCGACGCTGGCGATCGAGGACCTCATGTCATCGATCGTGGCCGACCGCGCCATCGTTATCGTGACGCACAACATGGAGCAGGCGTCGCGCGTGTCCAACCGCACGGCGTTCTTCTACATGGGCGATATGGTCGAGTACGACGAGACTGACGAGATTTTCCAACGGCCCAAGGATAAGCGGCTGAATGATTACCTCACCGGCATGTTCTCCTAGTCCGGGACATGCTTGAGGCCCGCGGCGGCCACGGTTGCCACGGGACTGATTGGAGAGGCGGGTCATCTCTTTTGGGAGATGGCCCGCCTTTTTGTGTCGTGTGCGGCCCGCCTTTTCGCTGCTATTATGGACAACGTTGAATTTCTACGAAGGAGCAGGGCATATGGCGATTCTTTTGGGATGCGATTCCTTCAGCCTAGAGTTTCCCACCAAGCATATTTTCGATAGCGTGACGCTCGGCGTGGGCGAGGGCGACCGCATTGGTATTGTCGGCAAAAACGGCGACGGCAAGTCGACGCTGCTGAGCGTGCTCGCCGGCACGCTGGAGCCCGACGACGGCCGC
The DNA here is from genome assembly GCA_900545995.1 of uncultured Collinsella sp. GTDB lineage: Bacteria > Actinomycetota > Coriobacteriia > Coriobacteriales > Coriobacteriaceae > Collinsella. The sequence goes on along the minus strand of URBM01000079.1, from coordinate 4,539 downwards.
GTGACGCACCGTCGCGGCACCACGATTGGTCTGCTCGGCCAAAAGGACCAGCTTGTCGACACCGATACCGTGCATCATGCCGTTGTGGGCGACACGCCTGAGTACGAGTGGGCGTCGAGCCCCCGCACGCGCCAGATTCTCGCCGGTCTTATTAGCGATGTGCCCTGGGAGGGTACGGTTGGCGAGCTTTCGGGCGGCCAGCGCCGTCGCGTGGACCTCGCGCGCCTGCTGATTGGTGACTACGACGTGCTCATGCTCGACGAGCCCACCAACCACCTGGACATGCGCACCATCAACTGGCTCGCGCGTCACCTTAAGGCCCGCTGGCAGCGCGGTCAGGGCGCCATGCTCGTGGTCACGCACGACCGCTGGTTCTTGGACGAGGTCTGCACCAGCATGTGGGAGGTCCACGACGGCCAGGTCGATCCCTTCGAGGGCGGCTATTCGGCCTACATCCTGCAGCGCGTAGAGCGCGACCGCATGGCCGCGGTTACCGAGGAGCGCCGTCGCAACATGGCGCGCAAGGAGCTCGCGTGGCTGAGCCGCGGTGCCCAGGCTCGTTCCACCAAGCCCAAGTTTCGCGTGGATGCCGCTCGTGAGCTGATCGCCGACGTGCCGCCCGTGCGTGACGAGCTGGAGCTCAAGCGCTTGGCCGTGAGCCGCTTGGGCAAGCAGGTTATCGATGTGGTCGACGTGGCTGCCGGCTATGCCGATACCGACGGCGCGCCCAAGCAGGTGCTCACCGATGTGACCTGGCTCATTGGTGCGGGCGACCGCTATGGCCTTTTGGGCGAGAACGGCGCCGGTAAGTCGACGCTGCTCGACGTGATCCAGGGCAAGATTGAACCCACGCGCGGCCGCGTGAAGATTGGCCAGACAGTGCGCTTTGGCGTGCTGTCGCAGCAGCTCGAGGAGCTCAAGCCCTACATGGGCGACACGATCCGCGAGGTGCTCGGCAACTATAAGAAGTACTACGTCATCGACGGCAAGGAGACTTCGCCCGAGAAGCTCTGCGAGCGTCTGGGCTTTACGACGCAGCAGCTCTGGAGCCGCATCGGCGATCTTTCGGGCGGCCAGCGCCGTCGCCTGTCGCTGTTGCTGACGATTCTGGACGAGCCCAACGTGCTCATCCTGGACGAGCCGGGCAACGACCTGGATACCGACATGCTCGCGATTGTCGAGGACCTGCTGGACGGCTGGCCCGGCACGCTGATCCTGGTGACGCACGACCGCTTTTTGATGGAGCGCGTGACCGACCAGCAGTGGGCGCTGCTCGACGGCCACCTGACGCATATGCCCGGTGGCGTGGACCAGTACCTGCGCCTGTGCAACGCTACCGCCGAGGGCGAGCCCGTGGGCGCGCCGAGCGCCAAGACCGGCACGTTCGACACCGGTGCCGCGGCAGCTGCGGCCGAAAAGCCCAAGTCGAGCGGTCAGCCCAACGGCCTGTCCAACGCCGAGCGCCAGAAGCTCCGCCGCGAGGTGAGTTCGCTCGAGCGCAAGATGGAGACGCAGCGCACCCGCGTTGAGGAGGCCGAGGCAGCAATGGCCCAAGTCGATCCCACCAACTACACGGCGCTCGGCGAGCAGCAGGCAAAGATCGACGAGGCTCACGCTGCCATGGACGAGCTGGAGATGGCGTGGCTCGAGGCGAGCGAAAAGCTCGAGGGCGAGGAGTAGGCGAGAATGATCAAAGCCGCGTTTTTCGATATCGACGGCACGCTGCTGAGCTTTAAGACCCACCGGATTCCGGCGTCGGCGCAGCAGGTGCTCGACAGCTTTCACGAGCAGGGGATTGCGTGCGTGATCGCCACGGGCCGTCCGACCTACCAGATGCCGGACTGGCTGTTCGACCTGGGCTGGGATGCGTACATTACGCTTTCGGGCCAGCACTGCTTTGATGCCGAGGGGGTTTACCGCAGCTGCCCGATCGATTCGGACGACGTCGCGGTGATTGTGGACCAGGTGGCGCAGGGGCGCTACGACTCGCTGTGCATGCAGGGCGAGAACTCGTTTGTGAACCGCCTGTCCGAGTGCGTGGTGACGGCTGGCAGCAACGCGGGAATCGTCTACCACGAGGAGCCGTTTGAGCACGCCTTTGACGCACCGGTCTACCAGTTTTGCGCCTTTGTGGACCCGGTCGACGAGCATATCGTGACCGACGCCGTGTCGCATTCGCTCACCACGCGCTGGTGCGACCTGTTCTGCGACATTATTCCCGCTAACGGCGGCAAGGACCTGGGCGTGGCGGCGACGCTCGAGCGGCTTGGTATCGACGCGAGCGAGGCGATTGCCTTTGGTGACGGCGAGAACGACCTGTCGATGTTTGCCGCCGTGGGCACGAGCGTGGCCATGGGCAACGCACAGGACACGGTGAAAGCTGCGGCGACCTATGTGACGACCGCCGTGGACGACGACGGCATCTACAACGCTGCGAAGCACTTTGGATTGATGTAGCTGCGGGCCGTCACCCGGCGCCTGGGGACACTCCTTGCGGGGCGTCCCCATTTTGTTTTCGTCCCGCACGTTTTGTGAAACACGGCTAACTTTTAGACAAAGTAGTAAGACATGGGCAACTTTTGCGGTAAAGTTAGCCGTGGAAAGTATCCAAAGGCTAACTAGCAATCATCGCGAAAGGCGGCCCATGGCCCTACGTGAATCCGGAGAAGACTATCTCGAATCGATCTACGTTCTGTCGGAACGTCAGGGCATCGTGCGCTCGATCGACGTTGCGGAGTACCTCGGCGTAACCAAGGCGAGCGTTTCCAAGGCCATGGCGACGCTGGAAAGCAACGGCTATGTCGAAATGGGCAAGCGCGACGTTCATCTGACGGAGCGTGGTCTGGAGGTCGCTCGCCAAATGTGGGAGCGTCACTGCTTTTTCGTGGGGCTGCTGGAGGATGCGGGTGTTTCGGCTGAGGTCGCGTCGCAAGAGGGCTGCCACATGGAGCATTGCCTGAGTGAGGAGAGCTTTGAAAAGCTAAGATCGATGCTGGGACGGGAAGATGTAGCGGGTCCAACAACAGAAGCCTAACTGACCCACAGTAGCGCGGCGTTCACGCAAAGCGCGAACCAGCGACCGGGACCAGCGGCCCTTTCGGCCAAGTCCATTTCAGCAAAGGAACCCCGCCAGCAAGCGATGCCCAAGAACTGCCAGCTACGTCACCGCAGGCCGGGGCCGGGCTTGGTTTTGAAAACACTCCGCAGCGCGAGGCCCGTCTTTCCGTTGCTCCGCAGGAGCAGGAAAGGCGGGCCTCATGCGCGAGGACGTTTTCAAAACCAAGCCCGGCCCCGGCCGGACAGCCCATGAACGCTACAGGTTCTTGACACCCATCGCGCGCATGGCATTCAGGATGGCGATAATCGCCACGCCCACGTCGCCGAACACAGCAAGCCACATGTTAGCGATGCCCAGCGCTGCCAGCACAAGTATCAGCAGCTTAACGCCCAGCGCAAAGATGATGTTCTGCCAGACAATCGCCATGGTCTTGCGTGCCACGCGGATCGCGCGGGAGATGTTGGACGGCTTGTCATCCATCAGCACGACGTCCGCCGCCTCAATTGCGGCGTCCGAGCCCATAGCGCCCATGGCGATGCCAACGTCTGCGCGGGTAAGCACGGGTGCGTCGTTGATACCGTCGCCGACAAAGGCGAGCTTGCCCTTGCCGCTTTCGGCCGCGAGCAACGCCTCAACACGCTCGACCTTATCGCCCGGTAGCAGCTGCGCGTGGAACTCGTCGAGACTGAGTTGCTTGGCCACAGACGCCGCAACCTCCTCGCGGTCGCCCGTGAGCATGACGGTGCGCTTGACGCCGGCGGCGTGCAGGTCGCGAATCGTTTGCTCGGCATCGGCCTTGACGGTGTCGGCAATTACAATGTGGCCGGCATAGATGCCATCGACCAGCACGTGAAGGATCGTACCGACGACCTCGCAATCGGGCGCTTCGACGCCGGTCGCTGCGAGCATCTTGGCGTTGCCGACGACGACGTGCCTGCCGTCGATGTTCGCCGTCACGCCATGGCCCGCGTCGTTGGTGGAGTCGCTTACGCGCTTGGGGTCGAGTTCGCCCTGGAAGGCAGCGCGCACCGACTGCGCGATGGGATGATCGGAGAACGACTCCGCAAGGGCTGCGACCTCGAGCAACGACTGCTCGGTATAGCCAGACTCGGGGTGCACCGACACGACCGAAAACGTGCCGTTGGTGAGCGTGCCGGTCTTGTCAAAGACGACGGTGTCCACGTCGGCGAGCGTTTCGAGGTAGTTAGAACCCTTGATGAGAACGCCCAGCTTGGATGCGCCGCCGATGCCGCCAAAGAAGCTGAGCGGCACGCTGATCACGAGCGCGCACGGGCAGCTGACGACCAGGAAGGTCAGGCCGCGCAGGATCCAGTCGGACCAGGCGCCGGTGACCAAGCCGCCGCCGAGCGCGAGTACCGCGGCAGCGCCGGTGACGGCGGGCGTGTAGACGCGGGCGAAGCGCGTGATAAAGTTCTCGGTGCGCGCCTTCTTTTCGCTGGCATTTTCCACGAGCTCCAGGA
>URBM01000078.1 GCA_900545995.1 uncultured Collinsella sp. | reverse complement strand
ATCATAAGCTGCAGCTCGACTGCCTGTTTATGCTGGGCGGCAACGGCTCCACCAAGACCGCCAACCGTCTGCGCGAAGAAGGCCTCAACGTTATCGCCCTGCCCAAGACCATCGATAACGACACCTGGGGCACCGAGCTGACGTTTGGTTTTACGAGCGCCATCGACGTCGCTACCAAGTGCATCGACGACATCCACACCACCGCTTCGAGCCATGGGCGCGTGTTCGTTATCGAGATCATGGGCCACAAGGTTGGCTGGATCCCGCTGTATGCCGGCGTCGCGGGCGGCGCGGATGTCATCTTGATTCCCGAGATCCCCTACGACATGGATAACGTCATCAAGACCATCGAGCATCGCATGGAGACCGGCAGCCGCTTTACTATCGTGGCCGTCGCCGAGGGCGCCATCTCCAAGGAAGACGCAGCGCTGTCCAAGAAGGAGTACAAGAAGAAGCTCGCCGAGCGCACGAGCCCGTCAATCGTGTACGACATCGCCAAGGAGATCGAGGCCAAGACCGGTCGCGAGACCCGCGTCGCCATCCCCGGCCACACGCAGCGCGGCGGTCAGCCCGACGCCCAGGACCGCATCTTTGCGACCCAGTGCGGCGTCGAGGCGGCGCTCGGCTGCCTGCGCGGCGAGTTTGGCTACATGATTGCCCTGCGCGATGGCAAGATGTGCCACATGCCGCTCGAGGATGTCGCCGGCAAGCTCAAGTATGTCGATCCCCAGAGCGACCTGGTACGCGAGGCCAAGGCGTTGGGCATCAGCTTCGGCGACGAATAGCCTCGGCCGAAACTGCTCTCATCGGAGACCCCAGGGCTTACCTCCCAAATCGTCCTCGGACATGTCAGAACCCCGCTGCGCGCTTTGCGCGGCGGGGTCCTTCCGTCCTGCGGAAAGATTTGGGAGGTAAGCCCTGGGGCCTCCTGCGGTAACTGGGGAGGCCGAGGCTATTCGTCTTCTTGCTGCGGGTGCCTGGTCTGGAGGATTTGGAATGATGGGGGCTCTTGGCTGTTGCTTGCACTGACATTTGTCATGAAATGGCTGGCCGTTGGGGGTTGCTACTGGTAGTTGCGGTAGGGTTGGAGCAGATTCTAACTAGAAATGGTGGTCGCTACCGGTTGTTCTCAGCATACTCGGCTCATTCGATTCGACCATCAAACGAAAGGAACTGCTATGGATCTTGCAATGGCACAGCGGCTCGTTGACCGCCGCAAGGCTGCCGGGCTTTCTCAGGAGGCGCTTGCTGCCCAGCTGGGCGTAAGCCGCCAGGCTGTTAGTAAATGGGAGCGCAGCGAGTCCTCACCCGATACCGATAACCTCATTGCGCTCGCCGCGCTGTATGGCGTGTCGTTGGACGAGCTGCTATATGGGGAGGCAGTAGATGACGCTGACTGCTCTGAGGACAGCGATGCCGGAGCCGAGGCGTCGGATGAGGCCGAAGAGGATGAGGATTCTGCCGACAACACCAGTCGCAGCGACAAGCCACTCGTCGACATTTCCCTTGCGCACGGTATCCACGTTATTGATCCCGATAAAGGTGAGGAGGTTCACGTTGGCTGGAATGGCATCCACGTAACCAACGACCGCAAGGGCGAAGAGGTCCATGTGGGGCCAGGCGGCGTGCATGTTGATACGCTTGAGGACGACGGGCATAGCGTGCACACCAATGCCGACGGCACCGTCACTATCGACGGCGAGACGTTTTCCAATTGGAAGGAGGCGCACGACAAGCTCGACCATCATGGCAAGCACTTCCACACCAAGCTCGGACGTGCGTGGAACAAGTTTCCCTTCCCCACGCTTGTCGCCCTCGCCTATCTGGCGCTCGGCATTGTCTACGGCACATGGGGCATGGGACTCTTCCTCGTCTTTTTGATTCCCATCTACTACGCCATTGGCGACTTTATCGACCGACGCCGCCTGTCTATACTCATTGGCAGTGTCTACCCGGCGGCTGCTATTGCCTGGTTCCTCTACATGTGGCTCTGCCTGGGACAGCCCCATCCCGCCTGGGTAATCCTCATCACCATCCCCGTCGTAGGAGCACTCATGCACTGGTGCCGAAAACAATGGAAGCACCGCAAGCAAGCCTAGTTTGCCCCGTCCCGCCGGCAAGCCCCAGCCGACGACCCTCCCCCTAAGTTGCGGTGATATAGTTCCTATTTAAGGCCCAAATGACCGAATCTAGGAACTATATCACCGCAACTGAAAAGACATCGAAGGAGTTGCCTCATGAGGATTGCCGAGGTTTCCAAAGAGTACGGCATTTCGGCCGACACCCTGCGCTATTACGAGCGCATTGGCTTGCTGCCTCGTGTACACCGCAACGAAAATGGCGTTCGCGACTACGATGAACAAGACTGCGCGCGCATCAAGTTCGTCAAGTGTATGCGCGGTGCAAGCGTCTCAATCGAAGCGCTCATCGAATATATGCAGCTCTTGGAACAGGGTGACGAAACCATGGCGGCGCGCAGAGCCATTCTCGAAGAACAGCGCGACCAGGTCACCGAGCGCATTGCCGAAATGCAGGCCGGTCTCGATCGCCTCAATTACAAGATTGCCCACTACGACGACCTCATCCACGCCTGCGAGCAGAAGATAGCAAAGTAGCAAACGCCGGGCAGCCCGTGGGCCGCTCGGCGTTTGCGCAGATAAAACCTGCCAAAATAAACCTGTCCCTTTTTGACAGGTTTGACGAGCGGAGGAAATATGCGAGACGTAGCCGAAAGCGACTGGAAACTGTTTAAGAAGCTACTCCCTGAATGGCAAGAGCGCCATATGGAGGAGCTCATCGACCAGTACGTCGAGATACTGAACGGCAGCGGCGAAGCGTCCAGTAGATTTTGGGCACTAGAAGAACGTATCAATAGGGACAAGCTGTCCTCAGGCGTAATAGCAACCGACATTCGCCGCAGCACAATGCACCGCGAGATAGCCAACTTACTTATCGACAACGTGATCACTCTTGACGACCTTGACGGTTTTACCGAGGAAATTAAGAGCTATGCGCAGCACTGGATTGATCAGTAAAGGTGCCAAACAACACACGCGCCCATAGTCAAACAAAGTAACAAACGCCGGGCCACCTAATTGTTGCCCGGCGTTTGCCCAGATAAAACCTACCAAAAATGAACCTGTCCCTTTTTGGTAGGCTACTCGGCGCTTTTGAGGGCGCCGACCATGTCGATCTTGTTGAGCGTTCGGTTGGTCGCGAGGTTGACGATGATTGTGAACGCAAAGGCCAGCACCACGGCGAGCACGTAGCTTAGCGGCTCGACCTCAACATCAAAGTACAGCGACGGCATCTGCAAAATGTACGTAAAACTCTCGGCCAGCAAGCCGCCCAGTGGCACGCCCAGCGCGGCGCCAATTGCCGTGAGGATCAACGTCTCCTTGTTGACGTAATGGTGCACCTCGCCACGGCGGAAACCAAGCACCTTGATGGTCGCCAGCTCGCGCTCGCGCTCGGAGATATTCGTGTTGGACAGCGTAAACACCACCACAAACGACAGGCACGCCGCCATAAAGGTCACGAGCACCACGACGGAATTGATAATAGTGAAGTTCGCCTCAAAGTTCTCCCAATGCTCGGCCGTGCTCGAAATCGAAAGCCAGCCGTCACTCTTAAGCTTCTTGCTAAACGCAATCTGGTCGGCCGACGAACCCTTGAGCAGCGCAAAGATGCCATTGAGGCGAACGCTGCGCCCAAACGCGCGCTCATAGGTGCCCTGCGTCATGTAAAGCGTGTTGCCCAGATAGTTGAGCGAAATGTCGCTGACTTTGACCTTGGCTACATTGAGCGACGAATCCTGGACGTGTGCCGTATCGCCCGGTTGAATCCCCAGTACCAGCTGTGAACTCTTGCTTAGATACACATCTCCGTCGCGCAAAGATAGAGGCTCTTTGGACTCATCCTCAAGGCGAACATAGTCGTCCAGGTCGTTCGTGCGGTCATCGGGCACCACGATCAGCTGCACGGTCTCGCTCTTTCCGCCGAATGTAAAGGTGACGTTGTCGGTCATGATCGGCAGCGTCGAAGTCACGGTCACGTCGGAATCCTTGGCTGCGCTTCGCTCGTCGAGCGCCGCGCACGTCTGCGAAAAATCGTCGGGATTGGCAACCGCCAGCAGGTCGTAGCGCGTGATATGCCCGTACTGCTTGGGCGAAAGCGCGACCGACGTATCACGAATGCCCATGCCGCAGATCACGAGCGCCGTACAGCCCGCGATGCCGAAGATGGTCATAAAGGCGCGCTTTTTGTAGCGGAACAGGTTACGTGCTGCCACCTTGTTCAAAAAGCCCATGCGGCGCCAGATAAAGCCGATGCGCTCGAGCAAGATACGCGAGCCGGCGCGCGGGGCCTTGGGGCGCATGAGCGAGGCCGGGGTCTCGGCCATCTCGTGGCGGCAGGCGATAATCGTGGCGCCCACCACGCCCACGGCAAACAGCGCCACCGAAACGATCGAGGACACGATGTCGTACGAAAGTAGCATCTGGGGCAGCGAGTACATGTCGTCGAACACCGTAAACAGGAACAGCGGCAGGCCCACAAATCCGATGATGTTGCCGAGCACGCCGCCGATCAGACAAGCCCACAGCGCGTAGTCCACGTATTTGGACAGGATGCGCCCGCGCGAATAGCCGAGCGCCTTATACAGGCCGATGAGTGTGCGCTCCTCCTCGACCATGCGTGTGGCGGTGGTAAGGCTGATGAGCACGGCGACGATAAAGAAGATGAACGGGAACACCGTGGCGATAGCCTCAATTGACGAGCTATCGCTCTCCACGCTCGAGTAGCTTGCGATATTGCCGCGGTCCTGGATGTACCAGGTGCATTCGCCCAGATCGGAAAGCTCGGCGCGGGCATCGGCAAACTGCTGGTCGGCGGCGGCGCGGCGCTGATCCAGGTCGGCCTGCGCTTGCACGCGCTCCTCGCTGCCCTCGGCCATGCGATTGATGTTGTCCTGCTCGATCCCAAAGAGCATGGCGGCCTGACGCTCGGCCGCATCCAAGCTTGTCGGCGTGTCGACCGTCAGCTCCTGGGCGCGCGCCTTCTCACGCTCCTCGCGGATCTTCTCTATATTGCCCTTGACCTTGTTGATCTTTGCCGCGTAAGCATCCGAATAGGAGTTGAGGCTCTTGGCTCCCTCGACGACCACGTGGATCGCGGAGTAGGAAGAAGATGTCGCGGCGTCCTCGCTCACATAGAACTTATAGTCCGCCGCCGAAGCAGCGCGAAAGGCGTTGACCGTCGAGTCAGAACTTACATCAGTGGGGTCGAGGACCTCGGCCGTAATGGTGTAATCGCCCGCGGCAAACTGGTCCTTGGCGCTTTGGTTCGACGAGCTCGCGTCATTGGCGGCAAAACTCACCGTATCGCCGAGCTTTTTGCCCGAAGCCTTCAGGAACTTCGAAGTCACCGCGACCTCATCGGCGCTCTCGGGCAAATCGCCGTTCACGAGCACCGGCTGATCGATGTTCTCCTTGGAGAGACTTTGCACGACCACGCGCTCGCGCGTTGTGCCCACGGCGGTGTAGGCGGTCTCGGTGTAGATGCCCTCGGCCGTTTCGACGCCATCGACCTCTTGGATGGCGTCGAGATCATCGTCAGTCAGGCCATAGGTCGACTGCACGTTAATGTCATAGACATTCTGCTGGTCGAAGTAGGCATCAACCGAATCGCACAGGTCCTCGCAACCCGCCTTGAGGCCGCACATCACGCTCACGCCGAGCGCAGTGATCACGACGATGGACAAGAAGCGTTTGAGGCTGCCGCGAATCGTGCGGTAGACACCGCGGCGAAACACCGTGGGCACCATGTCGTTTGAGCTTTGGGCAGTGCGGTAGGTCGTAAAATCCTGCTCGCGCTCCGTGTTCCGCGCGTCGCGGCGTTGGCTGTTTTGGCGGTCTTGGTCCATGGGCGCTACCACTCGATCGTCTCGATCGGCACGGGATTTTGCTGGACCGTCTCGCTCTCCACGCGACCGCTCTTAAAGCGGATCAGGCGATCGGCCATGGGCGCGAGCGCGGAGTTGTGCGTGATGATAATGACCGTAATGCCCTGCTTGCGGCAGGTGTCCTGCAGCAGCTGCAAGATCTGCTTGCCGGTTTTGTAGTCGAGCGCGCCCGTGGGCTCGTCGCACAGAAGCAGCTTGGGGTTCTTTGCCAGTGCGCGGGCGATGGACACGCGCTGCTGCTCGCCGCCCGAAAGTTGCGCGGGGAAGTTGCCCAGGCGCTCGCCCAGGCCAACCTGGCAAAGCGTTTGCTCGGCATCGAGCGAATCGGGGCAGATTTGCGCCGCAAGCTCAACATTTTCGAGCGCCGTCAGGTTGGGGACCAGATTGTAGAACTGGAAGACAAAACCGACGTCGGCGCGGCGGTATTCCACGAGCTGAGCCTCGTTGGCGGAGCTCACGTCGCGCCCGTCCACCGTCACGGTGCCGGAGGTCGCCGTATCCATGCCGCCCAGGATGTTGAGCGCCGTGGTCTTGCCGGCACCCGAAGCACCCAGAATGATGGCGAGCTCGCCGCGCTCGACCGTAAAGCTCGCGCCGTCGAGCGCGTGGATGCGGGCATCGCCCTCGCCGTATGCTTTGATGACGTCTTTGAATTCGATATAGGCCATCGATCGGTTCCCATCTGGTCGGATAACTCTTTAGTATTACCCATTTCGCACCGACCAAAAAGGGACGGGTTCATTTTGGCAGGTTCTATATGGGGAAACGGCAGCTATAGATGAGGCGCCGGGGAGGCAGAGAAATCATCGACGGGGTCAGGTCGACCGCCAAACACAACGCACGCATCTCAATCTGTCAGCCAAATCATTCGAACAGCTGTTCGTTTCTATGATATGATTCCGCTATCTAAGCAGGCCAATACGCAGAAAGGCGGCCAACATGGCGTTCGACTTTAAGAAGGAATGCAAGGAGCTCTACGGACCTGCGAGCAAGCCGAGTATCGTAACTGTCCCGCCTATGAGCTACGTTGCCGTTCGCGGAAAGGGCGACCCAAATACCGAAGGTGGCGAGTATCAAAACGCCCTGCCGCTGCTTTACGGCATCGCCTATACCGTCAAGATGTCGAAGAAAGGCTCAAGGAGCATCGAGGGCTATTTCGACTTTGTGGTACCGCCGCTCGAGGGCTTCTGGTGGCAAGACTCCCCGAGCGGCGACATCGATTATGTACGCAAGGATGATTTCAACTTTATCTCGTGCATCCGCCTGCCCGATTTCGTCACCCGAGATGACTTTGACTGGGCGGTCGCGGAAGCCACGGCCAAAAAGAAACTGGACTTTTCTGCCGTCGAGCTGCTTAAAGTTGACGAGGGTCTCTGCGTTCAATGCATGCATACCGGACCCTACGACAGCGAGCCGGCAACCGTAGACGCCATGCATGAATATGCGACCGAGCAGGGCTATGTCCCCGACTTCTCAGACACCCGTTTACATCACGAAATCTATCTCTCCGATCCACGCAAGTGTGCGCCGGAGAAACTTAAGACTGTGGTTCGTCATCCCATCAAGCGCGCTGAATAGCGTGGAGCGCCGCCCCGTGCATCAGGTTTTAGGCCAGTCAACCAGCCGCCTCCTAGGCCGTCCGGTAATTATCTTGACGCGGCCCGTCGCATCTTATGAGTTTGTTTTGCTAAAGCTGGAAAGCCTCTCAACGATGCGCAACTCCAGCTCTTTTTCTATCAAGAGGCTTAAATGAAATACCAGAAGTCGCGGATATCCATCAACGAACAAATAGCACTATTGACAGAAAACAAGGGTCTTGAGTGCTCTGATCAAAGCGAACTCGAGCGAGCTTTGGTCGAAGCCAACCACTACAGACTGTCGGCCTACTGGTTTCCCTACAAAACCAAATGCAAGTCCGGGATTACCATCTTTCGCGAAGGCACAACATTCGAAACCATCATCTACACGTATGAATTTGACCGAGCCCTCCGGCAGTTAATGTTTGATGCGGTCGGCAGTGCGGTCGGCAGAATTGAGATCTACCTCAGAAGCAGAATTGCCTATCTTGCCTCTGAGGAACGCGGGCCTTTCTGTTACCCAGATGTCGCCATAACGAGGCTCAACTCGGCATGCCCGTCGAGCTCTGCGCCGCACTGGGCTACGCAGCCGTCTTTGGCAGCGCCACCAACACGCTGCTCACGACCATCCTTATCGGTTGCGAGGTCTTCGGTTTCGGTAATCTGCCGGCGTTCTTCATCGTCTGCGTTGTGGCTTACCTGTTCAACATGGATAAGTCCATCTACGCCCTGCAGGAGCGGGCGTAGATCGATGTCCAGGCAGGTGGTCTCAGCCGGAAACGGCGTCCCACTCTGAGGCTGTATTCCGGGACACGGTTTCCGCTTGGAACGCCATTCGGAAAGCGCATCCCGCTTTAAAACGGAATTCCGGGACGTAGTTTCCGTCTGAGCCTCCATTCGGAAAGCATGTCCCGTTCTTTCACGGCATCTTGGCTATGCAAAGCGCTCGAGTGTTACTCCTCGTACGCGCCCTCAAGCCGCAGCAGCCACTCCTTGCGATCAAGCCCGCCGGCATATCCGTTAAGCGAGCCGTCGGCGGCAACCACGCGATGGCACGGCACAATAATCGAAATGGGATTACGCGCGACCGCGGCCCCCACGGCACGGGGAGACGCAACGGGTGCTTCGTTTCCCGGTACACGATGTCGAGCCGCAACACGCTGGGCGATCTCGCCATACGTAGCGACCTCGCCACGTGGGATAGAAAGCAGCTCAAACCAAACCTCGCGCTGAAACGCCGTGCCAATCATATGCAACGGCGGCGTAAACCGAGGCTCCTGCCCCGCAAAATAAGCATTCAGCCAAGCCCAAGAACGCTCAAGTACCGACGAGGCAGCACCGTTTGTCGGATTCACCGAAGACATGCCGCCAGCACCAGAAACCGCATCGGCGCCTTCAACATGTTCGGAGTCTTCCCGGAGAAGCGTGGAGCCAAAATGCTCCTGCCCCTCAAACCAAAGTCCCGTCAGACCGCGGCCATCAGCGGCAAGCAAGATTTCGCCCAAAGGCGAAGCAAACGTCGTCGTGACCACCAGCGGCTCCTTTCAAAACTCCGCAACATAATACCGCGAATTGTGCAGACAACCCCAATCGACCCCAAAGTCACCCTAGGCAGCAGGCGCGAACGCGCCGCAGCTGCCGGCCGCGCCCCACAGTCCCCCAAGGCGGCAGGCGCAAAGCGCCGAAGCCGCCGCCGGGATCAGGGCCCGCAACAGCCACGTGCCCCCACATCAGCCCCTGTCTCTTATACACATCTCCGAGCCCACGAGAC
>URBM01000077.1 GCA_900545995.1 uncultured Collinsella sp. | reverse complement strand
GTGTATAAGAGACAGATCTTACCCTCGGCATCGGTCGTGATGAACTCGTTGGTCTTGGGATCGAGCGGCGTGTTGGCCGGCGCGATGACGTGCTTCTCTTCCTCGTCAGCGGTCATCCAGTCGATCTGATCGGTGGCAACGCCGTTCTCGACGCGACGGAACGGGGCCTCGATGAAGCCATACTCGTTGACGCGGGCGTAGAGGGCGAGCGAGCCGATCAGGCCGATGTTGGGGCCTTCGGGGGTCTCGATCGGGCACATGCGGCTGTAGTGCGAATTGTGAACGTCGCGGACGGCCGTCGGCACGTTGGTGCGGCGGCTGGAGCCGGACTTGTGGCCGGCAAGACCACCAGGGCCGAGTGCGGACAGACGGCGCTTGTGGGTCAGACCGGTCAGGGGGTTCGCCTGGTCCATGAACTGCGAGAGCTGAGAGGAGCCGAAGAACTCCTTGATGGAGGCCACGATCGGGCGGATGTTGATGAGCGACTGCGGGGTGATCTCGTCGATGTCCTGGGAGCTCATGCGCTCACGGACGACGCGCTCCATACGGCTCATGCCGATACGGAACTGGTTGGCGACGAGCTCGCCGACGGTACGGATGCGGCGGTTGCCAAAGTGGTCGATGTCGTCGACCTTGAAGCCCTGCTCGCCGGCAGCGAGAGACAGGAGGTAGCGCAGCGTCGCGACGATATCCTCGTCGGTGAGCACCGTGACCTCTTCCTCGGTGGTGAGGTTGAGCTTCTTGTTGACCTTGTAACGACCGACGCGGGCCAGGTCGTAGCGCTGCGGGTTGAAGAGCAGACCCTCGAGCAGGCTGCGGGAAGCGTCCACGGTGGGAGGCTCGCCCGGGCGCAGACGACGGTAGATCTCGATGAGGGCGTCCTCGCGGGTGAGGGCGGTGTCGCGCTCCAGGGTGCGCTTGATCACATCGGAGTTGCCGAGTAGCTCGATAATGTCGTCGTTGGTGACGGCGATGCCAAGGGCGCGCAGGAACATCGTGGCGCTCTGCTTGCGCTTACGGTCGATGGAGACCATGAGCTGGTCGCGCTTGTCGACCTCAAACTCAAGCCAGGCACCGCGGGACGGAATGATCTGGGCCTTGTAGATCTGCTTGCCCGAATCCATCTCGGAGCTGTAGTACACGCCCGGGGAGCGGACGAGCTGCGAGACGACGATACGCTCGGTACCGTTGATGATGAAGGTGCCCTGATCGGTCATCATGGGGAAGTCGCCCATAAAGACGAGCTGCTCCTTGATCTCGCCGGTCTCCTTGTTGGTGAGACGGACGTCGGTCAGAAGCGGAGCCTGATAGGTCATATCCTTCTCGCGGCACTCCTCGACGGTGTGCGCGGGGTCGCCGAACTGATGCTCGCCGAAGGTAACCTCGAGAACATGGTTCTGGCTCTGGATGGGGCTGGATTCCTTGAACGCCTCACGAAGGCCCTCGTCCTTAAAACGCTCAAAGGATTCCCTTTGAACAGAGATAAGGTTGGGGAGCTCCATGGCCTCCGGGATTTTCCCGAAGCTGACGCGCTTGCGCTCAGTGGCAGTGTATGCGTAGGTCACCAGGTTTTTCCTCCTTCACGGAAATGCTCGGTGGGTTGGCGAGGCATAGCTTCGCCAGTTATCGCAACCTAATAGTTTATCAGGTAGCGACCGTTGGGCAAGAAAAGCCTTGACGCGATTGAGTTTTTGGAGTAGCAAAGTTTTTCGACAGAAAACACGCAGGTAGATGTATGTGTATCGAACATATGTTCATATATTTTCTGTGAACAGAGAGCCGGAAATCGCAGCTCTTATAAAAAACGGGCGCGAACCGAGGTCCGCGCCCGTAAATGTCGATGTCCGAAGGCTTACTTGCGCATCAATCCGCCGCGCTCGTCGATGGCGTCCCAGAAGGCGCCGGCAAAGCGGGGATCGCTTGCAGCCATGAGGGCGTTGGTGGCCATCCAGCCAGAGGGAGTGCCGGTGTCGTAGCCCGACAGCGGGTCGATGACGACGGCATACATGGCCTCGCGGTCGAGCGAACGGGCCATGGCGTCGGTGAGCTGGATCTCGCCGCCCTTGCCGGCCTGCTGATCTGCCAGCAGGTCCATGACCAGCGGGCTCAGCAGATAGCGGCCGACGATGTACAGGTTGGACGGAGCAGCCTCGGGAGCGGGCTTCTCGACCAGACCGCCGATACGCCAGACAGCGCCCGGCTCTGCATCGGCAACGTCCTCGGCGCCCTCGAGCGAACCGACGCGCTCGCCGGCGATAACGCCGTAGCGGCTGACTTCCTCGGGCGAGCAAGCAGCGACGGCGATAACCGAAGCGCCACCGTGCTCCTTGGAAACGGCGAGCATCTTGTCGCAGATGTCGCGGTTAGGCACAACGTAGTCGCCCAGAAGAACCAGGAAGTTCTCCCCTGCCACGGCGTCGGCAGCAGAGCGGATAGCATGGCCGAGGCCCTTGGGCTCGTACTGATAACGGAAGTCGACCGGCATACCGCCAGCGTGGGCGACGGCATCGGCATAGGCGTTCTTGCCGCGCTCGCGCAGCAGGTTCTCGAGCGAGCGATCGGGCTGGAAGTAGTTCAGTAGCTCGGGCTTACCGGGAGAAGTAACGATGATGGCGTCGTCGACTTCCTCGGGGTCGAGCGCCTCCTCGACGACGTACTGAATGACGGGCTTGTCGAGCACCGGCAGCATCTCTTTGGGCGTGCACTTGGTGCCAGGCAGAAAACGCGTGCCAAGACCGGCGGCGGGGATGATTGCCTTCATGTTATTCAAAGATCCTTTCGCAGGCGCAAAAGCGCCCCATGCGTGCGGCACACAGCCGCAGACCAAATTGCGATACCTAAGCATCTTACCGCTGGAACTATATGTCGCTACAAGGCAGAGACAATTCTTCAGCAGGTCAACGCAAATTATTGCTCGAATGGTGCAATTTTATTGCCCAACGGCAGGGTGCCCGATACGACGCAAATCACAGAACATGGCAGTTTGAGCTACCGATGTCGAGGGACCGAAAAACAAAAAAGACGGGGCTCGCAATGCGAACCCCGTCTGCAAAGAAATCTGGCGAGAAAGCCTGATTACTTGAGGGTGACAGCAGCGCCAGCAGCCTCGAGCTTCTCCTTGGCAGCCTCGGCGTCCTCCTTCTTGGCACCCTCGAGAACAGCCTTGGGAGCGCCCTCGACGACCTCCTTGGCCTCCTTCAGGCCAAGGTTGGTGAGCTCACGGACGGCCTTGATAACCTGGATCTTGTTGTCGCCGAAGCCCTCGAGCACGACGTCAAACTCGGTCTTCTCCTCGGCCTCAGCAGCGCCAGCAGCGGGAGCGGCGACAACAGCGGCAGGAGCAGCGGCGGAAACGCCGAAGGTGTCCTCGATAGCCTTGACGAGCTCGGAAGCCTCGAGAAGGGTCATTTCCTTAAGAGCATCGATGATCTCATCGGTGGTAAGCTTAGCCATTTCTAAGTCCTTTCGGTTTCCGTGCGGATGCACGGAGATCAGTTAAAACACGACGCGAATGCGCCAGGGGTGCGGCGTTGCCGCCGCGGGTGAAAACAGCAACTAGGCTGCCTTCTGCTCGGAGACCTGCTGGATCGAACGAGCGAGACCAGAGGAAACGCCGTTGACGCAGACAGCGATGTCGCGAGCGAAACCGGAGATGAGACCGGCGATCTGGCCGAGAAGCTGATCCTTGGTGGGCAGCTCGGCGATAGCCTTAACATCATCAGCGGAAACGGCCTTGCCGTCGGAGATACCGCCCTTGATCTCAAGGACGCCCTTGGACTTAGCGGAGAAGTCCTTAAGGGCCTTAGCGGCCTCGACCGGCTCGGACTCGTAGAACACATAAGCGACGGGGCCGGCGAGGATCTCGTCGAGCTCGGGCTGCTCCTGGTTCTTGAGAGCGATCTTGACCAGGTTGTTCTTGTAGACCTTCATCTCGGCGCCGCACTCGCGAAGCTGATGACGCAGCTCCTGAGCCTGCTTAACCGTCAGACCGTTGTAGTTGACGACGAACAGACCGGCGTTCTCGGCGATACGGGACTCGATCTCTGCAACCTTGTCGATTTTGTACTGCTGGGGCATGAATTACACCTCCTCGAATTCTTTCCGGGCACGGTCCGCCACAAGGACGTGACGGGGGCATGTCCAAAAAGAAAGCCCCCGCGCTGCATGAGCGACGGGGGCGAGAAGACATATCTACTCGACCACCTCGGCTGGCGGGAAGTCCCATTAAGCTCGCGGGTAAGACCCGTTTGCGCCGGCTGTCTCTGGCAGCGGATTCGTGCGTGAACCGAAAGTATTATGGCGGGGACCCCGGCGTCGGTCAACGGAAAACCGGGCTGCACACAATTCCACCATCCGACACGCTCCGCCGAAGGCCAGGCGCAAGGTTTCCGCTCGGTCAGGTCCTGGGCTCGCTCGGAAAGCACATTAAGTGCTTTCCGGCTCGTGCGGAATCTACGGAAACCTTGCGCCTGGCCTTCGGCGGCGCGTGCCTGCGTCAACTATGGGGCAGACCGGTTTTACGTTGACCGACGCGCCCCGCGCATAATCCTTATGTCGGTAGGCTGATGCGTTGCGTCCCTGATGGCTACAGGGTTGAAACGAAGGTGGACAGGCGGTGGAGGCCTTCGTCTAGATCTTGGTCGGAGACGCAGTAGCTTAGGCGGATGTGGCCTTCGGTGCCGAAACAGTCGCCCGGGACTAGGGCTACGTTTGCTTCTTTGATGGCTTTGATACAGAAGGCTTCGCTGGTTAGGCCGAACTTTTTGATGCTCGGGAAAGTGTAGAAGGCTCCTGCGGGCTCTACCACGTCGAGGCCCATGGCGTCTAAGGCTGCGAGCACGCGTTCGCGGCGGGCTCGGTAGACTTTGAGCATGGGGGTTGGGTCGACGGTGAGGGCTCGGGCCGCGGCGTCCATCTCGAAGGAGACGGCGCTCGATACTAGGTATTGGTGAGCCTTGGCGATCTCGGCGATGACGGGCCCTGCCGCTGCAAGCCAGCCCAGGCGCCAGCCGGTCATAGCCCAGGGCTTGGAGAAGCTCTCGATGACCACTGTCTGCTCGCGTAGCTCCGGGTGTCGCTGGGCAAAGCGCTCATAGCCGTCCACATAGACGAGGCGGTTGTATACGTCGTCGCAAACTACGTAGATGCCCGCCTGCTCCGCTACGCGCGCCACGGCGTCGAGCGATGCCGCGTTGAGAATGCAGCCCGTGGGATTGTTGGGCGAGCAGATGACGATGGCCTTGGTCGCCGGCGTCACGCAAGCACGAAGCGCGTCCTCGTCAATCTGAAATTGCGCAGGCTCCGTATCCAAAAAGACCGCTTTGGCGTGATTGGCCACGACGATGCTCTCGTACAAACCAAAAGCCGGCGTGGGGATGATGACCTCGTCGCCGGGGTTGAGCATGGCCATAAACGTAGCCGACAGGGCCTCGGTCGCACCGTCGGTCAGAATGACCTCGTCCGCCGAAAACGTAAGGCCCGCATCCCCCATGTAGGCAGATAACGCCTCACGCAGGGCGGGGCGACCGTTGTTGGGCGGATAGTGCGTGTCGCCGCGGTCCAGTGCGGCGGTCACCTCGGCGCTAATCACATCGGGCGTGGGAAAATCGGGCTCGCCGAGCGCGAGCGCGATGCACCCCGGATGCTGGGCGGCGAGCGCGTTAATCCGACGGATGCCGGAGGGCTTGAGCGTGGCAAGCGAGGTATTCATGGGCAGACGCATGGCGTTCCTTTCGTAAGGGTTGCACTAGGATAGCGCGGCGGGGCGCCACCAGACGGTGTAACCTAAACGGAAACCAACCGGAAAGGAGGCAGCATGGAGACGACCGCACGCGGCGATGTACCAAAAACACTGCAAACCATTGCGTATATCAGCATTCCCAATAGCGACGATCTTGAGTTTTTGCTCTGGGACCTGCAGGATGCCATCACCGCCTATGCACAGCTTTCCGGCACCGCACTCCCCCACCCGGTCGACTTGAAGGCAAATGACGCCGGCAGCGTTGCCGATGGCATCGTGCTGGCCATTGAAGATGTGGCTGACGATAAGACGTTGACAGCCATCGAGCAGGCGCTTGAGCGCTTTGGCGGTACGGGAACGCGTGTCTACGCCGCGATTCGAGCCGCACAACAGGGCACTGAGCAGGCGCGTGAGACCGCCGTTCGCCTGCACAAGGCATGTGAGCGCCATAACCAATTGTGGTGTGGCGGCGTTGCCATCTGCGCTGGCAGCGGCATTGCGGCGCTTCGTCGCTCCCCGCGCATGGGACTCTTGCGGCGACCGTTTTCGGAGGCCATGGACAAGCTCGTGGGCGCCGTTCGTATGGGGTGTTCCGTCGAACACGCGCAGAAGCTCAGTGGCGCCGCAACGGGCGGCGTCGACACCGACGGCATGGTGCGCGCCACGCCTGCACTGCCCACACCGATCTGGCACGCCGTTATGAGGCATCTTGCCGAGCACTCAAACTGCTAAATCGAAAAAGCCTGCCAATCAGCGGCGCCGCTCCAACGCTCGACAAGGCGTTCCAGACGCCACGCCGCATTGGCGGGACTTGTCGACGGCAGAACGATGGCCGGCAGCCCGGTGCGCTCTTGTAGATAGCGCTTGTAGAGCCGGCCAGCTGTACCACCGTTGCATATCACCTGCTCAATGGGAGCTGCGCCGGTAATGCGCTCGATATGTGCCGGCACAACGTTGCGGATGCTCGCGTCGCTCGAGCCCTTAATGTCGCAGCTCTCGACCACATCCCACAGGGCCACGCCGCCGTTCAGCAGCATGGCCCGCTTGGCGGCAATGGAGGCATCGAGCGTCGCGGGCTCACCGCTTGCCAAAGGATCGCCCTCGTTGGGCGGCACAGGCATACCGAGGCACGTGGCCATCACACGCCAAAAGCGATTCTGAGGGTTGCCGTAATAAAAGGCATTGGCGCGCGAAAGCACCGAGGGAAACGACCCGAGCACCAAAACGCGCGAGTGCTCGTCAAACACGGGCTCAAACCCATGCTCAATATGTTGATAGCCCTCGTCAGACACGGCCATGGGCTAGGCTCTCAACAGATAGCGCACCTCGTAGGGTGCAAGCTCAAGGGAGCCCGTCAGCTCGACCGTGGGCGCATCGTCGGCAAGCAGGTCGACGAAGGAGCCGTTGAGTTCGCCGGCGCCAAAGGTGTAAGGCTCACCCACGGCATTCACCGCCACGAGCACCGCCGCGTCGTCGCAGGCGCGCTCGAACAGCAGCTGCTTGTTCTGGATCACCACGTTGCGATAGGCACCGTAGTTGAGAGCACGGGCAGCCGCGTCGTCGGCCGAGCGAAGGTGCGCAAGCTGCGTGATGAACGCCGTCAGCTCGTTGGGCGCAGGCTCATTGAGCGCAGGTCGCAGCGCCCAGTCGCCATCGGGGCCGCCCTTTTCGCCAGCAATTCCCCACTCGCTGCCATAGTAGACGCACGGGATGCCCGGCATGCCAAAGAGCATGCCATAGGCGGGACGCAGGCAGGATTTGTCGGTGAGGATACTTGCCAGGCGCGGCACATCGTGGTTGTCGACAAACGAAAGCAGATGTTTGCCGCGGTAGATGCACCAAGGGTCGCCGCCAAACTGACGGTGCAGCGAATGGGCGATCTCGAACATGTTGACCGAGTTAAAGCTGGAATACAGGCCCTTGTAGCACTCGTAATTAGTGCACGAGTCGAGCATCTCGTCGTTGACGATCTGATTGTAGTCGCCGTGGAGCGTCTCGCCGATGAGCACAAAGCCGGGCTTGAGCTCACGGGTAAAGGAGTGTAGGCGGCGCATAAAGTCGCGGTCGAGCATGTAGGCGACGTCCAGGCGCAGGCCGTCGACGCCAAAGACGTCGGCCCAACGGCGCACAGACTCGAGCAGGTAATCGACCACAGCGGGATTTTGCAGGTTGAGCTTCACAAGCTCAAAATGACCCTCCCAGCCCTCGTACCAAAAGCCGTCGCCATAGCAGGAGTCGCCGTCAAAACTGATGTGAAACCAATCCTTGTACGGCGAATCCCACTTGCGCTCCTGCACATCGCGGAAGGCCCAAAAGCCGCGACCGACGTGGTTGAAGACGGCATCGAGCACCACGCGGATGCCATGGGCGTGCAGCGTGTCGCATACGGCGGCAAAGTCGGCATCCCCGCCCAGGCGACGGTCTATATGGCGCAGGCTGCGCGTGTCGTAGCCGTGACTATCGGACTCGAGCGGCGGGTTGATGAGCACAGCGCCAACGCCGAGTTTTTGCAGGCAGTCGGCCCATTGGGCAATCTTCATGATAGGAGCATCGGGGTTGGGTTCGACATCGGCGGCCTGGGCGAGCTCATCCTCGGCAACGGGGGCGGCGTTTTCGCGCGGAGCTCCGCAAAAGCCCAGCGGATAGATCTGATAGAACGTCGTCTCGTATGCCCACATAGCAACCTCCCGGTAAGCTCAACACAACGACATCCATTGTATGCCCAGCTTGTATCCCCTCCCCCAAAATAAGTTGCGGTGGAATAGTTCCTGCTTGGGCCTTCAAAGGCCTTAAACAGGAACTATTCCACCGCAACTGATGAGGGGACGTGGCTAGGCGACGGGCTTGGCGCGGCGGATGGCTGGGAACATCACCGTGATGGCGAGGATAACGCCCACGACGGCAATCGCCCCGCCCACAAAGCCGATCCAAGCGATACCGGGACCCGAAACCACGGCGCCGCCGATTGCGGTGCCCGTGCCGATACCGAGGTTAAACAGGCCCGAGAAGATCGACATGGCGACGGCCGACGAATCTGCCGACGTGCACTTGATGAGCTCGGCCTGAAACGCCACGTTAAAGGCCGTGGCGCAGCAACCCCACAGTGCGCAGACGGCAAGCACTGTCACGAGCGAAGATGCGGCCGGCCCCATGAGCAGCAGGGCCACCGGCACGCCGGAGAGCGTGATAGCCAAGAACGGGAAGCGATGCCCATCGAACAGGCGGCCAAACAGCCAGCTTCCGAGCAAACCAGAGCAGCCAAACGCCGTCAGCGTCATGGTAATGGCGCCCGCATCGACGTGCGCGACCTGCGCCAGGAAGGGCTCGATATAGCTGTAGCTTGCGTAATAGCCGGTCGCCATGAAGACCGTGACTGCGTAGAGCGCGATGAGGAGCGGGTTCTTGAGCAGCTCGGGCAGCTGTTTGACGGTAAAGCGCTCACCCGCCGGCATGGCCGGGAACACCGCTGCCTGGTAGACGACCGCGATGGCTGAGAGGCCCCCGACCACGGCAAACGTCATGCGCCAGCCCACGGCCAAGCCAATGGCGCGACCGAGAGGCAGGCCAAAGATCTGCGCGATGGACGAGCCCGTGGCGATCATGCTGATAGCGAGCGCCC
>URBM01000076.1 GCA_900545995.1 uncultured Collinsella sp. | reverse complement strand
CGCCGAGTCCGGTCTTGCCTATGAGTTCCGCGCCAACCTGCGTGAGGGCAAGCTCGAGTTTACGGCGGCCCCCCAGTATCCGTGGTTCCAGGTCAACAACATGGGCCTCGAGCGTCCGTTGTTCTTTAAGGGCGAGGGCACTCATCATGTGCGCCTGGTCGTTGACGACGATATCGCGACCATCTTTGTCGATGATGTTGCGCTTAACGCGCGCTTCTGCAATAAGCAGGGCCAGGGTGTGGCACTGACGGTCACCGACGGTACGCTCAAGTGCGCAAATGCAACGATCGCGTCTCTGTAATGGCATCAAAACGTTTTATGATTTCGTAAGGGAATGGAGAGGAACATGGACTACAAAGTAGTGTCTCAGCAAGTCGTCGATAACGTCGGCGGTCTGGAGAACATCGAGGGCGCCACGCATTGCGTTACGCGTCTGCGTCTGGTGCTCAAGGATACGAGCAAGTACAACAAGGCCGAGCTCTAGAACATCGATGGCGTCAAGGGCGTGCTGTACAACAGCGGCCAGCTCATGATCATCTTCGGTACCGGTACCGTCAACAAGGTCTACGATGAGTTTATGGCTCTGACGGGCGTTAAGGAGATCAGCGCTTCCGAGGTCAAGGGTGCCGAGGCGGACAAGAAGGGCAAGTTCTTCTCGGTCCTCAAGGTATTCTCGGATATCTTTATCCCCATCATTCCCGCTTTCGTCGGCGCTGCTATCATCATCGGCCTTAAGTCGCTGATCGTTGCCAACGGCCTCTTTGGCATGGAGGGCAGCCTTGCCGACCACAGCGAGTTCCTCAAGAACCTCGCAAGCTTCTTTGCCATTATCGCCACCACGTTTGACTACCTGCCTGTCCTGGTTATGTACAGCGCGGTGAAGCGTTTTGGCGGTAACCCGATTCTGGGCATCCTCGTCGGTATCGTCATGGTTCACCCGAGCCTTATGAACCGCAACACGTTCGTTATGGATCCGACGGGTGCTGAGTACTGGAACTTTGGTCCGCTCTCCATCCCCATGGTTGCTTTCCAGGGCGGCGTGTTCCCTGCAATCCTGACTGCCTGGTTTATGGCCAAGGTCGAAAAGATTGCCCAGAAGTACATCCCCGAGGTCGTCTCGTTTGTCTTTGTCCCGACCGTTACCCTGATTCTTGCTAACGTTGCCCTGTTCACCGTGTTCGGCCCGCTCGGCAACCTGATCGGCGACGTCCTCGCTGGCGTAATCGATGTCCTGTACAACAGGATGGGCGTCTTTGGCGCCTTTGTCTTCGCCGCGTTCCTGCAGCCGCTCGTCGTTACCGGTACGCATCAGTTCATCCAGGGTATTGAGGCCAACCTCGTTGCCACGACCGGCTTCAACTACATCCAGGCCATCTGGTCGGTTTCCATCATCGCCCAGGGCGGCGGCGCCATCGGCATGTATCTCATCCACAAGAAGCACTCCAAAGAGCGCAACATCTGCATGTCGTCCTTTATCCCGACGCTGGTCGGTATCTCCGAGCCCGCAATCTTTGCTGCAAACATGCGCTACTCGATCATCCCGTTCGTCTGCGCTTGCATCGGTGCAGGCTGCGGCGGTGCCTTCGTGAAGCTCTTTGAGGTGCGCGCTATCGGTCAGGGTCTGACCGGTGTGCTTGGCCTGCTCATCGTTACGCCCGAGACGCTCGTGTGGTATGTGGCCGGCAATCTCATCGCCTTTATCGTGCCGATCGTCTTGATCTTTGCCTACAACAAGGCAAAGGGCGTGCCGACCACCGATGAAGAGGGCGCTGGCGCTGGCTTCGACGTTAGCTTCTAGTTGAGCCGTTCAGCGTAATCTGAGGATAAGTCCATTTGAGGAAGGGCGTTCGACTCGTGTGAGTCGAGCGTCCTTCCCCATAGACGAGAAAGTCAACGGCGATGTTTAATCAAAAAAATAAGGTGACACGCGCGGACTATGAGCAGTGGCGAGCTGGACAGGACGAGACGGCGGGTCGCATCGCGTCCGACCCCGATAGGCTCCTGTTCCATGTGGAGCCTGAGCTTGGCTGGCTCAACGACCCCAACGGTTTGGTTCAGATTGGTGATACGTATCACATCTATCATCAATACGATCCGTTCGATGCTGCGCATGGCGGTCCAGTGCTTTGGAACCATCTGACGACAAAGGATTTTGTGACCTACGAGAATCACGGTCCCGTGCTGTTTCCCGATTCCGATTTGGATTCGAGCGGAGCGTATTCTGGTTCTGCCTTTGTACACGACGGCAAGATTCACTACTTCTATACCGGCAACGTCAAGCATTTTGACCGCGATGATTACGACTACGTGTTGACGGGCCGTGAGCAAAACCAAATTCATATGGTTGCCGAGAATCCCGACGAATTGGGCAAGAAGCGTGTGGCTGTTGGGCCGGTCGATTACCCCGACGATATCGGTACGCACGTACGCGACCCCAAGATCCTTGAACACGATGGTATCTACTACATGGTTCTGGGCGCTCGTACGAAAGACGACCGCGGCTGCGTGCTTGTCTATACCTCGAGCGATCTAGAGGACTGGAGCTATGCGACGCGCATTGAGTTGGGCGAGAAGTTTGGCTTTATGTGGGAGTGCCCCGATCTGTTTGAGCTCGATGGTGAGCTTATTCTCGTTTGCTGTCCGCAGGGTGTGTCCGCCGATGGTTGGCGTTACCGCAATCCGCACCAGTGCGTGTGGTTTCCCATCGAGGCCGATTGGGAGGCGCCGAGTTTTAAGATCACCGGGCAGGGCATGCCCCCGATGGTCGATGCCGGCTTTGATTTCTACGCACCGCAGTCCTTTGAGGATGCTGCGGGTCGGCGTTTGATGATCGGATGGTCGGGCTGCCCCGATGCGACGGCAGAAAGCCCGACGGTGGCACGCGGGTGGCAGTGCGCGTTGACGGTGCCGAGAGAGCTGAACATGCGCGATGGTAAGCTCTGTCAGCAGCCGGCGCACGAGATTGAGAGGATGCGCGGCGACTGCGTTCGCGCGACAGGCGGTGAAACCGTTGAGGAGCCGGGCCGCCTGTTTGACCTTGTGGTTTCCTGTGAGGGCGCCAAGATGGTCGAGCTCGAGATCCGCAAGGGTGTCTTTGTGCGCTATGCAGACGGGATGCTTACCCTTGACATGGGTGGCGAAGGCTATGGGCGCGACCAGAGGTCGATCGAGCTCAGCGAGCTTCGCGACCTGCGCGTGCTTTCGGACACTACGATGGTCGAGATTTTTGCCAACGGCGGCGAGGCGGCACTTACGAGCCGTACCTATTCGCCGGCGGTTCCGGCGATGGAGCTGCATGCCGAGGGTGCGGCGTCGATGAATTTCTACCGCCTCGCTCATTAACCGTGTATGGAGCACGATTGGACTTGTTGGGCGGAATGTGTCGCAGTTGCCGCGGCCAACTACCGTTTATCGCGCATAGCGACCGTTTGCGGAATAAGTAACACTCCTTAATAAACTGTGTAGAATCTCAGATAAGCACGGAGTTTTCCAGGGAGACGCTGTCCTTTGTTGTGCGCAAGGGGCGGCGTCTCTTTGGCGCTTAGATGCCGTTGTGCAACAGCGCGGCGCGCGTGTCATGTATTGAAAAGCCAATGTCGAGATGGGTCGTGATATTAATGGGCAAGTACGTAATCGTGGTCGAGTCTGGGTCGGATGTGACGCCGGAGCTCTGCGAGCGCTACGGCATCGTGCGCGTGCCTATGCATGTCACGATTGGCGACGAGACCGTCGAGGACGGCTCGATCGATCCGCTCGAGATTTATTCGCGCTGCAATGAGTTTGGCGTGATGCCCAAGACCAGTGGCTGCGCGCCTGCGGATTTTGCTCACGTGTACGACCGCATTCACGCTGAGCAGCCCGACGCGACCATTTTGCATCTCGCGTATTCCGAAGTCACGACCTGCTCACATCAGTCCTCCAAGATTGCAGCTAAGGGGCGCGACTACGTGTTCTCCATGGACACGCGCTTTGTCTCGGTGGGTCAGTCGTTGGTTGCCGTCGAGACCGCCAAGTATATTGAGGCTCGTCCCGATGCCACCGTCGACGAGATCTTTGCATTTACGAACTCCGTCATGGACCGCGTGCTGCTGGGCTTTGTTCCTACTGATCTTGCCTTCCTTAAGGCGGGCGGTCGTTTGTCCAACGTGGCATTCCTCGGTGCCCATCTGCTCAAGATCAAGCCCTGCATTGAGGTAACGGGCGGCAAGTTCGTGGCGACTAAGAAGTTTCGCGGCTCTATGCTCAAGTGCGCCCGCGCCTTTATTGATCACATGGTCGCCAAGGGCGAGATTGACTACTCGCACATTGGGCTGGCGTATTCGGTGGGCCTTTCCCAGGAGCTGCGCGACGACATGGAAGTCTATGCACACGATCTTGGCTTTAAGGACGTCACCTGGACTCAGGTTGGTGGCGTCATCTCGAGCCACTGCGGCCCGACCGCCTTCGGTGCGGTGCTCACGCTTAAGGCGTAAAGGTCGCAGGCGAGCGTTCTCCAGCCTGACATCTCGACGTAGCCCCCAGCCATGGTGATGGGGGATAGATTAAAACGTGCCATTCTAGCCCGAGACGTTTAAACGCAAGCGCATGGGCTAGAATGGCTCTGGCATTTTAATTGGTTGCATCCAAGGAGAGGCAAGGTAGCGGGAATGGCTGAGATGACGCTTGAGGGTGTGGACGCTCGTCCTGAGGATTCCGCATTTGCCCTAGGCCGCGTGCATTCAATCGAGACGATGGGAACGGTCGACGGACCCGGCATCCGCTTTGTGGTGTTTGTTCAGGGCTGTCCCATGCGCTGCGCGTATTGCCACAATCCCGATACCTGGTCGGTTAACGGCGGCACCATGGTGACCGTCGAGCATCTGATGGACGAGTTCCAGAGTAACCACGAGTTCTATCGCAGCGGTGGCATTACGGTGTCCGGCGGCGAGCCGCTCCTACAGCCTGAGTTTTTGGCCGACCTGTTCCGTGCAATGCACAACAACCCCGATGGTCGTGTACATACCTGCCTAGATAGCTGTGGCTATGCATTTGACCCCAACCACCCCGAGAAGTTCGATGCCGTGCTCAACGAGACCGACATGGTACTGCTCGATATTAAGCATGCCGACCCGGTCGAGCATAAAAAGCTGACTGGTTGCGATCCCGCACGCATCTTGGCGTTTGGCGATGAGCTTGCCCGTCGCAAGATTAAGGTTGTTATTCGCCACGTGGTGGTGCCGGGCATTACCGACACGGTGGAGGAGTGCGAGGCGCTCGGCCGCCTGATTGCCCCGTGGCATAACGTGGTCGGCCTGGAGATGCTGCCGTATCACACGATGGGTGTCGTCAAGTACGAGCAACTGGGCATTCCCTATAAGCTTGAGGGCGTGCCCCAGATGGATACCGCGCGCATGCCCGAGCTGCGCAATGCCGTTATGACCGGTATGAAAAAGCGCCGTGCGGAGCTCAGGTCGGCCATCGGCTAACAAGCCCGTCCCAAATTGACTACCCTTTAAGATGTGCAACAAGGCGGGTTGGATCAGCGAGGACGGTTGCTATTCGACATGCGATGCGGGCCTTATCGACATCGATGGCCGTACCTATGTCATGAGCGTCATGACATCGATGCCGTGGAGCGACCGCTCGAGCGAGGTTACGGCTGCGATTGCAAAGGCTCTGTTTGATACGCGAGCTGCGCTGGCTTAGCGTGTTCGTTTGGCGAGGTCAAACAAAATGCTGGTACCATACCTTGGTTGAGAATTTCGTATAGGTTTGGGGAATGGTATGGCTACCATCGCGATTATCGGTGCGCTCGAAAAAGAGATCATGCAGATTAAGGAAGAGCTGAGCGACGTTTGCATGGTACAGGAGGCGGGCTTGAACGTTGTGACCGGCGGGCTCGACGGCCTGTCGATTGTCGCCACGACGGCGGGTATGGGCACGGTGAACGCTGCCGCCGCAACACAGCACCTCATTAGCAAGTATGCTCCGCAGGCAGTTGTGCTTTCGGGTATCGCGGGCGGTTTGAACCCCAAGCTCCATATCGACGACGTGGTCATCGGCAAATGCCTGCGCTATCTGGATACCGATACTGCGCTTATCGCCGAGTCTGCACCGGGGCTCGAGGAGTTTGGCTCGACGCCTGCGCTGGTCGATATTGCTGCCGATGTGCTTGCTGAGCGTGGGTTTGTTGATGCTTCGACAAATGCAGCAGCTTCGAACGAGGGCGCAAAGCAGTTCCTGGTCGGCACGATTGCCACGGGTAACCGCTTTGTGACGGGCGCCGCCATGCGCAACGACGCTATCGAGGCGACGCATGCCGATTGTGTCGGCATGGAGGGCGCGGCAATTGCCCACGTCGCAACCAAAAATGGTGTCGATTGCCTGGTGCTGCGCGCTATCAGCGATAATTGTGACGAGGCGTACGATGCGATTTGCGACCGCGAGTTCGACCTGTTCGAGTATGCCCGCACCGCGAGTGGCATTACGCTCGATATCGTTCGCCGTATCGCTGCTATCTATTAGCGCGCTTTTTTTGTAAGAACCTACGACCAAGGAGTGTCCATGGCCGATTCCATTAACTACCAGCTTGCCAAGTTCGTTGCCAGCTATGGCAAGGTTTCGCAGATTCCCGAGTCCACTTGCCCCGAGGTGAGCTTCGTCGGCCGCTCCAACGTGGGCAAGTCGTCGATCATGAACAAGCTTTTTGGCCGCAAGAACCTCGTCAAGGTTTCGAGCACACCGGGCAAGACGAGCAACATCAACTTCTTCGAGGCCGACGACGTGCACTTTGTCGACCTGCCGGGTTACGGTTTCGCCCGCCGTTCCAAGGCCGAGCGCGACCGCTGGGCCGAGCTCATCGGCGACTTCTTTGACTCCGAGCGCAGCTTTAACCTGGTCGTATCGCTGGTGGATATTCGTCACGACCCCAGTAAGCTCGACCATGACATGATCGACTACCTGCAGGGCAACGAGTTCAACTTTATCGTCTGCCTCACCAAGGCCGACAAGCTCAGCCGCACCCAACAGGCCCGCCAGGCAGCAGCCATCAAAAAGCAGCTCAACGTCCCTGCCGAAAACGTGATCATCACAAGCTCCCAGACCGGTATCGGCATCGACGAACTCAAAAAGCGCATCGCCGAGGCCTGCCTCTAGTAAGGGCTCTTGGCAGGCAATAGTTGCATCTATCTATATCACCCCAGTGATAGTTGTTGGTACACTATCACTGGGGTGATATTTGTATTTGGAGGTCACAATGGAGCTTTGGCACGGGTCGGAGGTTGTTGTCGAGCATCCGTCGTTGGATAAATGCAGACAATTCAATGACTATGGTCGTGGGTTTTATTGCACGCCACATGAGGAAATGGCGATGGAATGGGCATGCCGGACCGAGGCCGATGGCATTGCCAATCGATATGAGCTTGATTTAGATGGCCTTGCGATTTTGGATTTGGAATCAGGTGAGTTCTCGATTCTCAACTGGCTTGCAATTCTGGCGAATAACAGAGAGTTCAATGTTTCAACGCCAGTAGCACGCGAGGGGCTTCGCTATTTACTTGATAACTGCTTAATTGATGTTTCTCCTTATGACGTTATTCGAGGCTATCGCGCAGACGATTCTTATTTCTCGTTTGCAAGACAGTTTGTCAACGGCATGATCTCACTTAGGCAACTGCAACTCATTATGCGTTTGGGCGATTTGGGCATCCAATACGCTCTTATGAGCGAGCGCGCGTTCTCAGCAATCAGATTCCGCGAATGGAAGCAGGCGTTGGGATCTGAGTATTATCCCAAGCGCTTTAAGCGAGAGCAGAACGCGCGGCGCAAGTACTTGGAAACTGTGAATGGGTTCGACTCTGAGGGTGTCTACATTAGGGATTTGATGACAGGGAGGGTTGATTTAAATGATCCAAGAGTTAACGGATTGTGGGCCGAGTAGGACATACCCCGTCTACTACCTCGAGGACGCAATGAACAACCTCGGCGACTGCTTTGACTATGCCGTTAACGATTATGGAGCAGAAGGATCGGAAGTTGCTGAACTCTTTTGCCTGAGCGGCGTAGCTCGCGAGTTCGAACGCGGCAACGCATGGGTAGTGTCGGGAAAATCGGGTGTTGAGCTGTTCGCGCTTATCGCCGAAAGGTCGGGCTATCAATCAAGGCCGATGCCAAATCGAACCTACCGATTCGAAAAGACACCGGAATATTGGACAGGCTGGATATTGGCATACCTTCAGTGGCGCCTAGGAGAGTCTTTCGAAGATTTGCTGCATGTCGTTCCATTTGATGTGCTACGCAGTCTGTACTACCCCTGGCACGAAGCCTCGGAGGAACGCGTGGCTCGTCTCGTCTGCGATATGGCGAAGAAAGCGTCCAGGCAAACAAAACTTGCATTAGCAAGAAAGAAGCTTAAGAAAACCCAGCAAGACCTAGCATACGAATCGGGTGTGTCACTCCGCTCAATCCAAATGTACGAGCAGCGTCAGAGAAACATCAACGAAGCTTCGGTAACAAGCGTAAGAGCCATAGCAAAAGCCCTCCACTGCAACATCGAAGACCTCCTAGAACCAGTCTTCGAATACAAAGAACCCAGCGCCGCGTAAACCATGCACACAGTCGAAGCCCGCCTCTAGGAAGTGCTCCAACCTAGTAAGAGCCTCTATCAATAAAAAGCAACTATCAGCCCGGCGACTTTCCAGAGTGTAGGTCCCTGTAGCCGCCGTCAGCGAAGTTAACGTAGGGGAGGCCAGGGGCTTTGCCCCCAAATCTTTCCGCAGGACGGCAGGGCCCCCGCCGCACGAAGTGCGCAGCGGGGGTCCTGCCATGTCCGAGGACGATTTGGGGGCAAAGCCCCTGGCCTCCCCGGCGGGTATACGGGACGGCGACTACAGGTATTCGATCTGGGCGCCTTCCGTGTCGCACGTCAGAATGTGCGTGTCGCACTTGGGGAACTGCTCACGCAGCTTGACCTGCAGGAACTTTGCCACGATGGTGTCGTCGGTCACAGCCATGAGGGTCGAGCCCGAGCCACTGATCCAGATGGTCTTAGCGCCGCCGTTAAGGCAGGTGTCGCGCACGGCGTTGTAGTCGGGAATCAAGCGGCGACGATAGGGTTCCTGAATGCGGTCGTCATTAGCGGCGGCAATCAGGTCCAGGTCACCAGTCTCCAAGCCGCGCGTCATGCCGGCGATGCGGCCCATCTGCCACACGGCGGTGGAGAGCGGAATTTCCTGTGGCACGACCTTGCGCGCCTCACTCGTGTGCACCTCGTAGGGCGGAATCACGGTAATAAAACGCAAACGGTCGCTCACCTCGTAACGCAGGCACTGGGGGAGCGAATCGGTCGGCGTAAAGGAGCAGACGGCGCCGCCCAGGATAGCGGGGGCGACGTTATCGGGATGGCCCTCGACCTGTCTCTTATACACATCTCCGAGCCCACGAGACATCTCAGGA